>DASSQW010000001.1:0-7201 GCA_035702165.1 Candidatus Nanopelagicales bacterium
CCGGGCCTCGCGGACGCCGACGGCATCGGCGTGCTCGAGGGGGATCTGCACGACGAGTGCGTCGTGGGCTACCACCGCGGCGACGAGCTCGTCGGCGTCGTCGGCCTCGGCATGCTCAAGAACGTGATGGCCTACCGGCCCGCGGTCGGCCGGACGACCTCGCAGCCACGCTGAGGAACGCCGTCGCATCACCCGGAGATGCGACGGCGTTCCGGCCGTGTGCCGAGGGCTTCCCGCGGCTGTCATCGCGCAGTACCGACGGTGCGAAGGCCCTCCGGTGCCTACGGCACGAGAAGCGTCCGCAGGACCTGTCCGGTCGCCAGCTGCTCGAGCGCATCGCCGGCGGCTTCGAGCGGACGGCGCGCGGTGACCAGCTCGTCGAGCATGAGGTCGCCCTCGACGTAGCGGTCGACGAGCCACGGGAGGTCGCGCGCCGGTCGGATGCTGCCGTAGTTCGAACCGAGGATGCGGCCGTCGAGCTCGGTGAGCACGAGCGGCTCGAAGGATGCGCGAGCGCCCGAGGGCGGCAGGCCGACGAGCACCGCAGCACCGCCGAGGCCGAGCATCCGGATGGCCTGCTCGGTCGTCGCGGTGTGCCCGATGCCGTCGAAGGCGTAGTCCGCGCCCTCGGGCAGGAGGTCGCGCACCGCGTCGACCGCGTCGTACGCCGACCCGTCGACCGCGTCGGTAGCGCCGACGGCCAGAGCGATCCCCGTCTTGGCGGCCACGAGGTCCACGGCCACGATCCGCGACGCGCCGGCGAGCCGGGCGCCCTGCACGATCGAGAGGCCGACGCCGCCGCATCCGATGACGACGACGGTCGACCCCACCTCCACCTTCGCGGTGTTGAGCACGGCGCCCACCCCCGTGGCCACCGCGCAGCCGACGAGGGCGATCACGTCGAGGGGGGCGTCGTCGCGCACCTTGATCGCACCGGACGCCGGTACGACGGCGTACTCCGCCCACGACGAGACGCCGAGGTAGTGCCGGACCGGCTCGCCGTCCATCGAGAGGCGCGTGGTGCCGTCGAACAGCACGCCCTGCGGGCCGACCACCTCGGCGGCGAAGGTGCAGCGAGCCTCGTGCCCCGCGCGGCACCAGCGGCACTCGCCGCACGGCGCGATCCACGACAGGACGACGTGATCGCCGGGCCGCAGCCCGGTGACGCCCGGGCCGACGTCGACGACCTCGCCGGACCCCTCGTGGCCGAGGACCACCGGCACCTGCCGCGGCCACTCGCCCTTCCACACATGCAGGTCGCTGTGGCAGACGCCGGCGCCGGCGATGCGCACGAGCACCTCGCCCTCGCGCGGAGCGGCGAGATCGACCTCGCGCACCTCCACGGGACGGCCGGGACCGGTGAACACGACCGCGCGCACGAGGCACCTCCAGGCTGCTGTCGGGCGAGGGTATCCGCCCCACGGCCGGCCGTGGAGCAGACCGCATCGACGCCGCGGGGGCGCGGGCGAGGCAGCAGGAGCGGATCGTCGGAGGGTGGACGGAGGGGGTCGTGCGCCGCCTCCGGTGGCTCGGCGCACCGGGTCGTCGAGGCCGGCTCCGGCGTTCCTCCGAACACGGTGCGGCCTTGCCCGAACCTCCTGCGTCGCGCCTCGGTCAGGGGTACGTTTCGGCCACCGATGGCCGACTCGGCGGCCGCATCTGTTCCCCACTCATCCCACCGGGAGACACGCGATGGTCCATATCGGCGTCACGGTCGACGGCGTCCTGCGCCACGGGGATGTGGAGCCTCGCCGGCTCCTCGTCCACTGGCTGCGGGAGGACCTCGGCCTCGTCGGCACCACGATCGGGTGCGACACGTCCAACTGCGGCGCCTGCACCGTCCTCATCGACGGTCGCAGCGCCAAGTCCTGCAGCGTCCTGGCGGTCCAGGTCGACGGTGCCGAGGTCACGACCATCCAGGGCCTCGCGGGCGAGGGCGAGTGGCACCCCGTGCAGAAGGCGTTCAAGGAGTGCCACGGCCTGCAGTGCGGGTTCTGCACACCGGGCATGGTCATGGCCTCGGTCGACCTGCTGTCGGAGAACCCGGACCCGACCGAGCACGAGATCCGCTGCGGCCTCGAGGGCAACCTCTGCCGCTGCACCGGCTACCACAACATCGTGAAGGCGGTCGCCACGGCTGCCGCAGAGATGCGAGGTGAGGGCGCATGACCGCCACCGACGAGCGCACGGACGGACCCGCCATCGGTCGTCCGATGCGGCGCAAGGAGGACGCGCGGCTCCTGACCGGTCGCACCAACTGGACCGACAACATCCAGCTGCCCGGAACGCTCTGGATGGCCACCGTCCGCAGCCCTGTCGCCCACGCGAGGATCACCGCCATCGACACCTCGGCCGCACTGGCTGCCGAGGGCGTCGTCCACGTCTACACGGGTGCCGACTTCCCCGACCTCGCCGGCTCGACCTGCGTCTGGCCGGTCACCGACGACATCCAGACGGCCGTCATGCCGGCGATCTGCAAGGACGTCGTGAAGTTCGCGGGCGACGTCGTCGCCATCGTCCTGGCGACGGAGAAGTACCTCGCCGCCGATGCCGCCTCGATGGTCGACGTCGACTACGACCCGCTGCCTGCGGTCGTCGACATGGAGCTCGCGCTCGCCGAGGGGTCCACGATCGTGCACCCCGAGTTCGGGACCAACAGGACCTACACGGCGAAGATGCCGTGCGGCGACTACGAGGCCGTGCGGGCCAAGGCCGACCGGGTCGTGAAGCGCCGGTTCATCAACCAGCGCCTGATCCCGAACACGATGGAGCCGCGCGCGGTCGTCGCCGCCCCGGCCGTCGGCATGTCCGACGAGATCACCATCTGGACCTCGAGCCAGATCCCCCACGTGCTGCGCGTGCTCCTCGCACTCGTCACCGGCATCCCCGAGAACAACCTGCGGGTCGTCGCGCCGGACGTCGGAGGCGGCTTCGGTGCCAAGCTCCAGATCAACCGCGAGGAGGTGCTCGCGGTGGTGCTCGCGCAGAAGACCGGCCGGCCCATCAAGTGGGTCGAGGCGCGCAGCGAGCACTTCGTCTCCACCCACCACGGTCGCGACCAGATCCAGGACATCGAGCTCGCCGTGACGAACGACGGCACCATCCTGGGCATGAAGGTCGAGCTGCTGGCCGACATGGGTGCCTACCTGCAGATCATCACCCCGGGCACGCCGCTCCTCGGGATGTTCATGTACTCGGGCATCTACAAGATGGAGGCGCTCGACTTCACCTGCACGGGCGTCTACACCAACAAGACCCCGACCGACGCCTATCGCGGCGCCGGCCGCCCTGAGGCGACGTACGCGATCGAGCGCATCGTCGACGAGGCCGCGGCCGAGCTCGGGATCGAGCCGCTCGAGCTCCGCAAGAAGAACTGGATCAAGCACGAGGAGTTCCCCTACACGCAGATCGCCGGTCTCACGTACGACACGGGCAACTACGAGGCCGCCACCGCTCGCGCCCTCGAGCTGTTCGGCTACGACGAGCTGCGCGCGGAGCAGAAGGCACGTCGCGACGCGGGAGACACCGTCCAGCTCGGCATCGGCATCTCGACGTTCACCGAGATGTGCGGCCTGGCGCCGTCGCGCACGCTGGGCGCGCTGAACTACGTCGCGGGCGGCTGGGAGCACTGCACCATCCGCGCTCTGCCCACCGGCAAGATCGAGCTCATCACCGGTACCTCGCCGCACGGCCAGGGCCACGAGACGGCGTGGAGCCAGATCGCGTCGGACATCATCGGCGTCCCGGTCGAGGACATCGAGGTGGTCCACAGCGACACCGGTCGTGCGCCGTACGGCATGGACACCTACGGCTCGCGCTCGCTGGCCGTCGGCGGTCAGGCGATCAAGGTCGCGGGCGAGCGGCTCGTCGAGAAGGCGCGGCTCATCGCGGCCCACCAGCTCGAGGTGAGCCCCGACGACATCGAGTTCTCCCAGGGCACGTTCGCGGTCAAGGGGGACGCCGAGAAGTCCCTCACGCTGCAGGCGCTGGCCTTCGAGGCGTTCCGGGCGCACAACCTGCCGGACGGGCTCGAGCCCACGCTGGCAGGGGAGTCGACGGTCGACCCGATCGACTTCTCCTACCCGCACGGCACGCACCTCGCGGCGATGGAGGTCGACACCGAGACCGGCCAGGTCACCCTCCGCAAGTACGTCGCCGTCGACGACTGCGGGGTGCAGATCAACCCGATGATCGTGGACGGCCAGGTGCACGGCGGTCTGGCGCAGGGCATCGCCCAGGCGCTGTACGAGGGCGCGCTCTACGACTCCGAGGGGCAGCTGCTCACCGGTTCGATGGGCGACTACCTGCTGCCGAGCGCCGCAGACCTGCCGTCCTTCATCACCGATCAGACCGTCACACCGTCGACGACGCATCCCTTGGGCACCAAGGGGATCGGCGAGGCGGGCGCGATCGCGTCCACCCCGGCGATCATCAACGGTGTCGTCGATGCGATCCGGCACCTCGGCGTCAACGACGTCTTCATGCCCGCGAGCCCGCAGAACGTGTGGCGAGCCATCCAGAACGCGAAGGGAGGCCAGGCATGATCCCCGTCGCATTCGACTACGTGAAGGCCGGCAGCGTCGACGAGGCGGTGGCCGCGCTCGCAGCCGGCGGCGAGGACGCCAAGGTGCTCGGCGGCGGCCAGTCGCTCATGCCGGTGCTACGGCTCCGGATGAACGCGCCGTCCGTGCTCGTCGACGTCAGCCGGATCGACGAGCTGCGTGCCGTCACCGACGAGGGTGGATCGATCCTCATCGGTGCCGGGGTGACGACGTACGAGGTGATGCACCACGAGGCCATCAAGGCCGGTGCACCGCTCCTCTCGCGGGCGGCCGGCGAGGTGGCCGACCCGGCCATCCGCCACCGCGGCACGTTCGGCGGGTCGTGCACGCACGCCGACCCGGCGGGCGACCTGCCGACCGTGGCCCGCTGCCTCGACGCCGAGTTCGTGATCGCCGGACCGGGTGGACGCCGCACGGTGGGCGCTGCGGACTTCTTCGTCGACTACTTCACGACTGCGGTGGGGGTCGACGAGGTGCTGGTCGCCGTGCGCGTTCCCAAGCTCGGCGACGGGTGGGGCTTCGACTACCAGAAGTTCCACCGCACGGCGCAGTCGTGGGCGATCGTCGGCGCCGCGGCGGCCGTCAAGGTCGAGGGCGGCACCATCGCGGAGGCGCGCGTGGCGCTCACCAACGTCGCGAGCTCGCCGCACCGGGCGACGGCCACCGAGACGGCGCTCACCGGCGGCCCGGCGACCGCGGACGCGATCGCGGCCGCGGCGGAGTCCGCGGCCGACGGCACCAACCCGACGTCGGACACCCACGCCGACGCCGAGTTCCGCCAGCACCTCGCCCGCGTGCTCACCAAGCGCGCGGTCAGCAACGCCGCGGGCCTCTAGCCCGCCGGACGCCGAGGCCCCCGACCGCTCATCGGTCGGGGGCCTCGTCGCGTCATCCGGACGTGACCGCCTGCTGCTCGGTCTCGCCCACGACCACCGGGGCGTCGCCGGTCACCGCGATGTCGATACGGCGCGGCTTGGCGCGCGCCGCGAGCGGCAGGGTGAGGGTGAGGACGCCGTTCTCGTACGTCGCGTGGATGGCGTCGGCGTCGATGCCGTCGCCGAGGGCCAGCTGGCGCATGTAGGAGCCGGTGAACCGCTCGCTGGCCAGCCACTCCACGCCGTCCTCGGTGCGTCCCGAGCGCTGCGCGCGGATGGTGAGCGTGCCGTTGTCCACGCTCACATCGACCGAGCCGGGATCCACCCCGGGCAGGTCGGCGTGCAGGACGTAGTGGTCGCCGGACCGGTACAGGTCCATCGGCATGAAACGGGGGGCGCGGGCGCTGCCCGCGGGGACTCCGAGCATCTGCTCGGTCATCCTGTCGAGCTCCCGGAACGGGTCGAAGCGGAGCACGGCCATGGTGACCTCCTCGGCGTTTGCGTACCGCCTCGCCACCCTGGCGGGCGGTTCCGTGCGACACGCATTCTGACACCGATGGCCGCCGGCTGCCAACCCCTGCGCGGCGCCGCCCGGCCGCCGGATCCGGTGTCCTGCACCGGATCCCGGCTGGCGGCACCGCGCCGGCGTCGAGCAGGGGATCAGGCCTGGGCGATGCGGACGAGGTTGCCGGAGGGGTCGCGGACGGCGCAGTCGCGCGCGCCCCAGGGCTGCGAGGTCGGCTCCTGGAGGATCTCCACCGAGCCCGAGGCCCGCACCTTCTCGAACGTGGCGTCGAGGTCGTCGGTGGCGAAGATCGCTGCCTGCAGCGAGCCCTGGGTCACGAGCGCGAGGAGTGCGTCGCCCTCGGTCTGCGACCGACCGGCGTTGGGCTGCGACAGGACGATGCCGACGTCCTGCCCCGGTGCGCCGACGGTGATCCAGCGGAAGCCGTCGGACGCGACGTCCATGCGCACCTCGAGGCCGAGCGCGTCGCGGTAGAACGCGAGGGCCGCCTCGGGGTCGTGCACGGGGATGAACATGGTCTGCACGGAGATCGTCATGCCCACGACGGTAGGGGCAGCGACGTACGCCCGCTTCTCCGATCCTGCTCGCCCGTCGAGGTGTGCTCACGCACCTCGACAGGGCGAGCCAGCGCCTCTCGACGGGTCAGGCGGGGGTGGGGCGGCGCTGGGGGCGGGTGGCGACCTTCGTGACGCACGCCGGCACCTGCTCCAGGTGGCGGTGGTCGCGTGCCCGGTAGGCCGACGGCGTCTCGCCGACGATCTCGGTGAACCGGCTCGAGAACGAGCCGAGCGACGTGCAGCCCACGGCCATGCAGGCGTCGGTGACCGACATGCCTTGGCGGAGAAGGGCTTTGGCGCGCTCGATGCGGCGGGTCATGAGGTAGGAGTACGGCGTCTCGCCGTAGGCGGCGCGGAACTTGCGCGAGAAGTGGGCCGGCGACATGAGCGCCGTCTGGGCCATCCGCGGCACGTCGAGGGGCAGCGCGAAGTCGCGGTCCATCAGGTCGCGGGCGCGGCGCAGGTGCGCGAGGTCGGCGATCTCCTCCGGCGTCATGCTCTCGACCGTACGCGACATCGGGCTCGTCCGGAGGGGTCGTCCGCTCGCTACGGCCGTGCTCCCGTCGTCGTCCTGACGGACTAGCAGGGCATTTCTACGTCCGTCAGGGCGACGACGGGATCCCGGCCTCCTGCCGATCGGTCGTGGCCCTGCTGCGATCCCGGGCCGGCGTCCGCCTTCAT
>DASSQW010000002.1:0-8434 GCA_035702165.1 Candidatus Nanopelagicales bacterium
CATGGCCGGCCAGTACCTCGACCTGCTCGAGCAGGCGATGGGCGGAGGATCGGCCGAGCGCGCGATGCGCGTCGTGCGCTACAAGTCCGCGAAGTACACGATCGAGCGTCCGCTGCACCTCGGTGCCGAGCTGGCCGACGCTTCCCCCGACCTCGTCGTCGCCTACAGCGGCTACGGCCTCCCGCTCGGCGAGGCGTTCCAGCTGCGCGACGACGTCCTCGGCGTCTTCGGCGACCCGGCCGAGACCGGCAAGCCCGCCGGCGACGACCTGCGCGAGGGCAAGCGCACGGTCCTGGTCGCGACCGCGGCCGAGGCCGCCTCCCCCGCCGAGGCTGCTGTGCTGCGCCGGCGTCTCGGCGACCCGGCGCTCGACGCGGCCGGCGTCGACGAGCTGCGCGAGATCATCGTGGGCACGGGCGCGCTGGCCCATGTGGAGGGCCTCATCGAGGCGCTCACCGGCCAGTGCTTCCAGGCGCTGGACGCCGCTCCGGTCGCCGACGACGCGCGCGAGGTCCTGCGGGGGCTCGCCGTAGCGGCGACCTCCCGCTCGGTCTGACCCTCCTCTGCCAGGGTTCGGACCATGACCGGTCCGGGGGGCAGGCGCACCGCGCTCGTGGTGCTCGCGGTGGTCGCCGCGTGCCTGCTCGTCGGCGTCCTCGCCCGCGACTGGGATCCGCCTGCGGTGCAGGACCTGCGCGTCTACCGCGACGCCGCGCAGCGCGTGCTCGACCACCTGCCGGTCTACCCTCCGGGCTCGCGCTACACCGCGGGCCAGCCGCTGCCGTTCACCTACCCGCCGTTCGCGGCGCTGGTGCTGCTGCCCGCGGCGCTGGTGCCGATCGGCTCCGCGGTCGGGGTGTGGTGGCTGCTGTCGCTGCTCTGCCTGTGGTGGCTGGCCCGTCGGTCCTTCGCCGAGCTGCTCGCACCGCTGAGCCCGGTCGGCCGCCTCGCCGCGGGGCTCATCGCTGCCGCGCTCGCGCTGGTGCTCCTCGACCCTGTCGCGCGGCTCTTCGGGTTCGGGCAGGTCGGCCTGCTGCTCGGCGTCCTCTGCCTGGCCGACCTCGATCTCGGCCTACGCCGCTCCCGCGCGGCCGGCGCACTCGTCGGGCTCGCGGCGGCGGTGAAGATCACGCCCGGCGGATTCCTGCTGACGTACGTCGCCGCCCGCCGGTGGCGCGCCGTCGCGACGGGGGTGGTCACCACCGCCGCGTGCTGGCTGCTCGCTCTGGCGGTCCTGCCCGCCGACACGCGCGACTGGCTCGGCCTGGTGCTCGACACCGACCGCGTCGGGCCCGTGGCCGAGTCGGTCAACGTGTCCTGGAACGGTCTCGTCCTGCGGCTGCTCGGCCACGGGACCGCAGCCACAGTGCTGTGGCTGGTCCTCGCCGTCGGCACGCTGGCCGTCGCGGCGCTGCGGTCGGGCCGAGCGATGATCGACGGCGACAGCCTCGGTGCTGCGACCGTCATGGGCCTGGGGATCGTGCTCGCCGCGCCGGTGTCGTGGACCCACCACGTGGTCTGGATCGTGCCCCTGATCGGCATCCTCGTCGGAGCCGGGCGGTCCTGGTGGCGCTGGCTTCTCGCCGTCGCCGTGATCGCGGTCTTCAGCGCGCCGGGCATGTCGTGGGTCGACGACGTCCTCGGCACGTCGCAGCGCGCGGGCGTCCTGGACTGGTTCTGGGTCAACACGAACATCCTCGTGATGGCCGCAGCCGTCCTGCTGCTCCCGATCGGGCGGGCGCGTCAGGCGCCGTCGGACGGCTGAGGGAGGCCGGACCCCTCGTCGACGCTCTCCGCGATGTGGTCGCGCAGCTGGTCCGGCGTCGGGGACCCCTTGAGCCTCCACGCCTCCTGCACGGCGCCGATGAACACCCGGATCAGGAGACCGAGCACGACGAGGTCGAGCAGCATCTGCGCCGTGACCAGAGCGCGTGTCAGCTGGCTGGTCGCGGTGATGTCCCCGAAGCCCACGGTCGCGAACACGGTGACGGTGAAGTAGAGGCCGTCGGTGCGGGTGAGGGTCCCGACGTTGAAGTTCGTCCCGGAGTTCGCCGAGAGTCCGACGTACATCGCGGCGAACACCACCAGGAACAGCGGCACGGTGAACGCGAGAGCCTCGATCGCGGCGAGGAGCGGCGTGGACGAGCGCAGCACCCGGCGCACCTGCCACCCGACCACCACCGCGAGGATCGCGAGCTCGATGCCCAGCACGAGGAAGATCAGGCTGTCGCGCGCGCTGTCGATCGGCAGCACGTAGTAGAGCAGCAGCACCACCAGGGCCGTGCCGCTCGCGGTGAGCAGGGTGCGCACCAGGAAGCGCCGGCGCTGCCGAGGGCTGAACGCCGGGATCTGCGTGGGGATGTAGGACACGAGGTGCCGCTCTCCTTGTCGGGTGGCCACAGTGTCGCGCACGTGCTGGTGCGCACGCGGCTCGGAGGGCCGGATCACCGACGTGAACCTAGGGTGGGGCCATGGCTCTGCTCCGCCGCGACCCGCGCACCGTCACCGGACCGACCGGGCGCGTGGTGGTGGTCGGCGCCGGTCTCGCCGGCCTGTCGTGCGCCCTGCGGCTCGCCGGTGCCGGGCGGTCGGTGACGGTGCTCGAGCGCGAGGCGGTGCCCGGGGGCCGCGCCGGACTGATCGAGGATTCCGGCTTCCGCTTCGACACCGGGCCGACCGTGCTGACCATGCCCGACCTGATCCGCGACACGTTCGCGGCGGTCGGCGAGGACATGGACGACTGGCTGGACCTGATGCCGGTGGAGCCGCTCTACCGCGCCTTCTACCCCGACGGCTCGCAGCTCGACGTGCACTCCGACGTCGAGGCGATGGCCGAGGAGATCCGCACCGTGATCTCGCCGAAGGAGGCCGACGGCTACCGGCGCTACGTCGACTTCGTCTCCCAGCTCTACCGCTACGAGATGCGCGACTTCATCGACCGCAACATCGACTCGCCGGCCGACCTGCTCACCGAGAACCTCGCGCGCCTCGTCGCCCTCGGCGGTTTCCGACGGCTCGCGCCCAAGGTCCGCCAGTACCTGTCCGACCCGCGCACCGAGCGGCTGTTCAGCTTCCAGGCGATGTACGCCGGCCTCTCGCCGCAGGACGCGCTCGCGATCTACGCCGTGATCGCCTACATGGACTCGGTCGCCGGCGTCTACTTCCCTCGCGGCGGCATGCACGCCCTGCCGCGCGCCCTCGCGGCGGCCGCCGAGAAGCACGGCGTGGAGATCCGGTACTCGACCGAGGTGGCGTCCGTCGAGCGCCGCGGCGACCGTGCGACGGGTGTCGTCACGACGGACGGCGAGCGGTTCGACGCCGACGTCGTCGTCCTCAACCCGGACCTGCCCGTCGCCTACCGCGAGCTGCTCGGCGAGGAGCCCTGGTCGGTACGCCGGCTGCGGTACTCGCCGTCGTGCTTCCTCCTGCTCGCCGGTTCGTCGGCGTCGTACTCGAAGACGGCGCACCACAACATCCACTTCGGGCGCAGCTGGGACGGGGTGTTCCGCGAGCTCATCGACGAGCGCCGGCTGATGAGCGATCCGAGCATCCTCGTCACGAACCCGACGTACTCCGACCCGGGGCTGGCGCCGCAGGGCAAGCAGATCTACTACGTCCTGTTCCCGACGCCGAACCTCGACGCCCCGATCGACTGGCGTCAGGAGGGGTCGCGCTACCGCGACGAGGTCGTGCGCACGCTCGAGGAGCGCGGCTACGTCGGCTTCGGCGACGGCATCGAGCTCGAGCACGTCACGACGCCTCTGGACTGGGCCGAGCGGGGCCTGGAGCGCGGCGCCCCGTTCGCCGCCGCGCACTCGTTCTCCCAGACCGGCCCGTTCCGACCCTCGAACCTCTGGGGGCAGAACGTGGTCTTCACCGGGTCCGGGACCCAGCCGGGCGTGGGCGTGCCCATGGTCCTCGTCTCCGGACGCCTGGCGGCCGAGAGGATCACAGGCCCGGATCCGGCGTACGCCCCGACCTACCTGCGCTGACCGCCGCGCACCCGCCTGACCTGCAGCGACGCCGACGCCGCGGAGAACCAGGACGAGGCGGACGAGGACGAGCGACACGGATCACCCCCCGGTCCGCTGGCTCGGGCCGGCTGACGCCCGCCGGAACGCCGGTATCCTTGCGCCATGGCCTCCGCTGACGCGCTCGGCGGCGGGCCCGCCGAGTCGGACTCCGGTCTGGCCTTCACCCTGCGCTACGCCGTGCCCGGCCTCATCGGGACCGCATTGCTCGCCGTCGGTGCGCTGGGGGTCGGCTGGCTGCCTCCGGTCGGCGGCCTCGCCGAGTTCCCCCTGCTGCACACGATGCGCTTCACCGGCATCGGCGCGTTCGTCGCGCACGCCTCGGTGATCCTCGGCGGCGCGGTTCTGCTGCAGGCCTGGCTCGTCCTCGGTGCCGACGTCCTCGGCGGGCACATCCGCGACCTGCGACGTCTCTGGGTCGTCCTCGCGATCTGGACCGCACCGCTGCTGCTCGCGCCGCCGCTGTTCAGCCGCGACGTCTACTCCTACCTCGCCCAGGGCCGCCTCGTCCTCAACGGCATCGACCCCTACAGCAACGGCGTGTCGTCGATCCCCGGCTGGTTCAAGGACGGCGTCGATCCGATGTGGCAGTTCACACCGACGCCGTACGGCCCGGTGTTCCTCGCGATGGAGCGCGGGGTCGCAGCGCTCGTGGGCGACAACACCTACCTCGCCGTCATCGCCTTCCGCCTGCTCGCCGTCGCGGGCGTCGCGCTGCTCGCCTACTACGTGCCACGACTCGCGTTCCACTGCGGGATCGACGCCTCGAAGGCCGTGTGGCTCGGCGTCCTGAACCCGTTGGTGCTCATGCACTTCGTGCTCGGTGCCCACAACGACGCCCTCATGGTCGGGCTCATGGTCGCCGGCCTCACCCTCGCCATCGAACGGCGCCCGATCGTCGGCATCGCGCTCGTGACGATGGGCGCGATGGTGAAGCCGATCGGCCTGCTCGCGCTGCCGTTCGTCGGTCTGGTGTGGGCCGGCACCCGGGCCACGACCCGCCAGCGCGTCATCGCGTGGGTGAAGTCCGGCGTCGTCGCCGTGATCACCTATGCCATCTTCGCGGCGGTGATCGGCGGCGGCATCGGCTGGGTGCGTGCGCTCACCACTCCGGGCGAGGTGCGCACCTGGCTCTCGCCCGCCACCGCACTGGGCATGTTCACCGGCAACGTGGCGAGCTGGCTCGGCTTCGGCGACCACCTCGACCTCACCGTCGGCGTGTTCCGCGCGCTCGGCGAGCTGCTCGCGATCGGCATCGTCGGCTACCTGCTGCTCAAACCGCAGGGGCGCACACCGGTGCAGGCGCTCGCGTGGGCGTTCCTCGCCGTCGTCGCGCTCGGCCCGGTCGTGCAGCCGTGGTACCTGCTCTGGATCCTGCCGCTCATCGCTGCGTCCGGCGTCACACCGCGGCAGCTGCAGATCGTGCTGCTGGTCACCGCCGCGTTCACCTTCTACGGCCTGTGCGAGAGCAGCGCGACGTCCGACAGCCTGCTCGAGCTCTCCGACGGTCTCGCGATGGTGGCGGCCGCCGCAGCCGTGGGCCTGGCGCTCTCGGCGTCGCCGCGCGAACGCGCCCTGGTGTTCGGCGAACCGACCGACCACGGCCTGCTCCCCGACGACGCCCCGGCGGCCGCGCGCCGCGAGATGCTCGTCGTCCGCTCGCCGCAGACCGCCTGACGTCCGCCCGACGTCCTAGAGCTCGTCGACGTCGATCTCCGGGCCTTCGCCCAGCAGCAGCAGCCCGCCGTCGACGCCGTCGCGGCCCCACGCGCGCACCGCGCCGCGCAGGATGTCGAGGCCCGTCGCGAAGTCGGTCGGGTCCGCCTCGGCGAACTCACCCCAGCCGTTCCACACCAGCAGCACGCCGGACGCGTCGCCGAGGTCGAGGTCGCGCACGCTCTCCTCGAGCGCGTCCCAGTTCCACCCGAACCACTCGGGCAGCTCGAAGGCCTCGTTGCACGCCTCGAGGAACGCGTGCTTGTCCTCGACGTCGGTCCCGTCGATCACGACGACGCGCCAGCCGAGCTTGTCGGCCTCCGTCTCCACCTCGTCGACCGACGCGACCATCTGCCGCACGCCGTGCATCTTGGTCAGCCACGCGCGCAGTGGAGCCGTCATGAGCCCTCCCCCGAGACGACCTCGCGGAACGAGGAGTAGTGATCGCTGGTGTAGAAGCGGGAACCGTCCTGCCCCGCGATGATCCGCCGCGCGCCTCGATCGGCGGAACCCGGTGTCACGACCGTGAACTCGCGGTACCAGCCGCTCGGGTGCCGGGGCAGGATCCCCTCGCGGTTGGAGAACGTCGCGCCGTCCTTCGCGTACGGGTACGGCCCGTCCGACGCGATGAGGCGCAGGGTGTCGACGGCCTGCGCCGGGAGCTTCGCGATGGCGACCGTCGGCAGGTCCGTGGTCGGAGCCGACGGGGCGAGAGCGGCGCCTGAGCCCTGACCCGGTGCGGCCAGGGACGATCCCGGCGTACCGGTGGCGGCGGCGCCGCAGGCCGCGAGCACCAGCGCCACGAGCGGGACGACGAGGGCGAGCAGTCGGCGCTGCGCGGTCGGCGTGACAACGGGCACGTCCGGCATGCAACCACACCGGAAGGGCGCATGCGCGGCACTGGTGCGAGGATCTGGCGCATGAGCCGACGCGACCTCGATGCCGCGGGCATCGTCGATCCGGCGCTGCGCGAGTCCTACGAGCGCTGCCGGCGGCTCAACGCCCAGCACGGCAAGACCTACTACCTCGCGACCCTCCTCCTCCCGCCCGCGAAGCGGCCCTACGTGCACGCGCTCTACGGGTTCGCGCGCTACGCCGACGAGATCGTCGACGACCTCGCCTCGACCCTCACCGAGCAGGAGAAGGCCGACCTGCTCCGCACGTGGGGCGAGCAGTTCTTCGCCGACCTGCGCCGGGGGTCGAGCGACGACGAGGTCTGCCGCGCCGTCATCGACACGGTGCAGCGCTGGGACATCCCGGTCGAGCACTTCGAGGCCTTCCTCCACTCGATGACGATGGACCTGACGGTCACCGAGTACGCGACGTACGACGACCTCTACGAGTACGTCTACGGGTCCGCGGCGGTCATCGGCCTGCAGATGGTGCCGATCCTCGAGCCCGTCGAGAACGAGGCGTACGAGCGGGCGAAGGACCTCGGCGTCGCCTTCCAGCTCGCGAACTTCGTGCGCGACGTCGGCGAGGACCTCGACCGAGGTCGCGTCTACCTCCCGCTCGACGAGCTCGCGGAGTTCGGCGTGTCCCGCGGTGATCTCGAGAACCGTGTACTGACACCGGGGATCCGCGCGGCGCTCGAGCTCCAGATCGCACGCGTGCGTCGCCTCGAGGAGGAGTCGCGCGCAGGGATCGCGATGCTGCACCCGTCGTCGCGGCCGTGCATCGAGGCCGCCCGGACCCTCTACTGCGGCATCGTCGACGAGGTGGAGGCCAACGGCTTCGACGTGTTCGCAACGCGCGCGAGGGTCCCGATGTCCCGGCGGCTCGCCGTCGCCCTGCCGGCGTGGCGCGAGGCGCGCCGCGCCCGTCGACGCTTCGGCGAGGGCCACCCGCGCGGCCTGCACTCCCCTGCCGCGCACTGGTGAGGCGCCGGCGGCGCTCTGTCCGCCACCGGGTCGGTGGTCGCGGCTAGCGTGGACGCATGACGTTCACGACCGTCCCGCTCGACGAGTCGACCTGGCCGCTGTTCGAGGCGCTGGTCGAGGCCAACGGCGGCGTCTTCGGCGGCTGCTGGTGCATCGGCTTCCACGAGGAGGGCCCGGTCGGCAGCGCTCAGGTCAACCACGACCGCAAGCTCGCGCGGGTGCGCGCCGGCACGACGCACTCCGCGCTGGTGCTCGACGGCGGCGAGTGCGTGGGCTGGGTGCAGTTCGGCAGCCCTGAGGAGGTCGTGCGGATCAAGAACCGCCCCGCCTACGAGAAGGGCCTCACCGAGCTGCCGGACTGGCGCATCGGCTGCCACTACGTCGGCAAGGGCCACCGCCGCCAGGGGGTCGCGGCGGCCGGGCTCGCCGGCGCGCTCGAGCAGATCGCCGAGCTCGGCGGCGGCGTCGTCGAGGGCTACCCCGAGCCGGCGGGAGACGTCTCGGCGAGCTTCCTGTTCCTCGGCGCGCTGTCGACGTTCGAGGCCGCGGGCTTCGAACCCGACCGCACGATCGGCAAGCATCGCTGGGTGGTCCGTCGCACCGTCGCACCCGTCGAGCGCCGCAAGGGATCCGGGCGCTGACCGTGCGCTGGGCAGTCATCGTCAACGGGCCCCCTGGCTCGGGGAAGACCACGCTGGCAGGACCCCTCGCCGAGCGGCTCGGCGTACCGCTGCTGGCCAAGGATGCGGTGAAGGAGACGCTGCTCGACGAGCTCGGCTACGCCGACCGCGCCGCATCGCGCGCTCT
>DASSQW010000003.1:0-2004 GCA_035702165.1 Candidatus Nanopelagicales bacterium
GAGGCCGGCGCGCTCGAGGTGCACGTGCGCATCACGAGCCCTCCGGTGAAGTGGCCGTGCTTCTACGGCATCGACTTCGCGACGCGCGCCGAGCTCGTGGCCAACGGCCTGACGGTCGACGAGATCTGCAACTCCATCGGCGCCGACTCGCTCGGCTACGTGTCGCTCGACGGCCTCGTCGCCTCCACCGGCGTCGCCATGGACCGCCTCTGCCGCGCGTGCTTCGACGGCACGTACCCCATCGAGCTGCCCGAGCCCGAACTGCTCGGCAAGCACCTGCTCGAGGGCATCGAGTCGCGCGTGACCGAGACCGACGTACCCGTGCTCGACGTCGACGGGCTGCCCACCCTGCTCGCCGGTGGGGGCGCCGCCGACGCGCTGAGCCGCCCGTGAGCGGGGAGGCGCTGCAGGGCGACGTCGTACGCCGAACCTCGGGCGCTCCCGCGACCTATGCCGCTGCGGGTGTCGACGTCGAGGCGGGCGAGCACGCGGTCGCGCTGATGAAGGCCTCGATCGCGCGCGCCCAGCGTCCCGAGGTCGTCGGAGACTTCGGCGGGTTCGCGGGGCTGTTCGACGTCTCGATCCTCAAGCGCTTCGAGCGGCCGCTGCTCGCGACGTCGACCGACGGCGTGGGTACGAAGGTCGTCGTCGCGCAGAAGATGGACAAGCACGACACGATCGGCATCGATCTCGTGGCGATGGTGGTCGACGACCTCGTCGTCTGCGGGGCCGAACCGTTGTTCATGACCGACTACATCGCCACCGGCAAGGTCGTGCCCGAGCGCATCGCCGCGATCGTCGCAGGCATCGCGGAGGGCTGCCGCCAGGCCGGCTGCGCGCTCGTCGGCGGCGAGACCGCGGAGCACCCGGGCCTGCTCGCGCCGGACGAGTACGACGTCGCCGGCGCCGGCACCGGTGTGGTCGATGCCCTCGATCTGCTCGGGCCGCAGCGCGTGCAGGTGGGCGACGTCGCGGTCGCCATGCGCGCGAGCGGCCTGCACTCCAACGGCTACTCCCTCGCGCGCCACGTCCTGCTCACGACAGGGCAGCTGCGTCTCGACCAGCACGTCGACGTGCTCGGCCGCACGCTCGGCGAGGAGCTGCTCGAGCCGACGCGCATCTACTCCCTCGACGTCCTCGATCTCTGCCGCGCCGCCGACGTCGACGTGCACGCGTTCAGCCACGTCACCGGCGGCGGGCTCGCCGCGAACCTCGCGCGGGTTCTGCCGCCGCACGTCCACGTCGACATCGACCGCTCGACCTGGACGCCGCACGCGGTCTTCGGCCTCGTCGGCGACATGGGCCGCGTGCCGCTGCCCGAGCTGGAGAAGACGTTCAACATGGGCGTCGGCATGATCGCGATGGTGGCCCGCGATTCCGTCGACACGGCTCTCGCCCGGCTCGCCGACCGCGGTGTCGACGCCTGGGTGCTCGGCGAGGCGCGCGAGCGCCGCGACGGCGAGACCGGCGACGCTCCCGCGAAGGGCGGCAACGGCGGCTCGGTCACCCTCCACAACGGCCACGCCTGACCGTTGTCACCGAATGTGCCATTCGTTGCCAGGAGAGCAACCATCCCGCCCATCATGTTCGGCACCGCGCGGGTGCGCCCGCCGCGCGTGACTGGAAGGAAGGGTGCGTTCCTAGCAACGAACGGCCCGTTCAGTCGTAGTCGGAGGGGGACGTCGAGGCCATGACCGCGCAGCTGATCGAGTGGCGTCACGCCCTGCACCGCATCCCCGAGACCGGCTTCGACGAGCACCGCACCGGTGACGCCGTGGCCGGGTTCCTCACCGGCCTCGGGCTCGAGCCGGTGCGCGGCATCGGGGGCACCGGCATCGTCGCCAGCGTCCGGCGCGGGACGAGCGCCCGCGCGATCGGGCTGCGCGCCGACATGGACGGGCTGCCGATCGGCGAGGCCAGCGGCCTGGACTACTCCTCCGAGCACGAGGGGCGGATGCACGCGTGCGGCCACGACGCGCACATGGCGATGGTGCTCGGTGCCGG
>DASSQW010000004.1:0-4757 GCA_035702165.1 Candidatus Nanopelagicales bacterium
AGGTCGTCAACGATCGGTGGCGGTACGCGCGTTCGCGCTCGCCAGCGCCAGGAAGCCGGTGACCACGGCGCCCGCCACGGGCGCGAGGAGTACCGTCAACGGGATGGTGGTGGGGTCGGTGCCGGTGACCATCACCGGACCGAAGATCACGGCCAGCGCGACGATCACCCACGTAACGGTCGTCCCGACGACCAAGGATCGGCTGCCCGGTCCGCTTCGCCCCGCCATGAGCACGTAGCCGGTGGCGATCATGGCCCAGATCCAGCCGGTGATCGCAGCCATGGGCAGGTGCTCGTGCGCGGACCCGGTGACCATGTCCGGCGCGAAGACCGCCGCCAACGCCGTAGACACCCAGATGACCGCGATCGCCACCCCGCGGCTCGACGCGAGATCCCGGGAGGCGGGGCCGACCACGGGAGATCCGACGTCCGACGTGTGCGACATGAAGACCTCCGCTGCTCGGATCCCAGCCAACACCCGGACGGAGGGGCGTTGCACACGCAGCACACCTCCCGGCGGCCCGGGTCATCCCGCCTGGGCCGCCGCGGCTCGCCCGTGTGCGGGGCTCAGGCTGGACGGCATCCGGTGCGTGGCCGCGGGAGTCGCGCCGGAACGGAACGCGATGTCGAAGCCCTCGGCCGTTCCTGTCCGCGGCGCGTCATGAGAAGGCGACAGGGTCCGGCCAGGGCTCGCGAGGGTTACGGTGCTCGCGTGCCTGACGCCGGATCCAGCGACGCTCGGATCGACTCGGTGAACATCGCCCACGTCCGGCCGAACCCCTTCAAGGACACGCGCGAGACCGGCATCGACAAGCGACCTGTCGAGGGACCGGTCCTGGTGAGGGCGCCTGGGTCGATGCAGGACGGCCTCGGCAGCGGGCTCGTCGGGGACTTCATCGGCGATCGATCCGCTCACGGCGGCGACGAGCAGGCGGTGTACGCGTACACGCGGGAGGACCTCGACCGGTGGGAGTCGCATCTCGGTCGTGAGCTGCCGTCGGGATCGTTCGGCGAGAATCTGACCACCGTCGGTCTGGACGTGAACGGTGCCCGCATCGGCGAGAGGTGGCGCATCGGTGCTGAGCTGGAGCTCGAGGTCACCGGGCCGCGGGTGCCCTGCGCGACCTTCCGCGGCTGGATGGATCGGCACGGGTGGCTGCGGGAGTTCACCCTGGCCGCAGTTCCAGGCACCTACCTGCGCGTGGTGAGGGCCGGCGAGGTCCGGGCCGGAGACCCGGTGGTCGTCTCGCACCGGCCTACCGATGCACCGACGGTCGCCGACGAGTTCCGCGCCGAGATGGGCCTCTCGTCGTCCGATCTCGAACCGTAGGCGAGCGGTAGCGCGCACGCGTCGCCCGGGTCCGCGCACGGTGCCCAGCGCACGCCCAGGCGCGCCCGTCACCAGCCTCGCGCAGCGGTCTCAGACGACATGGTGGGCGGCGGCCCACTTGGCGAGCTCGTGCCGGTTGGAGAGCTGCAGCTTGCGCAGCACCGACGAGACGTGGGTCTCGACGGTCTTGACCGAGAGCACCAGGTCGCGCGCGACCTCGCGGTAGGTGTAGCCCCGGGCGATGAGGCGCATCACCTCGCGCTCGCGCGGCGAGAGAGCGTCGAGCGCGTCCTCGGCCTCGTCGACGACCGTGCCGGACGAGAACGCGTCGAGCACGAAGCCGGCCAGCCGCGGGGAGAACACGGCGTCGCCGTCGGCGACCCGACGGATCGCATCGACGAGGTCGTCCGCCGAGATCGCTTTGGTCACATAGCCTCGCGCGCCACCGCGTACGACGCCGATCACGTCGTCGGCGGCATCGGAGACCGACAGCGCGAGGAAGCGGACGTCGGGAAGGTCTGTGGCGCACGCGTCGAGCACCGCGCGGCCGCCGCCGCCGGGGAGGTGGACGTCGAGGAGCACGACATCGGGGTGCGTGGCATGCACGACCGACACGGCTTCGTCGACGTCGCCCGCCTCGCCGACGACGTCGACGCGGTCGCCGATCTCGGAGCGGACGCCGGCGCGGAAGAGCCGGTGGTCGTCGACGAGCACCACCCGCAGCGTGCGCGGGGCGCTCCCGACGGCGTCGTCGGTCGGGTCGGTCACGTCCAGCTCCTCACGCCGACAGGCAGCGTCAGCGCCACCTCGGTGCCCTCGCCGGCCGCAGACCGCACGCGCACGGAGCCGCCGACGCGACCCATCCTCGCGTGCACCGACTCGCGGAGGCCGAGCCGGTCCTCGGGAACGGCGTCCACGTCGAAGCCCTGCCCGCGGTCGCGGACGAACACCTCGACCTGGTCGTCGGTGCACTCGGCGTAGACCGAGACGCTGCCGCCCGCGTGCTTCGCGGCGTTGACGACCGCCTCGCGCGCAGCGGCGACGAGGGAGTCGACGCGGTCGTCGCGCGCGACGTCGCCGACGTGGACGAAGTCGACCTGGCACGGGTACGACGCCTCCACGTCGGCGATCTCGCGCTCGAGCGCGGCGACGAACGTGGCGTCGGGATCCCCGGAGGGCGCGTACAGCCAGGACCGCAGCGCCCGCTCCTCCGTGCGCGCGAGCCGGACCACCTCGTCGGGGTCGTGCGACGCGCGCTGGATGAGGGTGAGCGTCTGCAGCACGGAGTCGTGCACCTGGGCGGCCACCTCGGCACGCTCCTCGGAGCGGATGCGCGCGCGGCGCTCGGACTCCAGGTCGCGCCACCAGCCCAGGCCCCACGGCAGCAGCACGAGCGCGAGCCCGGCGGCGGCCAGCAGGACCGCGGCGAGACCGCGCATCGAGGCGCCGAGGTCGACCCGCCCGACGAGCGCGGCGAGCACGCCGAGGAAGACCAGCGCGAGACCGAGCAGCACCCGTGGGCCGCCGCGGCGCAACGCGGTGGCCGTGGTGACGCGGGCGCTCGCACCGACGTCGGAGAGCAGGCTGGCGCGCCGCGCGTCGTCGCTCTGGCGCCAGATGACGGCCAGGCCGATGCCCACCAGCACGATCGGCGTGAGCCACGAGCTGAACAGGTCGATCCCGTTGGCCGACAGGAGGAGCAGCACGCCGAGGGCGAGCGCGCCGAGACCGAGCACGCCGGCGAGGTCGCGGCCGCCGGTCTCCTGGCCGGGCACGGCGTCCTCGAGCGGGAGCCAGGCCCAGTAGGCGGCGTAGAGGACCAGGCCGAAACCGGACAGGCCGAGGACGACGAACCCTGCGCGGACCCAGCCGACGTTCCAGCCGAGGTGGTCCGACAGCCCGCGCGCCACGCCGCCGAGAACGCGCCCTCGGCGCGCGCGGTAGGCCCGGCGCGGGACACTGATGGCGTGCGACACCCCTCCATGATCCCGTCCGGACCCCCGCCGCACATCGGGGACCGACCCGAGCGCTCGATCAGGGTGCGACCAGGGTCGGATCAGGGGTGACGCCGGATGTCCGACAGCACCCGCCCGCACGACGCTGAGGGCATGACAGAGAACCCCACGATCGCCGAGCCGATCGACCCGGGTGCCGGCAGCGGCACCGCCACGGACCCCGGTCCGTCCACCACCGCCTCCGCGCCTCCGCCCCCGATGTACGCGCCCGTCCGCAAGCTGTTCCGCTCGCGCTCGGACCGCGTCCTGGGCGGCGTGTGCGGCGGCATCGGGCGCCACTACGACATGGACCCGGTGCTGCTGCGGATCCTCGTCGTGGTCGCCACCGTCTTCACCGGCGGCGTCTTCCTCCTCGCCTACGTCCTCGCCTGGGCCTTCATCCCCGACGAGCCGGCCTACTGGGCACCGGCCCCCGTCGCGCCGCAGCCCGGCTACGTGCCTGCTGCGTACGCCGCCGGCGGCACCGGCTCCTACGTGGATCCCGGCACCGGTCAGGTCTACGGCGCCGCGCCGTACACCTACGTCCCGCCGCCGAGGACCGAGCCGCGGTCCTACCTCGGGCTGCTGACCGTGTCGGCCGCGCTCGTGGTCGGCGCCCTGCTCGGGCTCGCGAACACGCTGGGCGCCAGCATCAGCGGGCTCGCGATCTTCTCCTCGATCCTGCTCGTGCTCGGGGCCGGCCTGCTCGTCGGTGCGTGGCGCGGCCGGGCGCGCTGGCTGATCGCGCCCGCGCTCGTCGTCCTGCTGCTCGTGCAGGGCACCGCCGCCGTGCACCACCTCGTCGGCAACGCGTCCGGGCTCGGCGACCGGCGCTGGACGCCGACCGCGTCCGCGCAGACGTTCGAGCTCGGCGCCGGCAGCGCGGTGCTCGACCTGAGCAAGGCGCCGACCGGGTCGTCGGCGTACACCGCGAAGGTCGGCCTCGGCGAGCTGCGCGTGGTGCTCCCCGCCGACACCCAGCTCGTCCTCGACGCGACGGTGGGGGTCGGCGAGATCGACCTCCCGAAGTCGCCCACGAACGACGGCACCAACCTCACGTCGACCGCGACGGTGCCGGCGCTCACGACCACGGCCGTCCGGACCGTGACGCTCAAGGCCGACCTCGGCCTCGGATCCCTGGTGGTGCGCCGTGCGACGTCATGACCTCGACTGGATCTCGCTCGTCGGCGGGATCGTCTTCACCGGTATCGCCCTGCTCTACCTGGCCGTCGCCGTCACCGACGTGAACCTCGACCAGCGCTTCGTCTGGCCGCTCGTGCTGGTGGCGCTCGGCGTCGGCGGCATCGCGACCGCGGTCCGCGCCAACGTCCGCGAGGAGAAGCGCTTCGCGGAGGTGGCCGAGACCGACGACGCCGCCTGAGCCTCTCGGACGTCGAGGACCGCACCCGCCCCGGGTGCGGTCCTCGTCGTCAC
>DASSQW010000005.1:0-2982 GCA_035702165.1 Candidatus Nanopelagicales bacterium
GGCGTCGGCGCCGGTGCGGCACTCGGCCTTGAGGTCCGACGCCGACAGCGCCCCGGTCTGCTGCTGGGGCGACGTCGCCGAGGGGACGGTGCCGTTCTGGCAGCTGACCATCACGACGATGAAGATCACCGCGGCGATCAGCCCGACGACCCCGCCGCCGAACAGCCGCGAGATGCCGCCCGCCGCGACGACCGTCCCGGCGTTGATGCCGCCGCCCCCGCCGAGGTCGATGCCGCTGCCCCCGCCGCCGCGGCGGTCGCTGATCTGCGAGGTGTCGAGCTGGGCGTCGTCCTCGAAGTCCACGGGTGGCTCCCCTCCGGGCCGGGTCCGGAAAGCCTAGGGCCGGACCGCGTTCGACCCCCTGGTGCCCGCGGGAGCGGGTTCAGCACGCGTTTGGCGAATATGTGACGCGCGCCACACCGCGGCGGGCGTGTCGTGAGAGATTCCCGAGGCTGACGGGGCTAAGGGGGCGCCGGATCCGGCCCGATAGCCCTAGGGAGACCACGAGACGACGCCTGCCCCGACGCAGGTACGACGAGGAGCGTGACGCACCGTGCAGCCCGGGACCGGCGCAGGCCCCCGCCGTCGGACGATGCCGACGGTCCTCGCGACCCTGGGACTGCTCGCGTCCGTGATCGTGGGAGGCGGCAGCACCGCCACCGCAGCGACCCCGAGCACCACCGCGGTCACGACTCCTGCCGCGACGTCGGCCACCGATGTCGGCCGCCCGGCCTGGTGGAACGGCGACTGCGACGCGAACCGGTTCAACAGCATCGCGGCGTCCTACGGCTGGGACGGAGTGGGCGCGCACCGCATGGGCGCCAGTTACCTCGGCGTCCCCGTGTGCGGTCCGCGCCCCTGGGTCGACGGCTCCCCCAACGTGCTCTGGGGGCGCGCCGGCTGGGGCGAGGCCGAGTGGCAGTGCGTCGAGCTCGCGCAGCGCTTCATGGCGCAGGTCTACGGGACCAAGGCCTACCAGGCCAACGGCAGCCAGGTCGTCAGGAACTACAGCACGGCGTACGGCGGCGGCCTGGTCAAGATCAGCAACGGCACGGTCGGCAAGGCACCCGTGCCGGGCGACGTCGTGTCGTTCACCACGTCGAGCAACCCGTGGGGCCATGTCGGCGTGATCGCGCAGTCGACCGTCGACGCCAACGGCAACGGCACAGTGCTGATGATGTCGCAGAACGACACGGCCGACGGATGGCGCACGCTGCCCGTGACCAACTGGCGCCTGGGCAGCCTCGGCTCGCTGTCGGCGTACGGCTGGCTGCACGACCCGCTGGGCCGCGGCAACCCGCTCGGCGAGGGCTCGTTCGTGCGGTCCTCGGACTCCCGCTACTACTACCGCATCGTCGGCGGCGCCCCGGTGCTGGTCACGACGTGGAGGGCCTTCGGCGGCACCCAGCCGTTCTCGATCATCGACCCCCAGCAGTTCGCGAAGCTGCGCGCCTACCCGCGCAACGGCGCCTACCTCAAGGACACGACGACCGGCCAGGTCTACCGGATGGCCGGTGGCGCCCCTCTCGCCGTCTCGGCCGCCGACGCCGCGAAGCTCCCCGGCTGGGCGACCGCGCCGAAGATCGGCGTCGACCACTGGGCCCTGGTGCGTCGCGACCACGTGCGCGCCGTCCCCGCCGACGGCAGCCAGATCTGCCGGGTCGACAACGGCTCCTGCTACATCGTCGCCGGAGGCGCGCCGCTCTACGTGCCCTCGACCGTGATGGCCACGACGCCGGGCTGGAGCAGCCGCACCGCCACGATGGTGTCGGGAGCGGAGTTCACGAGCTGGACCAACCTGCGCGCGACCCCGGCCGACGGCACGTTCGTCTGCGACGCGTCGACCAGCGCCTGCTACGTCACCGCGGGCGGGGCCCCGCTCCTCATGGGGCCGACCGATCCGAAGCCGGCGGGCTTCAACGCCACCACCGTGGTCCGCGCACCGCACTGGGAGTTCGCGCGCTCCTCGCACCTGCGCTCACGGCCGGTCGAGGGCACCGTGCTCTGCCCCGTCGGCGACCGGCAGTGCTACGTCGTCGCCGGCGGAGCTCCCGTCGCGATCGCGGCTTCGTCCGCCCCGGCCGTCTCCACCAAGGCCGGCGTCTCGATCGCGCGCACCGAGCTGCGCACGCCGCTGCGGCTCAACCACAGGCCGGTCGACGGCACGCTGCTCAAGAGCGCCCAGACCGGTGCGCTGTACGTCGTCGAGGCGGGTGTCGCGCGCAAGGTCGGTGCGCAGACGACGTCGGCGGCCGCAGCGACGAAGACTCCCGTCGTCATCGACCAGAACGCCGTCGACAACGCCGGCATGGCCGGTCCGTGGAGCCACCTCGCCAGCGCCCCGGCCGTCGCCGAGCTCGCCGCGCCCACGCTGCAGTTCCAGCTCAGCACCGTCGCGCGGCTCTCGTGGCCCGTCCCCGTCGCGTCGAGCGTGGTCACGACGTACGACGTGCGCTACCAGAAGGCCTCGTACGGCAGCGGTTTCGGCGCCTGGACCGAGCCCGCGACGTGGTCGGGCCTCACCGCGACGTCGCTGCGCCTCGGGATCGCCAAGGGTGTCGACTACTGCTTCTCCGTCCGCGCCCACAACCGCGCCGGCCAGATCGGCCCGTGGTCGGCGTCGCGCTGCACGACCGCCCCGCTCGACGACAGCTCGTTCAGCTCGAAGTCGTCGGGCTGGCGCGTCGGTGCGTCGCCGCTCTTCTACGGCGGCTCCGCGATGCGCGCGTGGACGCAGGGCGCGTGGTGGAAGCTGTCCGGCGTCGCCGCCACCCGCCTCGCGCTCGTCGCGACGACCAGCCCGAACGGCGGTCGCGTCGCCGTCTGGGTGAACCGCACGCGCGTCGCGGTGATCGACCTCTCGAGCCCGACCGTCGTCTACCAGAAGGTGTTCGAGCTGCCGCGCTTCGCCGCGGTCTCGGGCGCGACCGTGACCCTCGTCGTCACCAGTGCCACCGGCAAGGACGTCCAGCTCGACGGCCT
>DASSQW010000006.1:0-2287 GCA_035702165.1 Candidatus Nanopelagicales bacterium
AGGACCTCATCGCGCAGCGCATCGCCGAGGTGCGCGCCGGCGGCTACGTCGTCGCTGCGGCACTCTCGCCGATGCGCACCGCGCAGTTCGCGAAGGCGGTCGTCGACGCCGGCGTCGACATCTTCGTGATCCGCGGGACGACGGTCAGCGCCGAGCACGTCCCGGCAGCGGGCGCCGCTGAACCGTTGAACCTCAAGCAGTTCATCTACGAGCTCGACGTACCCGTGATCGTCGGCGGCTGCGCGACGTACCAGAGCGCCCTGCACCTTATGAGGACGGGCGCGGCCGGCGTGCTCGTCGGCTTCGGCGGGGGTGCCGCGCACACGACGCGCGCGGTGCTCGGCGTGCGCGTGCCGATGGCCTCGGCGATCGCCGACGTCGCTGCTGCGCGGCGCGACTACATGGACGAGAGCGGAGGCCGCTACGTGCACGTCATCGCCGACGGCGGAGTGGGCCGCTCCGGCGACCTGCCCAAGGCGATCGCGTGCGGCGCTGATGCCGTGATGGTCGGCTCGCCCCTCGCCCGAGCGACCGAGGCGCCCGGCCGCGGCTACCACTGGGGCATCGAGGCCACCCACGCCGAGCTGCCGCGCGGAGAGCGCGTGCACCTCGGGACGCTCGGCTCGCTCGAGCAGATCCTGCACGGGCCGTCGCACGCCGCCGACGGCACGATGAACCTGCTGGGCGGCCTGCGCCGCGCCATGGCGACGACGGGCTACAGCGAGCTCAAGGAGTTCCAGCGCGTCGAGGTCGTGGTCGAGCCGCCCCGCTAGCTGGGAAGGTCTGGGCGGAACCCCACCCGGGCCGGTCCGTGGCGCTGATGTCGTGGACGAAGAGCGCTGGCTACGTCGGTGGGTGTTGGACTCCGTCGCGCACGTGGCCCCCGTTCCGCCCGAGGAGTCGACGGGTGCTCAGCGCGGCTTCTATCCCGCGCTGAGCACGCATCGACGGAAGCCCCGCATCGAGGGGTGTTCAGCGCGGCTTCTATCCCGCGTTGAGCACACATCGACGTGCGAGGACGGCGGGAGGGTCACTCACGAGACCCCGCGCCCCCGGTCGCTCTAGCCAGCGCCCTTCACCACGACCGTGGCGTCATGGCCAGGATCTGGGGGGCGATCGCTAGATCGAACGCTCGCCCGGCCAGGTCGGGAAGGGTTGGGCCTTCTCGATCGCCCTCGCAGCGCGCAGGACCCTTCGCTCGTCGAAGTGGCGGCCGACGATCTGCATCGACATGGGCAGGCCCTCGCGCGAGAGGCCGACCGGGACGGCGGCGGCGGGGTGCCGGGTCATGTTGACGGGGTAGGTGAACGGGGTCCAGTCGACCCAGTGCCGCTGGGTCACCGGGTCCGCGACGTCGCTGCCCAGCGGGAAGGCCAGCAGCGGCACGGTCGGTGAGACCAGCAGGTCGTAGCGCGTGAGCAGGTCGTTGAACGCCAACGTCGCCCTCGCGCGCACCGCGTCGGCCTCGAGGAAGTCGAACGCGGTGAGCTCGCGGCCCCTCTCCCAGGTCGCCAGCAGCCCCGGGTCGCACTGCCCACGCTGCTCGTCGGAGAGCCCGTCGACGATGCGCCCGAGCGCGGCGTCCCAGAGCACGAGGAAGGCGTCGCGGCAGTCGGGGTGGCCCGGGTCCGCCTCCTCGACGACCGCGCCGTGCGCCTCGAGCAGCCCGACGGTCCGGCGTACGGCGTCGGCGATCTGCGGGTCGACCGAGGCCCCGCCGTACGTGGGGGAGTAGGCGATCCGCATGCCGGCGACGCCGTCCTCGAGGTCGTCGAGCCAGGACCGGGGGTCGCGCTGCGTCGGGTAGATCTCGCGCGGGTCCGGCCGGGCGATCGCGGCCATCATGTGCGCGCAGTCGCGCACGGACGGCGTGATCGGGCCGACATGGCTGAGCAGGCCCGAGCCGCCCGGGGGGTAGAGCGGCACGCGGGCGTGGGTCGCCTTGAGGCCGAACGTGCCGCAGAAGGCGGACGGCATACGGATCGAGCCGCCGCCGTCGCTGCCGACGTTGAGGACCGCCATCCCTGTGATGGCCGCGACCGACGCGCCGCCGGACGAGCCGCCCGGAGTGCGCGCGACGTCCCAGGGGTT
This sequence comes from Candidatus Nanopelagicales bacterium, assembly GCA_035702165.1. Classification (GTDB taxonomy): domain Bacteria; phylum Actinomycetota; class Actinomycetes; order S36-B12; family CAIYMF01; genus Longivirga. The sequence goes on from DASSQW010000006.1 coordinate 2,092, forward strand.
GCGGGTGTCCCCCGACAGCGGGCTGTCGCACAGGCCCTTCCAGCCCTGCTCGGGAGTCGTCGTCTTGCCGAGGAGCACGGAGCCTGCCTCCAGCAGCCTCGCGACGACCGGGGAGTCCTCGGTGGCCTTCGCGTCGTCGGTCGCGAGCGAACCCTTGCGCGTGGGCCAGCCGGCGACGAGCGAGAGGTCCTTGATC
>DASSQW010000007.1:0-3521 GCA_035702165.1 Candidatus Nanopelagicales bacterium
GCGCGCAGCGGCCCGGTCGACGTCGTCGGCGAGCCGGCCGAGCTGCTCGCCTGGCGTCTGGGGCGCACGACCGGTCCGTCGGTGCGCCACCTCGACGGCAGCCCGCCCGGCGAGGCGCCCCCCTGGTGACCCTCGGGCCACCGCGCGCCGCGCTCACGACCTTGGAAGGATGACGCCGTGACCTACACCGGGAACGTGACCGTCGGCGGCACCGCCGACGTCCGAGAGCTCAGCCACCTCGTCGTCTCGAAGCTCGCCGTCGGGCCGTACAACAACAACTCCTACCTGCTGCGCTGCACCGCCACCGGCGAGCAGCTGCTCATCGACGCCGCGGCCGAGCCCGACCGGCTGCTCGAGCTCGTAGGTGAGGACGGCCTCGCGACGATCGTCACGACGCACGGCCACCACGACCACTGGCAGGCGCTCGCCGAGGTCGCCGCGTCGACCGGCGCCGTCACGGTGGCGCACGAGGCCGACGCCGGCGACATCGGGGCGCCGATCGCCGTCACGGTCTCCGACGGCGCGACCATCGCGGTCGGCGACGTCGAGCTGCGGGCGGTGCATCTGGTCGGCCACACGCCGGGCTCGATCGCCCTGGTCTACGACGACCCCACCGGTCCCCCGCACGTCTTCACCGGCGACTGCCTGTTCCCGGGCGGCGTGGGCAACACCCAGAAGGACCCGGAGCGGTTCGCCTCGCTGTACGCCGACGTCACCGAGAAGCTGTTCGGCGCGCTGCCCGACGAGACCTGGGTCTATCCCGGGCACGGCCATGACACGACGATCGGCGCCGAGCGCCCTCACCTCGAGGAGTGGCGCGAGCGCGGCTGGTAGCGGTCCCGCACGCCTCCGACATCTTGGGACGCTCGGCTCCGGCATCCGCATGCGGCGCTCGCAGCTCCGCTGTTCGCCGACGGACCGTCAGGTCGCTGCTGCTCGATCCCTGCGGTCGCGGAGCAGGCTCGCCACCGTCGTGACGGCGAGGGTGAGCACGATGAAGGCGAGGCTGAACCCGATCGAGGGCACCCACACCGGCACCGGCTCGCCGCCGTTGATGAACGGCACCTGGTTGTCGTGCAGCGCCTCCAGCATGAGCTTGATGCCGATGAAGCCGAGGAGGACCGCGAGGCCGATCGAGAGGTAGACCAGCCGGTTGAGCAGGTCGCCGAGCAGGAAGTAGAGCTGACGCAGGCCGAGAAGCGCGAACACGTTGGCGGCGAAGACGATGTAGGGCTCGTCGGTGAGTCCGTAGATCGCGGGGATGCTGTCGAGGGCGAACAGCAGGTCGGTGGTGCCCAGCGAGAGCAGCACCAGCAGCATCGGCGTCCAGAGCCGCTTGCCGTCAACGAGCGCACGCAGGTGCGGGCCGTGGAAGTCCGGCGTGCTGGGCAGCACCCGGCTCACCCAGCGCACGAGCGCGTTCTCGTGGTACTCGTCGTCGTCCGTCTCGCCCTCGCGCGCGATCTTGATCGCGGTGATGATGAGGAAGACGCCGAACAGGTAGAAGACCCAGGAGTAGCGGGCGAGCACCGCGGCTCCGAGCGCGATGAAGACGGCCCGCAGGACAAGAGCGATGATGATGCCCCACATCAGGGCCGACTGCTGCAGCTCCCGGGGCACGTAGAAGCGCGCCATGATCAGCAGGAACACGAACAGGTTGTCGACCGACAGGCTGTACTCGGTGATCCACCCGGCGAAGAACTCCACGCCCTGCTGCCGCCCGGTGAACAGCCACAGGCAGCCGCCGAACGCGACCGCGACGCTCACGTAGAAGGCCAGCCAGCGCACGCACTCCGCGGTGGTCGGGATGTGGGGCCGCCGGCCGACGACCCAGAGGTCGACCACGAAGAGGACGACGTACAGGACGATCGTCGGCACCCAGATCCAGGTCGGGATGTCCACGGCGGTTGCGTCCTCGTCGGTCGGCGGAGCGGGTCCGATTCAGTCTGCCACGGGCGCCGGGAGGCGCAGGTTCACGCGTGCCCGGCCGCCTGCATCGCCCGCAGCTCCTTCTTCAGCTCCGACACCTCGTCGCGCAGCCGGGCCGCCACCTCGAACTGGAGCTCGGCCGCAGCCGCGTGCATCTGGTCGGTGAGCGAGCCGATCAGCTCGGCGAGCTCGCGGGCCGGCATGCCGGCGACGTCGAGCGCGCCCGCTGCGCCTGCCGACGACATGCCCGGCACGGGAGCCTTGCCGCGGCTCTGCGTGCGGCCCGAGCCGCCGAGCAGCTCCTCGGTGTCGGCGTCCTCGCGGGTGATGAGGTCGGTGATGTCGGCGATCTTCTTGCGCAGCGGCGTGGGGTCGACGCCGTGGGCCTCGTTGTAGGCGACCTGCTTGGCGCGACGTCGGTTGGTCTCGTCGATCGCCTTCTCCATCGAGGGCGTGATCGTGTCGGCGTACATGTGGACCTGACCGCTGACGTTGCGAGCCGCACGACCGATGGTCTGGATCAGCGAGGTGCCCGACCGCAGGAAGCCCTCCTTGTCGGCGTCGAGGATCGCGACGAGCGACACCTCGGGCAGGTCGAGGCCCTCGCGCAGCAGGTTGATGCCGACGAGGACGTCGTAGAGCCCGAGGCGCAGCTCGCGCAGCAGCTCGATGCGCCGCAGGGTGTCGACCTCCGAGTGCAGGTAGCGCACCCGGATGCCCTGCTCCAGGAGGTAGTCGGTGAGGTCCTCGGCCATCTTCTTGGTGAGCGTGGTGACCAGCACGCGCTCGTCGCGCTCGGTGCGCGCACGGATCTCGCCGATGAGGTCGTCGATCTGGCCCTTGGTCGGTTTCACCACGACCTCGGGGTCGACCAGGCCGGTCGGGCGGATCACCTGCTCGACGACGTCGCCGTCGACGCGGGAGAGCTCGTAGGGGCCGGGCGTGGCCGAGAGGTAGACCGTCTGGCCGATGCGCTCCAGGAACTCCTCCCAGCGCAGCGGCCGGTTGTCCATCGCGCTCGGCAGGCGGAAGCCGTGCTCGACCAGCGTGCGCTTGCGGCTCATGTCGCCCTCGTACATGCCGCCGATCTGCGGCACGGTGACGTGCGACTCGTCGATGACGAGGAGGTAGTCCTCGGGGAAGTAGTCGAGCAGGCAGTTCGGGGCGCTGCCCGGCTCGCGGCCGTCGATGTGCCGCGAGTAGTTCTCGATGCCGCTGCAGAAGCCGACCTGGCGCATCATCTCGAGGTCGTAGGTGGTGCGCATGCGCAGGCGTTGCGCCTCGAGCAGCTTGCCCTGGCGCTCCATCTCCGCGAGCCGGTCCTCGAGCTCGGTCTCGATCCCCGCGACTGCGCGCTCCATGCGCTCGGGCCCGGCGACGTAGTGCGTGGCCGGGAAGACGTAGATCTCCTTGTCCTCGGTGAGGACCTCGCCGGTGACGGGGTGCAGCGTCATCAGACGCTCGACCTCGTCGCCGAACATCTCGATGCGGACCGGGTGCTCCTCGTAGACCGGGAACACCTCGATGGTGTCGCCGCGCACGCGGAAGGTCCCGCGGGTGAACGACAGGTCGTTGCGGGTGTACTGGATCGA
>DASSQW010000008.1:0-14978 GCA_035702165.1 Candidatus Nanopelagicales bacterium
CAGACGGGGGCCGCCGCCTCGGCGGCGGCGCCGGAGCTCCCGCCCCGGCCGCGTCCGCCGCGGCGACGGCGTCGACGCGGCTGGTCCTCGCCCGGGCCGGCTCCGCCGTCGGCGTCCGGCGCCGGGGCAGCTTCGGCCGGGGCCGAGCCGTCGAGGTTCTCGCCGCTGCGGGTACGACGGCGCTCGCGGCGCGGACGGTCGGCGCCGTCCTTGTCGCGCTCCTCGCGACGCGGACGGTCGTGGCCGCCGCTTCCGCGGGCCTTCTCGCTGCGGGCCTTCTCGCCGTGGGCCTTGTCGCCGTGGGCCTTGTCGCCGTGGGACTTGCCGGCGCGGTTGCGCTTGCCCGCTGCGGCACCGGTCTCGCCGAGGTCCTCGATCACCTCGGCGTCGAGGCCGGCGCGGGTCTGCGAACCCTTGGGCAGACGGCCCTTGGTACCGGCCGGGATGCCGAGACCGGTGTAGACGTGCGGGCTCGAGGAGTAGGTCTCGATCGGCTCGTCGAAGGGCAGGCCGAGCGCCTGGCTGATCATCTTCCACTTGTGCAGGTCGTCCCAGTCGACCAGCGTGACGGCGACGCCCGAGTTGCCCGCGCGGCCCGTGCGGCCGATCCGGTGCAGGTAGGTCTTGTCGTCGTCGGGGCACTCCCAGTTGATGACGTGCGTGACGTCGGCGACGTCGATGCCGCGGGCCGCGACGTCGGTCGCGACGAGGACGTCGACCTTGCCGTTGCGGAACGCGCGCAGCGCCTGCTCGCGTGCGCCCTGACCGAGGTCCCCGTGCACCGCGGCGGCGGCGAAGCCACGCTCGGCGAGGTCGTCGGCGACGCGCTGCGCGTTGCGCTTGGTGCGGCAGAAGATGATCGTGAGCCCGCGGCCCTCGGCCTGCAGCACGCGCGCGATGAGCTCCTGCTTGTCGAGGCTGTGCGCGCGCCACACGTGCTGCTCGATCGCGTCGACGGTGGCGTTCTCGTCGTGCGGGTCGAGTGCGCGGATGTGGGTCGGCTGGGTCATGTAACGGCGCGCGAGCGCGACGATCTGCCCGGGCATCGTGGCCGAGAACAGCATCGTCTGACGGGTTGCCGGCGTGAGCGCGACGATGCGCTCCACGTCGGGCAGGAAGCCCATATCGAGCATCTCGTCGGCCTCGTCGAGCACGAGAGTCTGCACGTGCTTGAGGTCGAGGTGGCCCTGGCGCGCGAGGTCGATGAGGCGGCCCGGCGTACCGACGACGACCTCGATGCCCTTCTGCAGCGCGTCGACCTGCGGCTCGTAGGCGCGGCCGCCGTAGACGCAGAGGACGCGCACGCCGCGGACGCGGCCGGTCTTCTGCAGGTCGCTCGCGACCTGGATCCCGAGCTCGCGGGTCGGGACGACGACGAGGGCCTGCGGCTTGCCGCGCACGGCGTCCTTCTGCTCGGCGTACGCCGCGTCCTCGGGCGCCACGACCTTCTGCAGCAGCGGGATCCCGAAGCCGAGGGTCTTGCCCGTGCCGGTCTTGGCCTGGCCGATGAGGTCGGTGCCGGCCAGCGCCATCGGGAGGGTGAGCTCCTGGATGGGGAAGGCGGTGATGATCCCGTCGGCCGCGAGGGCCTCGACGATCGCGGGGTCGACCCCGAGCTCGGCGAAGGTCTTGGGCTCCGCGGCGGGGAGGGCGGCGACGTCGGGCGTCGCCTGGACGATCTCGTCGTTCTCGGTCGTGCTCGCGTCGTGCTCGGTGGTGGTCAGGATGTCGCTCCGTGGTCGAGGCAGGGCGCCGCGTGACGTCGTGCGCCCCGGGTCTGCGAACGGACCGCGACTCCGGGACTCGCCGGGCACCCTGGCCGGGCTGGTCACGGGGGATGAGGACTGCGTCGACCGTGACCGAGTATCGGCTCCCAGTCTACCCGGGCGGCGGGTCGCCCCGGACCACGCACGGTCCTGCGCGCGTCGATCGGCGTACGTCGGACTCCTCGGCCGGGGCGCGAGCGGCCCGGCGACGACGTACGCTCACGACCCGTGAGCGACTCCTCGGGCGAGACCTCCTCCGCCACGCCGACCTCGGCCCTCGTCGACGACCCGCAGTACCGCGCCGCGGTGGTCGACCTGCTCGGCGTCCTCGCCTACACCGAGCTCGTGGCCTTCGAGCGGCTCGCCGCCGACGCCTCGCTCGCTCCGACGCTCGACGACAAGGCCGCGCTCGCCATGATGGCCAACGCCGAGATCCGCCACTTCACGCGCCTGGCCGAGCGCCTCGCCGAGCTCGGTGCCGACCCGTCGTCGGCGATGGAGCCCTTCGTCGAGCCGCTCGAGGAGTTCCACGCGAAGACCGCCCCGAGCGACTGGCTCGAGAGCCTGGTCAAGGCCTACGTCGGCGACGGCATCGCGACCGACTTCTACCGCGAGATCGCCGAGGTGCTCGACCCCGAGTCGCAGGCCCTCGTCCTCGACGTCTGCGGCGACACCGGTCACGCCAACTTCGCCGTCGCCACCGTGCGGGCCGCGATCGACGCGGACCCGCGCGTGGCCGGACGGCTCGCGCTGTGGGGCCGTCGTCTCGTCGGCGAGGCGCTGTCGCAGGCGCAGGTCGTCGCGGCCGAGCGCGACGGCCTCGCGTCGCTCATCGTCGGCGGCGGTCAGCGCCCGGGCCTCGGCCTCGCCGAGCTCGGCGCCATGTTCACGCGCCTCACCGATGCCCACACCCAGAGGATGCAGACCCTGGGTCTCCAGGCCTGATCGCCTGATCCGCGATCTGCCCACCTTCTGGCCCTTTCCCGGCGCGACACGCCGGGGGGAAAGGGCCACAAGGTGGGCAGGAGCTGGTGGGTCAGCCGCCGAAGCCGATGCGGCTGCGCTCGGGGGCACCGATCTCGACGTAGGCGATCCGGTCGCCGGGCACGAGGACGGTGCGGCCCTTCTCGTCGGCGATGGTGAGCAGGGTGCCGTCGGAGACGGCCGCCGTCACGAGCGCGGCAACCTCGTCGGCCGTCTGCGCGCTCTCGAGCACGACCTCGCGCGCAGCATGCTGCACGCCGATCTTGACCTCCACGACGGTGTCCTCTCACGCGTTACGTCCGGCGTCGCGCCGGGCTCGTCTTGACGCCGACCCTAACGCGTGGGCAGCGCCCGAGCGTCCCGAGGGATGCCGTGTACGCCGACGGCGTACGACGGCTCAGCTCTCGATGCCCGTCGGCGGGTGCGACAGCGGGATGCGCGAGATGCCGCGCCACGACAGCGTGCTGACGAGCGAGGCCGCGGCGTCCTTGGGGATGGCGCTGCCGTCGCGGAACCAGCGCCGCGCCGCGGTCTGCGCCAGGCCACCGAGGCCGGCGGCGAGCAGGATCGCCTCCTCGGACGTGAGGCCGGTGTCCTGGGCGATGACGAGGCTCACCAGCTCCGCGCAGAGGTCGTTGGTGCGGTCGACGCGCTCGCGGACGGCGGCCTCGTTGGTGAGGTCGCTCTCGAAGATGAGACGGAACGCTCCGCCGGGGTCGTCGACGAAGTCGAAGTAGGCCTGCACGGTCGCCTGCACGCGCAGCTTGTTGTCCGACGTCGAGGCCAGCGCCTTGCGGATCGACGCGACGAGCGCCTCGGAGGATGCATCGAGCAGCGCGAGGTAGAGGTCGAGCTTGCCCGGGAAGTGCTGGTAGAGCACGGGCTTGCTGACGCCGGCGGCCTCGGCGATGTCGTCCATCGCGGCCGCGTGGTAGCCCTGCGCCACGAAGACCTCGCGGGCGGCGTCGAGCAGCTGGGCACGGCGCTCCCGCCGGGGGAGGCGTTGACCGCGAGCCTTGCTCGGGTCGCTGGCGACCGACATGCGAGGGACCTTACCGGCCGGTAATCGCCTGTGGGGTCGCGACCGCGCTCAGGCCTGGTGCTCGTCGTCGCGCTCGTCGTCGATGCCGACCTCGCGGTGCTGCTCGATCGCGTCCGCGTCGTCGGCCTCCCAGCTGATGTCGGGCGGGGTGTCGGAGGTGTCGTCGGGGACGACGTCGAGCGCCTGCTCGAGCAGATCGGCGGTCTCGCCGCGCGCGATCGTGGGTTCGGACATGACGCCTCCATCGCGGCTGGAAGGGGCGGTTCCACCGTACGCCGCCCGCGTTCCGAACGCCTCACCTCACGATGGGGCGGCCGAGGTGCAACCGCGCCCCGGCGACTCCTACCGTGGCAGGCATGGCGGGAGCGGCTCTGGCGACACCGGACCCCGCGGCCATCGAGGCCGCGGTCTCCGTGGTGCCCGGCGTCTCGAGCGCGACCGTCGTCCCCGGTCAGCGCGGCGGCCCCGAGGTGCTCCGCGTGGTCCTCGACGAGGACGTCGATGCCGTCGACGTGGCCCGAGCCGCGCAGCGCATTCTGCGCCTGCAGTTCGGCGTCGACCTCGAACCGGGCCGTCTGGAGATCGTCGAGGGCGACCCGGAGCCGTCGACGACCGTCATCCGGCTCGTGGAGCAGGACGCCTCGGGCACCCTGCTGCTCGGCGAGGAGAAGGACGACGTCGACCTCGGCGCGCTGCTCGACGAGCTCGATCCCGGCCCCGGTCCACGGTTCCTGCCCGAGGTCCTCGCGTCGGCCGCCCGTCATCCGGCGGGCATCGTGGTGCCCGACGACGAGCCGGCGCCGGTGATGCACCGGGTCGCCGTGGCCGAGCTCGCGCTGTCGGCCGACGGCCTCGACGTGGTCGCGACCGTGACGCTCGTGCACGACGGCGCGCCCCGCACGGGGTCGGCCGACGGCCTGCCGACCCCCGCCGCCACCCATCGCGCGATCGCGACGGCCACGCTGCGCGCCCTCTCGGACCTCGTGGTCCCGGGTCTGCGGCTGGAGGTCGACGCCGTCGCGCTGGCTCCCGTCGGCGACGGCACGGTGGCCGTCGTCCGGATCATCTGGTTCACGGCCGAGGGCGGTGCCGAGCACCTCACCGGGTCGTCGGAGGTCCGGGACGACGCACGCCACGCGGTGATCCGTGCGACGCTCGACGCTGTGAACCGTCGACTCTCCCTGGACCTCGCCGACCGATGACGCAGCCCGACACGCCCCTGCCCCGCACCACCGACGACCTGCTCGCGAACCTGGCCGCTCCGTGGCCGCGCGAGGACGTCTCCGTGCCCAACGGCACGCTGTCCGTGCGCCATGCCGCGCCGCTGGACCCAGCGACCGCCGAGCCGGCGCTGTTCGTGCACGGTCTCGGGGGCAGCGCGACCAACTGGACCGACCTGATGTCGCTGCTGCGCGACCGCGTCGACGGTGTCGCGGTCGACCTCCCCGGCTTCGGCTGGTCGCCGCCCCCGCGCGACGGCGACTACTCGCTGCGGCGTACGACGCAGTCGCTCGCCGACCTCGTCGAGTCGCGGTGGGGCGCGCCCGTGCACCTGTTCGGCAACTCGATGGGCGGCGCGATCTCCGTGCAGCTCGCGGCCCGCCGTCCCGACCTGGTCAGGACGTTGACGCTCGTGTCGCCGGCGCTGCCGAAGATCGGCGTACGCCGGACCAACGTGCACCTCCCGGTGGTGGCGACGCCGGGGGTGGGCACGTCGATCATGAAGCGCTATCTCGCGCTCGACCCGTCGGTGCGGGCCAAGGCGACGATCGACGTCTGCTTCGCCGATCCGTCGGCGGTCCCTCCGCTGCGGATGGAGGAGGCCGTGGCCGAGGTGGCGAGGCGCGATCAGCTGCCGTACGTGGCCGACGCGTTCGTCCAGTCGTTGCGCGCCCTCATGGCGACCTACCTCGACCGCTCGGTCGAGCGGCCGTGGAAGCTGGCCGAGCAGGTGACCTCTCCAACGCTGCTCGTGCACGGCCGGCAGGACAAGCTCGTCGACCCGATCCAGGCGCACACCAAGGCCTTCCCGGACGTGCGGGTCCTCGTCCTCCCGCACGCCGGGCACGTGGCGCAGGTGGAGCAGCCGGTGCTCGTGGCCGACGCGTGGCGCGACCTGCTCCGCGCCGGCGCCACCCGCTGAACGCCCTCGTATTGGTCTAGACCGTTCCCATGCCGCGTCGGCCTCCGGCCGCTAGCGTTCTCCCGTGACCGAGCAGGCGTCCCGCGCCCTCCCGAGCCGTGCCCGTGTCGTCGTGATCGGCGGGGGTGTGGGCGGTACGTCGGTCGCCTACCACCTGGCGCTCGCCGGCGAGCGCGACGTCGTCCTCGTCGACCGCGCCGAGCTCACGAGCGGCTCGACCTTCCACTCCGCAGGCCTGGTCGGCCAGCTGCGCTCCGACCCGACGCTCACCGCCATGAACCGCTACTCCGTCGAGCTGTACTCGTCGCTGCAGGACGGTGGGACGCCTCCGGGCTGGGTGCAGTGCGGGAGCATCCGACTGGCGTCGACGCAGGCGCGATGGGAGGAGATCCAGCGCCAGGCCGGATGGGCGGCGTCGAGCGGCCTGGAGATGTCGCTCATCTCCGCCGCCGAGGCCCAGCAGCTGTTCCCGCTCATGTCGACCGAGGGTGTCGTCGGCGCCTGCTTCCTGCCCACCGACGGTCAGGTCGACCCGTCGTCGCTCACCTATTCGCTCGCTGCCGGCGCGCGGGGGATGGGTGTCGCGATCCACACGGGCACACGGGTTCTCGGGATCGACACCGAAGGCGACGGCCTGCGTCGACGCGTCGTCCGCGTGCGCACCGACCAGGGCGACATCGAGTGCGAGAAGGTCGTCGACTGCGGCGGCATGTTCGCCGCAGAGATCGCGCGGATGGTCGGCGTACGGGTGCCGATCGTGCCGATGTCTCATCAGTACGTCGTGACCGAGGCGATGTTCGAGCACCGCGAGACGCCGCTGCCGTCGCTGCGCGACCCCGACAACCTCGTCTACTACCGCCAGGAGGTCGACGGCCTCGTCATGGGCGGCTACGAACGGCGCTCGCAACCGTTCACGGCGTCTGCGTCCTCCTACGACGCGGTGCCGCCCGACTTCAACGGCCGGCTGCTGCCTCCCGACCACGAGCGGTTCGTCGAGATCTCGGAGAACGCGGCGATCAGGGTTCCGTCGATCGCCGACGCCGGCATCCGCTCGTTCATCAACGGCCCTGAGGCGTTCACGCCCGACAACGAGTTCTGCCTCGGCCCGACCGACGTCGCCGGCTTCTACGTCGCCGCGGGCTTCTGCGCCCACGGCATCGCTGGTGCCGGCGGCATCGGCGAGGTCGTGGCGGAGTGGGTGCTCGAGGGCGCTCCGCCGATGGACCTGTGGCACATGGACGTGCGCCGGTTCGGGCAGTCCTACCGCTCGCCGTCGTACACCCTCGCCCGGACGGTCGAGAACTACGAGACCTACTACGACATCCGCTATCCCGCGCACGAGCGCTCGGCCGGCCGGCCGCTGCGCGTGTCGCCCGTGTACTCGTGGCACGCCGCGCACGGCGCGTCGTTCGGCGAGAAGTCGGGCTGGGAACGGGTGAACGTCTACGAGAGCAACGCGGTCGACGCCGACGAGGCGTGGCGCCCGCACGGGTGGGCCGGGCACAACTGGTCCCCGGCGGTGGTCGCCGAGCACCGCGCATGCCGCGACGCCGCGGCACTGTTCGACGAGTCGTCGTTCGCGAAGATCGAGGTGCGCGGTCCCGACGCGGCGCGGCTGATGGAGTGGGTCTGCGACAACGTCGTGGCCCGCGGCACCGGGTCGGTGACCTACACGCAGATGCTCAATGCACGCGGCGGAGTCGAGTGCGACGTGACCGTCGCGCAGATCGCGGCCGACGCGTTCGTGGTCGTCACGGGCACGGCGTTCGCCAATCACGACGCCTCGTGGCTGCGCACGCAGGCGCGTGAGACCGATGCCGACGTCGCCATCACCGACGTCACCGGCGCGTGGGCCTGCTTCGGTCTCTGGGGGCCCCGCGCTCGCGCGATCCTGGAGAGCCTCACTCCGCAGGACCTCGGCAACGAGGCGTTCCCCTTCATGTCGATGCGCGAGACCACCGTCGGCGACGTACCGGTGCGCATGGTGCGCGTGACGTTCGTGGGCGAGCTCGGCTGGGAGCTCTACTGCCCCACCGACTACGGCGCGAACCTCTGGGCGGCGCTGTGGGCGGCGGGCGAGGCGCACGGCCTGGTGGCCGGCGGGTACCGCGCGATCGACTCGCTGCGCCTCGAGAAGGGCTACCGCGTCTGGGGTGCCGAGCTCGATCCCGCGCACACGCCGTACGAGTCGGGCCTCGGGTTCTGCGTGAAGCTCGACAAGGACTTCCTCGGTCGCGACGCGCTCGTCGCGCAGAAGGAGGCCGGGATCTCGCAGCGGCTGGTGTGCCTCGTGCTCGACGACGTCGCGCAGGTGGCGCTCGGCAACGAGCCCGTGCGCCTCGACGGCACCGTGCTCGGCCGCGTCACCAGCGGCGGCATCGGCTACCACGTCGGCTCGTCGCTCGCGTTCGTCTACCTCCCGATCTCCGTCGAGATCGGCACGCGGGTCGAGGTGGGTGTCTTCGGCCAGTGGGTCGGGGCGACGGTCACGAAGGACCCGGTCTACGACGCCCGCTCGGAGCGCGTGAGATCCTGAGCAGATGCTGGACTGGGAGCAGGTCACCGTCGACTCCGCCGAGCCGCGCGCCCTCGCGCGATGGTGGGCGGAGGTCCTCGGCTGGGTGACCACGATCGACGAGGACGACGAGCAGGAGATCCGTCCCACGCCGGACACGACGCCGGGGATCATGTTCGTACGCGTGCCGGGGGAGAAGGCCGGCAAGAACCGCCTGCACCTCGACCTGCGACCGGACGATCACTCGGCCGAGCTCGCCCGCGTGCTGGCCCTCGGCGCCCGACGCGCCGACATCGCCCAGGGCGACGTCCCCTGGGCCGTGCTCCACGACCCCGAGGGCAACGAGTTCTGCATCCTCGGCAGCCCCACCCACTGACCGCCCGGTCCGGTCTCGCCCACCTGTACGGCAGGAACCGCGCGGTCCTGTGCAGGTGAGGTGATGCAGCCGCAGGCGGCGCTGGGTCAGTCCGCGTCGGTGAGGGCTCGCAGCGTCACCGGTTCGTCGGGGGTGCGGTGGACCAGGAACTCGACGCGGTCGCAGCGGAACAGGTCGTGCGCGAACTCGACCGGCGTGCCTGAGGCGTCGTACGCCGTGCGCTCGACGGCGACGAGCGGGGTGCCCAGCTCGACGTCGAGCAGCGGCGCGGTCGTGTCGTCGGCGAGGACGGCGTGCAGGCGCTCCTGGGCCGAGACCGGGTCGATGCGGTAGTGCTTGCGCAGCACGGCGTACAGCGATCCCTGCAGCGACCTGTCGAGCAGGCCGGGCACGAGGTGGGCGGTGAACCACGACGTCTCGAGCGCCACCGGCACGCGGTTGGCCAGCCGGACGCGCACCACCTCGATCGCCTGGGCGCGCGCGGGCAGGGCCAGCGCGTGAGCGACGTCGGGGCTGGGGGAGACCGACGACGCGGAGAGCACGCGCGCCCCGGCGCGACGGCCCGCCCGGGTGAGCTGGTCGGTGAGGCCGGTGAGGTGAGTCAGGTCGACCTCGATGCGCGGCTCGGCGACGAAGGCGCCGCCGGCACGGCCGGCCACGCGCACGATCTCGCCGGCGGACTCGAGATCGGCGAGCGCCTGCCGCAAGGTCATCCGGGAGACGCCGAGCCGCTCGGCGAGATCGCGCTCGCCGGGGAGCCGGTCGCCGGGGGCGAGCTCGCCGCGGGCGATGGCCTGGCGGAGCCACGCCGCGATCTGCACGTGCACCGGCGTCGCCGACTCGCGGTCGACGTGCAGAAGGGGGGTCGGCAGCCCACGATCCACGGCTGCCGACCCCCCTTCGTGGACTAGCTCAGGACTGCTGCTCGTCGTGGTGAGCCTGGTGCTCACCGGGCAGCAGGCCCTCGTTGTGGTGCTCGAGCGCGATCTCGTCCGCGGACGAGACGCCCGACGGCAGGTCGATCGTGTGCTTCGGCCCGGTGAACCAGTTCTTCGCCGAGACGTGCCAGCCGATCCAGAGCAGGCCGAAGATGACGACCATCACGATGGGCGCGTAGTTCACGGCGCTCCAGGTGAAGGGGACCTCGTCGGTGCTCGGGCCACCCAGGATGCCGCGGAGGAAGCCGGGGGTGCCGGCAGCCGCGATCGGCATGATGAAGTAGATGCTCGTGATCAGGATCTCCGCGATGGCGAGCGGAGCCATCCACTTCCACTTGTTTCCGAGGTTCCACGAGCCCTGCTGGAACGCGTCGCCCATCTTCCAGCGGTAGTAGATCGGGATGGCGAAGGCCAGGTAGAGGCCCAGCACACCGATCGACACCACGGCGAAGAAGGCGAACACGCTCCACACCGGGGCATCGTCGGTGCCGACGTTGACCGGGAACAGCGCGGGGATCGTGAGGATGAACGCCACGACGGCAACCGCGAGCACCGCGTTGCGCGGGGTTCGCGAGGCGTTGAGGCGGGCCCAGCGCGATGCGCCGGGAACCGCCCCGTCGCGGCTGAACGCGAACAGCATGCGCGACGCCGACGTGAGGCACGCCGCCGTGCAGAACAGCTGTCCGACCGTGGCGATGAGCAGGACGAGACCCGCCATCTTCGGCTCGAGAGCCTGGTCGAAGATGATGTTCACGAAGCCGAATCCCGTGGTGACGTCCTCGGGCTTCTGGACCGCGAACAGGAACGACAGCAGCAGGATCCAGCCGCCGATCGCCGAGTAGAAGATCGACTGCCAGATGCCCTTGGCCGCCGAGTTCGCCGCACCCTGCGTCTCCTCGGAGAGGTGGGCGGACGCGTCGTACCCGGTGATCGTGTACTGCGTGAGCAGGAAGCCCAGCGGCAGCACGAACAGCCAGAAGCCGGGGCCGCCGGTCTCGCCGCCGAACAGGCCTCCGGTGTTGTTCACGCGGTAGGTGAAGACGTCGGAGACGTCCCAGTGGCTGGCGCCGTCCTTGAGGAAGAACCACAGGATGATGACGATGATCGAGGCGCCGGCGACGTGCCACCACACCGACACGTTGTTGATGATCGACAGCAGGTGGCTCGAGAAGATGTTGACGAGCGACACCAGGATCAGCACCACGACGAAGATCCAGAAGTCGCGCTGCAGCGCACCGGAGGTGCCAGGGCCGAACGACGCGTCGTTGGGCCAGCCCGCGGCCCACGAGTCGCTGAAGTGGGCCATCGTCAGGTCGAAGTACGTCGCGGCGCCGTAGGCGACGGACGCGACGATCGCGACGAGGCCGACCAGGTTCAGCCAGCCGGTGTAGTAGCCGGCCTTGACCGAGCCCAGCTTGCTGGCCCACCAGTAGATGCCGCCCGAGGTCGGGTAGGCCGACACCAGCTCCGACATGCAGAAGCCGATGAGCAGGATGAAGAACGAGATGAACGGCCAGCCCAGCGAGATCGCGACCGGTCCGCCGAAGTCCCACCCGAAGTAGAAGGTGGTGAAGCATCCGGCCAGGATCGAGATGATCGAGAACGAGATGGCGAAGTTGGAGAACCCGCTCCAGCTCCTGTGCAGCTCCTGCTTGTAGCCGAGCTCGGCGAGCATGCGTTCGTCGTCGTTCAGGTTGTCGATGTCAGCCACGCGTCCCCTCCTTAGGGAACCCCGTACGGGTCGGTCGCGGCGGCAGCCGTGACCTTGGTCGCAGTGTGTCGGCACCGCACCGGTGCCGGGAGGCGACACGCGCAACGTTCCCCGGATCGAGACGTCCGGTCGACGTGCGGTGCCACCGCGTCAGTCGCTGCTGCGCACCTCCTCGAGGAGGCGACCGAAGTCCGGTCCGTCGAACTCGATGACGGCCCGGTCGTACTTCTCCAGCCCCCAGGACCAGAAGTCGAAGTCGAGCGCGCTGGTGCCGTCCTGGATGGAGGCCCAGAGCATCCAGCCGTACTTGCTCATGAGCCCCCACAGCCGGGCTCGCGCGGTGAGCGACGTCGTGGGGTGCCCGACGTACGCCGAGACCAGGCGCTCGAGGTCGTCCGGGGTGCCGGTCGCCTCGCTCCACACGTTGCCGATCTCGAAGAACGGGTCGTTGTTGCCCGAGTACTCGTAGTCGATGAGCCAGACCCTGCCGTCGTCGATGAAGTTCGCGGCGAGCAGGTCGTTGTTGCACGGCACGGTCGGGACCGGCCGCGCCGCGAGGGCCTCGCCGACGGCTCGCGCGTGGTCGGCGAAGTCGAGGTAGCGGTCAGGGAGGCGGAACCCGCGCTCCTGCACGATCGCGAGGTACTGCTGCTGGATCCGCATCATGTCGAAGTCGTTCACGAACCGTGGTCCGGCGTGGAGCATCCGGCAGGCCCGCGCGATCCGCGGCGCGTTCTCCGGCCGCAGCACGTCGTCCGACGACCAGGTGACGCCGTCGACGAAGCGCACGACGAGGACGCTGACCTCGGGGGCGTAGGCGATGACGTCGGGCGCTGCACCGCTCGCCGCGGCCGCGACCGAGTTCGCGTGCTCGTTGGTGCGGTCGATCGCGAGCAGGGCGCTCTCCGGCGACGAGAGCCGGGCGACGTAGTCGCCATCAGGGGTCGAGATCCGCAGGTTGCGGTTGGTGAGCCCGCCGGACAGGTCCGCCACCGCCGTGCGGTCGGCGAGAGCGGGGACGGCATCGAGGCGCGCGAGCAGGTCGGCACCGAGCGCGTGGTCGACCACCACCGCCACCCTCGCCTCCGCCTGGTCGGGGCACGCTCCCACGGCTACGCCGCACCGGTGCCCCGCGCTGCTGGTCCGCAGCGATGACGGAGCGTATTCCTCCCGGAGGGTCTGCGGGGCCGTTTCGGTCTAGACCGATCCAGCGTTCGGTCCCCATCGGACGCCCGGACGCGGCAGGGTGTGCCTACCGAACGCCGAGAGGAACCCCGATGTCCGACCACGCCGTCCCCGCTGGCGCCCCTCTGTCCGTCGAGCAGCTCAAGGCCGAGGTGGCCGATGGCCGCATCGACACGGTGATCGTGGCGATCACCGACATGCAGGGCAGGCTGCAGGGCAAGCGGGTGCACGCGCCGTACTTCGTCGAGCACGTGCTCCCGCACGGCACCGAGGGCTGCAACTACCTGCTCGCCGTCGACGTGGACATGAACACCGTCGACGGCTACGCGATGTCGAGCTGGACCAGCGGCTACGGCGACTTCGTGATGGCTCACGACCTCGGCACGCTGCGCCGTGTCCCGTGGCACCCGGCCACCGCCATGGTGCAGGCCGACGTCACCTGGCTCGACGGCCGCGACGTCGTCGCCTCGCCGCGACAGGTGCTCAAGCGCCAGCTCGCCCGCCTCGCGGACGCCGGGATGGAGGCGTTCGTCGGCACCGAGCTCGAGTTCATCCTCTTCAACGACACCTACGAGGAGGCGTGGCGGAAGGGCTACCGGGACATGAGCCCGGCGAACCTCTACAACGTCGACTACTCGATCATCGGCACCTCGCGCGTCGAGCCGCTCCTGCGTCGGATCCGCCTCGCGATGGCCGGCGCCGGCATGCAGGTCGAGAGCGCGAAGGGCGAGTGCAACTTCGGCCAGCACGAGATCGCCTTCCTCTACGAGGACGCGCTGCGCACGTGCGACAACCACGTCGTCTACAAGACCGGTGCCAAGGAGATCGCTGCCCAGGACGGCTACGCGCTCACGTTCATGGCCAAGTACAACGAGCGGGAGGGGAACTCCTGCCACATCCACCTGTCGTTCCGCGGCACCGACGGCTCGATGGTCATGGCCGACAAGGCCGACGAGGAGCACGGCCTGTCCGAGGTGGGGAGGCAGTTCATCGCCGGCCAGCTGGCGCACCTGCGCGAGCTCTCGCTGATGTTCGCGCCCAACATCAACAGCTACAAGCGGTTCGCGCCCGGCTCGTTCGCGCCGACGTCGATCGAGTGGGGCCGCGACAACCGCACGTGCTCGCTACGGCTCGTCGGCCGCGGTGCCGGCCTGCGGGTGGAGAACCGCGTCCCGGGCGGTGACACGAACCCCTATCTGGCCGTGGCCGCGATGGTCGCGGCAGGTCTCGACGGCATCCAGAAGGGCATGGAGCTGCGTCCGGAGGAGAAGGGCAACGCCTACGCCTCGACCGGCGACAAGGTGCCGTGGCGCCTCGCCGAGGCCGTCGACCTGTGGGAGCAGTCGGCCTGGGTGGCGGAGACGTTCGGCGAGGAGGTCCAGCAGCACTACGCGAACATGGGCCGCATCGAGATCGAGGACTTCGCCCGCACCATCACCGACTGGGAGAGGTACCGGGGCTTCGAGCGCCTCTGACCCACCCCGCCACCGCCCCGCGCGTCCGGTGGAGGACGATCGGGATGCCCCGAACCGCTTCGACGAAGAAGGTCCCGTGACCGCGCTGCACGACGTCATCAGTCCTGTCACCGAGGAGGTCGTCGCCTCCGTCCCGTCGCTGTCCCTCGAGGAGACCGACGCCGCGATCGCCCGCTCGCGGAAGGCGTTCGAGACCTGGCGGCACGTCTCGCCCGGCGACCGCGCGCGTCTGCTCCGCCGCTTCTCCGCGCTCGTCGACGAGCACAACGAGGAGCTCGCGCAGCTGGAGGTGCGCAACGCCGGCCACACCATCGGCAACGCCCGCTGGGAGGCGGGCAACGTCCGCGACGTGCTCGCCTTCTACTCCGGCGCGCCGGAGCGGCTCCTCGGCCACCAGATCCCGGTGGCGGGCGGCGTGGACATGACCTTCCACGAGCCGCTCGGCGTCGTCGGCGTCATCGTGCCGTGGAACTTCCCGATGCCGATCGCCGGCTGGGGCTTCGCCCCCGCGCTCGCGGCAGGAAACACGGTGGTCCTCAAGCCGGCCGAGCTCACGCCGCTCACCGCGGTGCGCCTCGCCGAGCTCGGTCTCGAGGCGGGTCTCCCCGAGGGCGTGTTCCAGGTGCTCACCGGCAAGGGCTCGGTGGTGGGGGAGCGGTTCGTGACGCACCCCGACGTGGCGAAGGTCGTCTTCACGGGATCCACCGAGGTGGGCATCCGCGTCGCCGAGGGCTGCGCGCGCGGGGTGAAGCCGGTGACGCTCGAGCTCGGCGGCAAGAGCGCCAACGTGATCTTCGAGGACGCCGACCTCGCGAAGGCCGCGGCGACCGCGCCGTACGGCGT
>DASSQW010000009.1:0-4107 GCA_035702165.1 Candidatus Nanopelagicales bacterium
GCCTCACCGACCGGCCCGAGAACCTGTCGGTGCGTGAAGGTGCGCTGCACCTGATCGCCCGGCGCGAGGCCCCTCCGCTGAAGTGCAAGAACGACAAGCGGTTCCCCGACGGCCGCTCGTACTCCTCGGCGTTCATCAGCACGCAGAACAAGAAGTCGTGGCAGGCGGTGCGCATCGAGGTGCGCGCGTCGCTCCCCCTCCCCGCGGGTCGCTCGAAGGGCCTGTGGCCGGCGATGTGGCTGCGGCCCGACGACCTCGGTCCCGGCGAGATCGACATCCTCGAGGGGATCGGCACCGGCGACGCCGGGAAGATGCCCACGCTCCAGCAGACGATCCACTTCGAGAAGGACGGCAACGCCGCGAAGAAGTCCTTCGTCCTCCCGGCAGGCTCCGGCGTCGACCCGACCCAGGTGCACACCTACGCCGTCACGATGTACGCCGACCGCGTCGACTGGTCGGTCGACGACCAGGTCACCTTCAGCGTCGGCAACGACGAGGTGCCCGGCATCGCGGCGTTCCTCGACCGCCGCTGGTTCCTCCGGGTGAACCTGGCCGTGGGCGGGCGCTGGCCGGGCGACCCCTCCGCCACGACCGAGTTGCCGGCCGACATGACCGTGCTCGACGTCCGCGTGCTCGCCCAACGCTGACGGCCCCGGGGAACCGCCGCGGCGACCGTCGGTCACCGCCTCTCGCCTGTTCGGGCGAGTCGGCGTACAGGATTCCCCGGTTATCCTGGGACGCACCGTCACCAACGGCCGACCGGCCGCCGCAAACGAACCCGGGAGTCCCGTCGTGAGCCAGGAGACGAGCGGCGCCACCGCGTGGCCCACGGTCACCGGGATCATCCCCACCAAGGACCGACCCGAGCTGCTCAAGCGCGCGGTCCGCTCGCTGTTCGACCAGGACTACGAGGGCCACCTCGAGGTCATCGTCGTGTTCGACGGCACCGACCCGGTCGACATCGGCGTCGACGTCCCCGAGAACCGGTCGCTGCGCACGATGCGCAACTCGCGCACGCCGGGACTCGCCGGCAACCGCAACACCGGCTACCTCGCCGCGACCGGCACCTACGTCGGCGGCTGCGACGACGACGACGAATGGCTGCCCGCCAAGGTGCGCCGCCAGGTCGAGCTGCTGCAGAGCCGTCCCGACGCGATCCTCGCCGCCACCGGTATGTACGTGCACTACCGCGGCGAGGACATCCGCCGCGACAGCCCGGCGCACGACCTGCACCTGCAGGACTTCCTGCGCCACCGCTACCCCGAGGTCAACGCCTCCGCCTTCCTCATCGAGCGCGAGCGGCTGCTCACCGAGATCGGCCTGGTCGACGAGGAGCTCCCAGGCGGCTACGGCGAAGACTACGAGTTCCTCATGCGCGCCAGCCGCCTCGGGCCCGTCGTGTGCATCCCGGACCCGCTGACGCGCATCCACTTCCACGACCAGTCCTTCTACGTCAGCCGCTGGCAGACGATCGACAAGGCCCTCAAGTACATCCTCGACCGGGTCCCCGAGTTCCACGACGAGCCCGCCGGCCTCGCGCGCATCGAGGGCCAGCTCGCGTTCGCGAACGCAGCGATGGGCCAGCGCTCGGAGGCCGTCGGCTACGCCTCCCGCTCGCTGCGCCGGGCTCCCACCACCAAGCACAGCTACGCCGCCCTGCTCGTCGCGAGCGGGCTCGTCAGCGCCGACAAGGTCGCTGCGATGGCCCGGCAGCGCGGTCGTGGCATCTGACCTGCGTGCGCCGCAGGCCCTGACCCGGGCCCCCGAGGCGCAGCCCGCACCGCGCCCCGCACTGCCCGCGTGGCCGTTCCTGCTGCTGTTCGCCGGGTTCCCGGTCTTCTGGGTCCTCGGCCTGTCCGCGTTCGCGGTGCAGATCTGCGCGATCCCGATGGCCGTGCTGCTGATGCTGCGTGGCGGCGTGCGGTTCCCGCGGATCTTCTGGTTCTGGATCGCGTTCGTCACCTGCACGCTCGCGTCGGCGATCATGCTCGACTCGACGGGCCGCGCGATCGGCTACGGCGTGCGCGTCTCGAGCTTCGTCGGCTCGACCATCGTCTTCCTCTACGTCTACAACGCGACGCAGGGCCGGCTCACCGACCGCCGGCTGCTCGCGGGCGTCTCTGTCTTCTTCACCACCGTCGTCGTCGGCGGCTGGCTCGGCATCCTCGTGCCCAAGGGCCGCATCGAGACGCTCACCTCCAAGCTGCTCCCCCAGTCGATCGCGTCCAACGGCTACGTCGACGCGCTCGTGCGGCCGCAGTTCGCGGAGGTGCAGACGCCGTACGGATCGCCGATCACCTTCAACCGCCCCTCGGCGCCCTTCGCGTACACCAACGGCTGGGGCGTCAACTACGCCGTCATGGTGTTCTTCGCCTTCGCGATGATCGTCGCGTTCCGCTCGCTGCTCGCGAAGCTCGTGATCGTCGCGCTCCTCGTGGCGTCGCTGGCCCCGGCGTACCAGACGGGAAACCGCGGCATGATGCTCGCGATCCTCGTCTTCATCGTCTACGGCGTCCTGCGGCTCGCGCTGCGCCGCCATCCCGGACCGCTCGTGACCCTGCTGGTCGGCGGCGGCGTAGCAGCGCTGCTGCTCGGCCCGGTCGTGCTCGGTGCGCTGCAGGCGCGCCTGGCCTACAGCGACTCCAACGCGACCCGCGCCGGCATCTACGCCGAGGCGTTCCAGGGCGCGCTCGCGCACCCGCTCATCGGCAACGGCGCACCACGTCCCTCGACCACCGGGCTGCAGGTCTCGGTCGGCACGCAGGGCCAGATCTGGAACGTCATGTTCTCCTACGGCTTCCTGGCGCTGGCGCTGTTCGTGCTGTGGTTCGCTGCCGCCGCCTGGTGCACCCGCCGGCCGATCGGCTCGGCGCGGCTGTGGCTGCACGTGGCCGCCTGCGTGCCGCTGCTGGCGATGGTCTACTACGGCTTCGACGGCATCCAGCTCTGCGCCGCCCTCGTCGCTGCGGCCGTCGCGCTCCGACCGCCCGACGGGGACGACGAGCCCGGATCACCCGCGCCAGGCTCAGCGCTCACGACCGTCTGAGCCAGGAGCCCGCACCGAGCGCCACGACGGGCCCCCGCGCCGCGGCCTCAACGGCGGTGCTTGCCCTTGCCCTTGCCATGGGGCGTCGGCTTCGGCTTGGCCGGCTGGACCGGAGCGGCCTTGCTGGGTGCCGCCGTCGCCACGACGGGCACCACGACGCCGGTCGGCGTGGCCCTCGCCGACACCGCAGACGGCGAGGACGTGGTCCGGGGGGCGGCCGAGGCGCCTGACCCGTCCTGACCGAGGGGGTGGAGGAACCACCACGACGACAGGAGGAGCGCCACGCCTGCCACCGCGGCCGCCGGCAGCGCCCGCCGCCACCGGTCGCGAGATGCCGTGGAGGTCACCGGGTCCCCGGTCGTCGGCTCGATCATCGTGGGAGCGACGAACGCCTGCGTCTCCGTCGCGAGGATGGTCGGCGCGGCCGCTGTCGCGGCGCGAGCCGATGTCGCTGCGCTGCCGAGCTCCCACGCACGGAGCCGATCGACGATGTCGTCCATCGACGGACGCCCCGCCGGATCAGCGGCCAGTGCCGCCGCCACGAGCGAGCGCAGCGGCTCGTCGAGCCCGGCGAGCCGGGGCTGGCCCGAACGCATCCGGTCCGGGTCGCCGCTCGTCGGATCGACGCCGAAGGCGTTGCGTCCCGTCGCCGCGAAGGCGACGCACATCCCCCATCCGTGCACGTCCACGGCGCGTCCGTCGCGGTCCGGCGACCCCTGCTCCGGCGGGCTCCAACCCGGCGATCCCATCGCGACCTCGGGTGCGCCCTCGCGGATGCCGTGCACGAGGCCGAGGTCGACCAGCCGGAGCCCGTCCGGGCCGAGCACCACGTTGGCCGGCTTCACGTCGCAGTGCGCGTAGCCGGCGGCGTGCAGCTGCGCGAGCGCGGTGGCGAGCTCCCGCGCGACCACGTCCACCTGGTCCGGCGCGAGCGGAGCGCCTGCGGCCCGGGTCTGCAGCGACGGCCCGGGGATGTACTCCCACGCCAGCCAGGGGCGGTCCGCTGCGTCGTCGGCGTCGACGAGGCGCGCGACGCCGGTCTCGACTCCACCGATGCCGGA
>DASSQW010000010.1:0-4188 GCA_035702165.1 Candidatus Nanopelagicales bacterium
ACGGACAGCCACGGCAACGTGCTCGAGATGACGGTCACCGCCATCGCCGATGAGGTCGCGGCCGCCGCAGACCTGGTGTGCGGCAAGGTATCCGGGCTGGCCGCAGCGGTTGTCCGGGGAGTCGGCGACCATGTCACCGACGACTCCGGCCCGGGCGCTCGTGCCATGATCCGCCGCCCTGACGAGGACCTCTTCCGGCTCGGCACGGCGGAGGCAATCGCCGAGGGGCGGCGCGACGCCGTCGCGGCGCGACGCACCGTGCGGTCCTTCACCGACGAGCCGGTGGACCCGGCAGCGCTGCGGCGCG
Source organism: Candidatus Nanopelagicales bacterium (assembly GCA_035702165.1). GTDB lineage: Bacteria > Actinomycetota > Actinomycetes > S36-B12 > CAIYMF01 > Longivirga. Next base: position 308 of record DASSQW010000010.1, read on the forward strand.
CGATCGCCGCCGCCATCACCGCGCCGAGCCCGCACCACACCACGCCCTGGCGCTTCGTCCTGCTCTCCGACCGTGCGCTGCGCGAGCGTCTGCTCGATGCGATGGCGCTGCGCTGGGAGCAGGACCTGCGCACCCTCGACGCGTACGACGACGCCTCGGTCGAGAAGCGCTTGCGACGCGGCCGCGTCCTGCGCGAGGCGCCGGAGGTCGTGCTCCCGTTCCTCGAGCTCGACGGCGCCGCCCACGACTACCCCGACGAGCGCCGCAGCGGCTTCGAGCGCGACCTGTTCCTCGTCGCGGGCGGAGCAGCGGTCGAGAACCTGCTCGTCGCCCTGGCCGCCGAGGGCCTCGGCTCCGCGTGGATCTCGTCCACGGTCTTCTGCCCCGACGTGGTGCACGACGTGCTCGGCCTCCCGACGAGCTGGCAGCCGCTCGGCGGCGTCGCCGTCGGGCACCCCGCCGACGACCCGCCCGCGCGCCCGCCCCGCGACCTCGACCAGCACCTCGTCGTGCGCTGACCCCGGAGGACCCGTGACCCTCGACCTCGCCGCCCTCGGCGCCCGCTTCGACCACACCGCGGTCGCGGGACCGTCGCTCGCTCCCCTCGTCGCGTTCTACCGCGACGTCCTCGGCGGTCGGTTCAGCCACGGCGAGGTGCTGCCGATCGGCGCGGTGGTCCTGACCTTCGAGCTCGGCGACGGCCGCATCGAGCTGATGGCGCCGACCCCGGGCTCGACGTTCTTCGACCGCTTCCTGGAGTCCACCGGCGGGCGCGGCGGGGTCCACCACCTCACCTTCGCCGTCGACGACCTCGACGCCGCGGTGGCCCAGCTGCAGGCGCGCGGCATCACCATGTTCGGCCACGTCGTCGACCCCGACGGCATCTGGTCGGAGGTGTTCGTCCACCCGCGCGACAATGGCGGCGTCCTCGTGCAGCTCGCGCAGATCGGCGACATCGACAGCGTCGTCCAGCACGAGATCGAGCCGCTGCTCGCGGCGGCGCAGTGACCGGGAGGCGATGCGCATGAGCACCATGGACGAGTACGTCGACGGGCTGCCCGAGGCATCGGCCGCCGCGGTCGCCGAGATCCGTCGGCGCGTGCACGAGGCGGTCCCCGGCGCCGAGGAGACGATCTCCTACGGCATGCCGACCTTCACCCTCGACGGACGGTCGTTCGTCCATGTCGCGGGCTGGGCCAGGCACGTCAGCGTCTACCCGCTGCCCGCGCTCGACGCTGCGCTCGAGCAGGAGGTGGCGCCCTACCGCAGTGGTGCCTCGACGCTGAAACTGCCTCTGGCGCAAGAGATCCCGTACGACCTGGTATCGCGGCTCGTGGCTCTTCTCGCGGCGCAGCGCGCCTAGCGGGCCTGATCTCGCGCCACCGCGTGCGCATCACCGACGAGGGTCAGGTCACCTCGGCGAACAGGTCGGGGAACACCCGCGCCACCTTCGCCGTGAGGTAGTCGCCGTAGGGCCCCTCCCAGGCGTGGACGCTCGCGCCGTCCCACCGCGAGCCGGCGTCGTCGGCCGGCGCCTCCCCCGCGAAGACGCTGTCGGGGAGCGCGACGACCCGGGCGTCCCAGGAGGGGTCGACGAACAACGGGAAGGAGACGCGGTCCTGCCCGGAGAGGTTGCGCACGCGGTGCGGGTCGGAGCGGTAGCGGCCGCGCGTCATCCGGTCGAGCATGTCGCCGATGTTGACGACGAACAGCTCGGGATCGGCGGGTACGTCGATCCACTCGCCCTGCGAGCGCACCTGCAGCCCGCCGTGGTGGTCCTGCGCGAGGAGGGTGATGAGCCCGTAGTCGGTGTGCTCGCCGACACCCCACGAGCCGCCGTCCCCGGGCGGGTAGTGGAACGCGCGGAAGAGGATCGTCGGGTCGGCGGTGAGAGTGCGCGCGAACCAGTCCTCGTCGAGGCCGAGGCCGAGGGCGAGACCGCGCAGCACGGCGGCGCCGAGCGCCGAGACCTCGTCGATCCAGCGCAGCACGACTGGCCCGAGCTCCGCGGGGCGCTCCGGGAACAGGTTCGCGCCGTGCAGCGGCGTACCGGACCGGACCCGCGGGTCGTCGGCCGGCAGCTCGGTGCCGAAGTAGACGCCCTCCTTGCGGTCGGGCTCGCCGGAGGTGAGCTCGCCGCCGACCGGGAACCAGCCGCGCCACGCCGTTCCGGCGCGGGGCATCGCGATGCGCGCCTTCTCCTCGTCGGGCAGCGCGAAGAACTCGCGCGCCAGCCGCTCGAGGTCGGCGCGCAGAGCCGGGTCGACGCCGTGCCCGGCGACGAGCAGGAAACCGCACGTGCGGCACGCGGCGTCGAGCTCCGCCCCCACCGCGCGGCGCTCCTCGAGCGACGACGACGGGTCGACGAGGGCCGCGACGTCGACGACCGGCAGCTCCACCATGCCGAGAGCCTAATGACGTCGCCGACTCCGAACATGATCATGTTGGGAGAACTACGTGGGGATCAGCGGTCCCGGTGGTCGAGCGGGGAGTAGCGCGGACCGCGCTTGGGGCGGGTGACGCCGGACATCTCCACGAGCCGTGCCACGCGGCCGCGATGCCCGGGCCAGGGCGCGAGCAGCTCGGCCATCCGTTCGTCGGTGCCGTCGGTCTCGCCGGCGAGCGCGAAGCACACGGTGTGCGCGAGGTGGAAGTCGCCGTAGGACACGGCGTCGGCGTCGCCCAGCGATCGCGACGCGACCTCGGCCGCGGTCCACACGCCGACGCCGGGCAGCGCGCGCATGCGCGCGTGCGCGTCCGGCAGCGGCAGGTCGGCGCACTGCTGCAGCCGTCCGGCGTACGCCGCAGCGCGCATGATCGTGTCGGCGCGAGCGCCCTCGACGCCGGCTCGGTGCCACTCCCACGAGGGCACGGCCGCGAGCACCGCTGACTCCGGGAACACGCGCATCCCGTCGGGCGCCGGCCCCGGCGCGGGCTCGCCGTGGGCGCGCAGCAGCCACCGCCACGACGACCGAGCCTCGAGACCCGTGACCCGCTGCTCGAGGATCGCGGCGACGAGCACCTCGAGGATCACGCCGACCGCGGGCGTGCGCATGCCGGCGCCGTACCGGGCCCACTGCGCCGCGACCAGCGGGTGCAGCGACGCGTCGAACGTCGAGACGTCGTCGTCGGCGCCGACGGTGCGCGGCAGCCGCTCGGTCGCCCACGCCGCACCGGGACCCCAGGCCTGCGAGCGCACCTCGCCGTCGTGCGCCTCGAGCCGCTGGGTCGCCGGCCCGTCGGGCGTGCGCATCGTGCGCCACACGGCACGGTCGTCGGTACGTCGGTACGCCGGATCGCCCGCGCCGCGCGCGAGACCGCCGAGGGTGGCGCCGAGGCTCACCGGCCACGACGCGCGCCAGGTGCGCTCGACCGCCTGCACGGCGCTAGCGGTCGGAGGAGAAGCGCACGGCCGTGTCGCCGAGGGCGACACCGGGCCAGACGCGCGCGCCGCGCACGAGCTCGTTGCCGGGACCGATGACCGCACGGTCTCCGACGACGACGCCGTCGAGGAACGCGCCCGACCCGATGATCGCGCCGTACCCGATCGCGGAGTCGGTGACGTGCGCACCGGCCGCGACCATCGCGCCGTCGAACAGCGCGGAGCCGTCGACGACCGCGTCCGGGCCCACCGTCGCGCCCGCGCCGACGAAGGTGCCGCCGCGCAGCACCGCGGACGACGCCACCTCGGCCCCCGGCATCACCATGACGTCGCCGACCGGGCCGGCGAGCGCGGGGCTCGGCGCCACGCCGGTGACGAGGTCGCGCGAGCCCTGCACGAAGTCGAGCGGCCGACCGAGATCGAGCCAGTAGCCGTCGTCGACGAAGCCGGTCACGGCAGCGCCCCCGGCGAGCAGCCCGGGGAACGTCTCCCGCTCGAC
>DASSQW010000011.1:0-11793 GCA_035702165.1 Candidatus Nanopelagicales bacterium
GGCGAGCAGCTCTCGATCAGCCCCAAGACGGCGGGCAACCACCTCGAGCGGGTCTACGCGAAGATCGGCGTCTCGACCCGCGCGGAGGCGACTCTGTTCGCCCTCCAGCACCAGCTCCTCGGTCCGTGAGACCTGCTCGACGGGCCCGGCGTATCTGAGGAGTTCGCCTCAGGCGCTCCCGCGCGCGGCTGCCTAGCGTCGTACGCACACACCCGCAGCCGCAGGAGGTCCGACCATGTCGCAGCAGAGCTCGACCCTCATCACCTTCGCCGCCGAGGTCGTCACGCGCGCCCGGCCCGAGGCCGTCATCGCGGTGCTGCGCGCCCCGCGAGAGCACCTGGCCTGGGCCGGCACGCGCTCGCCGCAGAGCACCTTCCGCCTGCTCACCCTCGAGGCCGACGAACCGCTGGCCTCCGTGGGCTCCACGTTCCGCTCGACAGGCGCCGCGGCCAACGGCACGTTCCACGACACCTCGGTCGTGACCGTGGCCGAGCCCGGTGCCTTCGCCTTCCGCACGACGTCGCGCCTCGACCGCAAGCACGGCGCCGAGCTGCGGCTCACCTTCGACCACCGCTACGACGTCACGCCGTCGGGCGACGGCGCCCGCATCGCCTACGCCTGCCGCGCGCACGATGCCAACTACGTGCCGTACTGGCTGCAGCCGGTGATGCGGCCGTTCACCCGACGGATGATCCAGCGGCTGATGACGCGCCAGCTGCACCTGCTCGCGACGCTCGCCGAGGAGGAGTCGACGTCGGGATCCCTGCGGCCATGACAGCCGGACCCGTCCCCGACGTGGGCTTCGAGAGCCACCCGCTGCGCGGCCGCGCCAACGCGCTGTTCTTCGCGGCGACCGGCGGCTACATCGACGTCCTCACGCGCGATCGCAAGCAGCGCATCTTCCGAGGGGTGTCCGGTCCGGTCGTCGAGATCGGGCCGGGCGTGGGCGCGAACTTCCGCTTCATGCCTCCCGGCACGGAGGTGATCGCGGTCGAGCCCAACGAGCACATGCACGCCCGGCTGCGCCAGACCGCGGCGCGCGCCGGCATCGACCTCCGGCTGCTGCCGACCGTCGCCGAGGCGACGGGGCTGCCTGCTGCGAGCGCGGGGGCGGTGATCTCGTCGCTGGTCCTGTGCACCGTCCGCGACCCGGAGGCGGTGGTGGGCGAGATCCACCGCGTGCTGCGACCCGGAGGGCGCTACGCCTTCCTCGAGCACGTCGTCGCCGCCGAGGGGACGGCGACGCGGCGGGTGCAGCGACTGGTCGCCCGACCGTGGGCGTGGGCGTTCGAGGGCTGCTCGTGCCAGCGCGATCTCGAGCCGGTGATCCGCGACGGCGGCTTCTCGCGGGTCGAGCTCGAGCGCACCGAGCTGCGCTCGCCGTTCGTGCCGGCCAACCCCCAGATCTCCGGGGTCGCGGTCAAGTAGTCGCTGTCGGACCCGGCACGTAGGGTCCGCGCATGCTCAGCGTGCCCCGCGGCGCCGCCCTCTACGTCGGTGCGCTCCTCGGACCGGGCCTGCTGCTCATCCCTGCCCTCGCCTACCAGCTCGCCGGCCCCGCATCGGTGCTCGCCTGGCTCGCGGTGCTGCTGCTGTCGGCTCCGGTCGCGCTCGTGTTCGGAGCGCTGGCGATCCAGCACCCCGTCGCGGGCGGCGTCGCGGCCTACGCGCGCGCGGCGTTCGGCGACACCGTCGCCGCCGTCACCGGCATCTGGTTCGTCACCGCCGTCGTGATCGGCGGACCTGCGGTCGTCCTCGTCGGCGCCTTCTACGTCGCGGCCGCGACCGGCACCGGTCGCACCACCGCGGTGCTGGTGGCCGCCGCGATGTACGCCGCCGTGCTGGTCACGAACGCGTTCGGGCTCGCGGTGTCGTCGCGCGTGCAGCTCGTGCTCTCCACCTTGCTCGTCGTCACGGTCGTCGTCGCCGTGCTCATCGGGCTCTCGCACCCGGATCCCGAGCCCTGGGTCCCGTTCGCGCCGCACGGCTGGTGGGCCGTCGGCACCGCCACCAACGTCCTGCTGTGGCTCGTCATCGGATGGGAGGCGATGGCCCAGCTCGCCGGCCGGTTCCGGCAGCCGCGGCGCGACGTGCCGCGCGCGATCGGCGTCGCGTTCGCCGTCATCGTCGTCCTGTACGCCGGTCTCGCCGTCGCATCGGTCGTGGCACCCGGCCCGGCAGGCTCCGCCGTACCCCTCGCCGACCTGATCGAGCGCGGGCTGGGCGACGTCGGCCGCGTCGCCACCGCCGTCCTCGCAGCGGTGCTGACCCTGGGCACGGTGAACGTCTACACCGGGTCCGTCGTCGCGCTCGTCGGGGCGCTGGCCGACGACGACGCGCTGCCCCGATGGGTCGCCGGGCGGTCGACCGACGAGCGCCCGTCGGCGCGGCCGCTGCTCGCCCTCGCCGCCACCGGCGCAGTGCTGCTGATCGCCCTGGCGTTCCAGGTGATCGGCACGACCGAGCTCGTCCGCGCGACCTCGGCGTGCTTCGTCGCCGTCTACCTCGCAGCGCTGCTCGCTGCGGTCCGCGTGCTCCACGGCGCGATGCGCGCTGCCGCCGTCGTCGCTGTGGTGCTCGCGGCGGCGGTGGCCGCGTTCTCCGCGACGTACCTGCTCGTGCCCCTCGTCGCGGCGGCCCTCGTCGTCGTCACGCGTCGCGCTCGAAGCCGTCGCGAGCCCGCGACGACCTAGCTCGGTGGGAGGGTTTCGGGCTCGTCTGGTGGGGTACCCGCTCGCGCCGAGAGCCAGGGACCGACGCGGCCCGTGGGGGCGCGACCCGGCTCACGAAGGGACGGGTGCCCGCGATGGGTATCGGAGCAAGCATCTTCCTGCTCGCCGTGGGGGCGATCCTCGCGTTCGCCGTGCACGCCACCGTGGCCGGCATCGACATCCACGTGATCGGCTGGATCCTCATGGCCGCAGGCCTGATCGGGCTGCTCATGAACCTGTTCATCTTCGCGCCGCGCAAGCGCCGTACCGTGATCGAGTCGCAGCGCACGGCCGCGCCTGTCGTGGCCGCCGAGCCGGTGGCGCCGACCGTCGTGCAGCAGCAGCCGGTGGTGGACCAGAGCTACGCGGCGCGCCACGAGATCCGCGAGGAGAACGTCTGAGCATCGCGGCGTAGCGCTTCCGCTCCGGCAGGGGCGCTACGCCGCGCCGACGGCGCTGGCAGAGTGGCGCCATGACCTTCATGCACGTGGCCCAGTTCGTGTGGAACGACGGATCCGACGCAGTCTCGGTGGGCGCCGAGGTACGTGAGGCGCTCGAGGGCTACGTCGCCCAGATCGACGGCGTCGAGTCGTACTGGTGCGGCCCCGACGCAGGCTTCACGTCCGGCAACGCAGACTTCGTCGTCGTCGGACGCTTCGCCTCGCGCGACGCCTTCGTCGCCTATCGCGACGACCCGCGGCACCGGGCCATCTCGTCCGACGTCATCGGGCCGCACCTGGAGTCGCGGAGCACCGTCCAGCTCGAGGACTGATCGGTCGAGGGCTCACGAGCCGGTCCTGCGCGGCGCCGCGGCGCTCCGTGCCGTCTCCGAGTCCAGCGCCGGACCGACGCCGCGGCCGACGACCATCGTCATGGCGACCGCGAGCACGGTGAGACCGACGAAGCCGGCCCGCATGGACGCCGTCTGGGCGACCACCCCGAACGCCGCCGGCCCGACGAGCATGCCGGCGAACCCGAATCCGCCGACACGGGCGATGGCGGCCGCCGCGACGTCGTGCCCAACGGCACCGGCGGTCGCGAACAGGATCGGCACCACGGCCGACTGCCCGAGCCCGATCACCACGAGAGCCGCGACGGCGAGCGGTCCGCCCGTCGCGAGGACGAGGACCCCCAGACCGACGGTCGCCACGGCCGAGCCGACGACCGACGTGCGCGGATCCCCCCACCGGTGGCGCACGCGGTCACCGCCCAGGCGACCCACGAACATGGCGATCTCGTACCCGAGGTAGCCGACCGCTGCCAGCCACGCGGCTGCGCCGAACTGGTCGTGCAGATACAGCGTGCTCCAGCCGATCACGGCACCCTCGATGAGGTACGCCAGGGTCATCGCCGCCCCGATGACCACGATGATCCCGGGCAGGCGGATCCGGCCGGCGCGACGCTCGCCGCCGGCACGGACACCGGCATCGGGCAGATAGCCACCCTGGATCAGCACCCACGCCAGCAGCACCACGGACGAGGCGATCACCATGGTGATCCCGACCGAGACGCCCGCCGCGGCCGTGAGGGCAGCCAGCCCTGCGCCGACCGCGGAGCCGAAGCTCCACCCCGCGTGCATGCCGGCGAGCACCCGTTCGCCCGACGTGCGCTCGATGAGCGATGCCTGCGTGTTCATCGTGACGTCGGTGGCACCGAGGAAGAGCCCGGTCAGCGCCGCGGTCGCCAGCAGCATCGGGTAGCCGGTCGAGAAACCCAGGGCGACGGCGCTCGCCGCCATCAGCGGCAGGCTCCACCGGAGCACGGAGTCGCTGCCGAACGTCACGGCCAGCCGGCCCACGACGGTGATGGAGGCGATGGATCCGACCGCGGTCGCCAGCAGGACCGAACCCACCTCCGACGGCGTGAGTCCCAACGCGTCCCGGATCGCCGGCATCCGGGCGACCCAGACCACAGCCAGCATCCCGCTCACCACGAAGGTGGCCAGCGTGGCGCGGCGCGCGCTCACCGCAGGCAGGTGCATCGCTGCGCGCTCTCCCTCGTGGTCGTGGGGCGCCTGCGGGATCGCGGCGCGTTCGGCCACCCCATCACGTCGCCGGCGGTCAGGCCATGGCCGGGTGCGGCCGGCGTCACGGATGTCGTCGGCGCACTCGGGTTCAGGCGCGGGCCGGGTCGTCGTCGGGGAGGTAGTCGTAGGCCCAGTCCGAACGCTTCCAGTCAGGAACCGGCGTACGACGTCCCTTGCGCGGCACGAACTCCGACTCCTCGACGCGCTGGTACCTGTGGATGTACCGCGGGCAGTTCGGGAAGACGACGCGCACGTGCACGCGCACGATGAACTGGGCCTCGACGTACTCGGCGAGGAGCGGGTCGTCGAAGTCGACGGATGCCGTGCCTTCCAGTCGCATCCGGCTGCCGTGCTCGAGGTCGAGGAAGAGGATCCCCACCTCGGGATGCACCAGCACGTTGCCGGCCGACAAGTACATCCCGTTGCCGTTGTAGATAGGGAACGCGATCGTGCGCTCGTCGACGACGCGCACGAAGCCCGGTGCGCCGCCCTTGTAGGAGCAGGTGGGTCGGCCCTCGGCGTCGCACGTCGCGAGGAAGAACATGTCGCGCGCCTCGATGAACGCTCGGTCGCCGTCGTCGATCGTGTCGGTGACGAGCAGCTCATCGATGCGATCGGCGATCCGTCGCGTGCCGAAACGGTCCTGCAAGGACCTGCTGCCGTCGTGGAATCCCGCGCTCATGGCCCCTCCCGGTGATCCGCGCTCGACGCTCCCCCGGAATGCACGGCCAGTATGGGCGCCACGGCGTTCGAGCGTCACGGCCGCGCCCGACCGTCGACGGCCGCAGCGCGCGACTGCCGGGACGAGCGAGCACGGCCGCTGCCGGAGGGCGAGGGTCCGCCGTCGCGCGAACTTCCCCTGTCATCAGCGCTCCGGGCGCGCCAGCATGTCCTCCGTGGCCACCAGCGTCGTCGGACGGGAGCACGAGGTCTCCGCGCTCCTCGACTGGTGGGCGGGGACCGAGGACCTCGGATCCGCGCTGCTGGTCGTCGGCGAGCCGGGCGTCGGGCGCACCACGCTCGTGCGCGAGCTGGTCCGACTCGTCGACGAGCCCCACGCGAGCGTGACGCCCGTGGACGGCGAGGGGGTGGTGCCCTACGCCGCTGTCGACCGCCTGCTCCGCAGGTCGGGTCGGCCCGGCCTGGCTCCCGAGCTGCTCAGCGCCCCCGGCGTGGACCTCGTCGACGCGGTCCTCGACCAGCTCGCGACGGAGACCGGCGCGGCCCGGCTCCTGGTCGTCGACGACGCGCACCTCCTCGAACCGGCGTCGGCGCGCCTGATCCGATCCGTCGCCGCCGAGCTCGGGGAGACCCAGGTGGGTCTGCTCCTCACGGCCGCGTCGGGCGCCCCGGCCACGACGTCGTTCGCGACGCACCTCCGCCTGCTCGAGGTGGCCGCGCTCGCGCGCAACGACATCGACACCCTGGCCGGCGGGCGGCTCCCCGAACCCGCGCTGCAGCAGGTCTACGACGCCAGCCGCGGAAACCCCCTCCTCGCCCTCGAGCTGCTGCGCGCGTGGCCCGACGGGCCTCCACCCGCCGGTGCGCTGCCACCCGCGGGCTTCGCCGCGCTCGTACGTCGACGAGCCGACGCGCTGTCCCCGGGCGCCCGCCGCGTGGTCGACACCGTGGCCGTGGCCGGCGAGGCCGACGTCGACCTGGTGAGCCAGGTCGTCCGCGGATCGAGCTCGGACGCGGCGGACGCCGACGCGGCGCTGGACGAGGCGCTGCGCTCGGGGCTGGTCCGCGCGGACGGCGTCGCGGTGCTCCGGCCCGCGCACGCGTTCGTAGGCGAGTCGCTCGCAGCGGCGCTGCCGATGAGCACCGCGGCCCAGCTGCACAAGCGGGTGGCGCAGGTGCTGGCCGCCCGGCCCGGAGCCCCGTCGTCCGCCGTCGCCGCGCACCTCGTCGCCGCCGCCCCCGCCGGGGCCGCCGCCGAGGCGGTCGACGCGTGCGTCGAGGCAGCCGGGGCGGCGACCGCGGTACGCGCGTACGCCGATGCCGTGCGCTGGACCGGCGAGGCGGTACGGCTGGCGCCGCTCCTCGGTGCCGACGCCCCGCTGGCCGGCCTTCGCATCGCGCATGGCGATGCGCTCGCGCGCGTCGGGGAGGCATCGGCAGCACGGTCGGAGTACGTCGCCGCCGCGGAGCACGCCGGACGCCGGGGCGACTGGACGACGTACGCCGAGGCTGCCCTCAAGGTCGGCTCGCGGGACGGGTTCGAGGTGGCGGCCGACGACGCCGAGCAGCTCGCGCTGCTGTCGCTCGCGCTGGAGCACACCGAGCCCGGTGGGCCGCTCCACGCGCGCCTCCTCGCCCGGCGCTCGGTCGCCTCGTGGGCGGGCTCCCCCGCCTCGCAGCGGGAGCGCCACGCGCGGGACGCGGTGGCGATGGCGCGGTCGGCGCAGGATCCGCTCTCCGAGTTCGACGCGCTCGCAGCGCTGCACGACGCGATCGCAGGACCGTTCGGGATCGCGGAGCGGGCCGACGTCCTCGACCGGATGCTCGCGCTCTCCCTCGCGAGCAGGGATGCCCCGCGGGAGCTGCTGGCCCGGCGGATGCGCGTCGTGCTGCATCTGGAGAGCGGCCGCCTCGACGACGCGTCCGACGAGGTCGCCAGCTACGACGACCGGGCGCGCGGGCTGCGCCTCGCCCTCTACTCCTGCTACCCGCCGCTGTGGCGGGCCTGCCTGCGCTGGGCAGACGACGACCGGGCGGGCGCGGAGGTCCTGATCCGCGCCGCCTCGAGCCTCGGCGAGCAGGCGGCCAGTGCCAACGCCGCGATCATCGCGGGCGGCTCGATGTTCTTCGGGCTGCTCGACTCCGGGGAGCCCTGGGACCCCACCGAGGAGCTGCGGGCACTGCTCGGCGAGACGGGTGCCGAGGTGCTCTGGGTCGTCGTGAGCCGGGCCTACGCCCGCGCCGCGCTCGGAGACGCCGAGGGAGCGCGTGCCCTCCTGGAGCAGATCCGACCGGCGCTCCGCGACCTCCCCGTCGACAGCGAGTACCTCGCGACCCTCACGCAGGTCGCGTTCGCGCTGGTCTGGTCCGGCACCGAGGATCCGAAGACCGTGCGCTGGGTCTACGAGAGCCTCCTCCCGCATCGCGACCAGTTCGTGGTCGAGAGCCTCGGTGCCTACACGCACGGTTCGGTCGAGAGGGTGCTCGGCGCGCTCGCCCGGCAGGACGGCCGCTTCTCGGACGCGCGAGACCATCTCGCACGCGCCCGCGAGGTGCACGTGCGGGTCGGCGCCGCGCGGCTCGTCCGGCTCGTCGACGAGGCGGACAGCGCGACGACCGCACCGGGACCCGGCGTCGCCACAGCGGTCGGAATCCGACCCGCGGCGCTGCGGCCGGCAGAGGGTCGCTGGCAGGTCGGCTTCCTCGGGAGCACCGGGCTCGTCCGCGACTCCAAGGGCATGCGGGACCTCGCCGTGCTGCTCGCGAGCCCCCGGCGGCCGGTCAGCGCGTGGGCGCTCGTCACGGGCGGGGTCGCGGGCGAGGAGCCGTGGAGCGGCGACCTCGGGGAGACGCTGGACGCGACGGCTCGGGCGGCGTACCGGCGGCGCCTGGCCGAGCTCGACGACGAGCTGTCCCGCGCGGACCTGCTCGGCGACGAGGTCGCGGGGGCCCGCGCCTACGACGAGCGAGCCCGGATCGTGGCGGAGCTGCGACGCGCGACCGGGCGGCACGGCCGCGCGCGCCGGTCGGGCGATGGCGCCGAGCGGGCTCGCAGCACGGTGACCGCCCGCATCCGCGATGCGATCCGCAGGATCGCTGCGGTCGATCCGGCGCTCGGGGAGCACCTCGACCGCTCCGTGCGCACCGGGCGCGAGTGCGTGTACGACCCTGAGATCCCGGTGATCTGGCAGCTGGGCTGAGAGCTCCTCACAGTGTGAGGACCCCGTTCCTCACGCTCTCCGGGCGAGGCCGTCAGCACCGACGGCGGATCCCGGAAGGAGCGCACCGTGAGCATCATCAACCAGAACAGGGCCCCGGAGCAGGTCTCGCTGCCCGGCTTCGAAGGACGCTACGACGAGGCGGCCGCGATGGCCGTCGGGTTCGAGGCCTACGCCGCGGACCAGGACCCGGCACCGCTGTTCGCCGGGCTGCCCGACGACGCCTGCCAGTGCCAGCACTGGGGCTACGTCGTCCGCGGCCGCATGACCTTCCGCTACAGCGACGGCACGGAGGAGACGGCGCACGCCGGCGAGGCGTACTACGCGCGGCCCGGTCACACGCCGCTGCTCCTCGCGGGGACGGAGGTCGTCGAGTTCAGCCCCGCCGACCAGCTCGCCGCCACGATGGAGGTCGTCACCCGCAACCTCGCCGCCGCCGGGACCACGTCATGACCGCCGGTCCCGCGTCGCTCGCCGGGCGCGAGCGCACCGCGGACGAGCTGGCGCAGAAGGTCGTGCGCGCGATGGTCGAGGGCGACATCGACGCCTACATCGACGTGAGCGCCACCGACGTGCTCCTCGACCTCGTCGTCCCGTTCTGGCGCTACCAGCTCGTCGGGCACGACGCGCTGCGCCTGGCGTTCGCCGAGGAGTTCCTCCCCGGCCGCGAGGTCGTCGAGCAGCACGTGACGCGCACCGCCGACGGCGTGCTCATCGAGCTCGGCGCGACGGGGCTGCAGGACGGGCAGCGCGTCACCTGGTGGGACATCCACCACATCCGGTTCCGCGACGGTGACGTGAGCGAGCACATCGCCTACTGCTCGGGCCTTCTCGACGACGACCAGCTGCGCCGGCAGCAGGTCGAGGCTCCGTGGGTGCGGCAGCGATGACCGCGGTCGACGAGCTCGAGACCGGCTGGCTCCCGTCCACACCGGTCGACGACACCCTGCTCCGCGCGTTCCTGCGCAACCAGGCCGCGCTCAACGCGCTGGTCGCGGACGCCGGACATGGCCACGTCCACGACGACGACCTCGTCAGCGTCGCCGACGCCGGGTCGCCCGTGGCCTACCAGAACCAGGCCGTCCTGCACCGCCCGCTGCGCACCGTCGACGATCCGGCACTGGACGTCGCGGAGACCCACCTGTGCAGCGGGCGCAGCGCGACCCTGCTGAGCGCGTGGCCGACCCCGGACCTGCGCTCGCGCGGCTGGCACCTCGTGGGGCACCCCGCGTTCGTCGTACGCGGTCCGGTCGCTGCCACGCAGGCACCTCATCCCCGGCACCCGGGCCTGGAGATCCACGTCGCCGACTGCGCCGACGACCTCGCCGTCGCCGAGGACCTGATGGTCCGCGGGTACCCCGTCCCGGAGGCGATCGGCGCGCCGCGCGGCTCCGCCTTCCCGGCGGACCTGCTGGAGACGCCGGTGCTGGTGCGCGTGTGCTCGATCGACGGCGTCCCGGTGGCCGTGGCGGCATCCCTCCCGATGCACGGGGTGGTGAACCTGTGCCTCGCCGCGACCCTGCCCGAGGCCCGGCACCGCGGTGCGTGGACCGCGCTGGTCGACGACCGGTGCGGCGACGTACCCCACCTCCCGGCCGCCGCGTTCACCAGCGACGACTCCCGCCCGGGGTTCGTGCGCGCGGGCTTCCTCCCGGTGGTCCGGTTCACGCTGTGGCTGCGGCCCTGAGCGTGTCGCCGGACCGCCGGCACCCGGTCGGATGCGGGCTACTGCTCCTTGAGCTTCCCGGCGCTGGTCTCGCGCAGGTCGATCTCGCGCATCAGCTCGCGCAGCACGGGGTCGGGCAGCTCGCCCTCCTCACGCATCTCGTAGAGGGCGGCGCGCTCCGCCTCGAGCATCTCGGTGCGCCAGTCGACGTACAGCTCGGTCAGCCGCTGCGGACGCCGCGCCATATGGCGACGGACCAGCACGGTGCCGCGCAACCCGTTCACGAGCGCGTCGGGCACGGGCCGACCCTGCTCGCGCGCGTCGGCGACGAGGACGTCGAGCCGTGCGAGGGCGGCCGTGGCCGCGCGGTCGCGGGCCGTGGACAGGAGGTCGGCGTCGTCCTCGGGCTCGAAGCCCAGACGACGTACCAGCGGCCCCAGCGACAGCGACACCAGCAGCGTCGCGATGACGACGCCGAACGTCGCGGCGATGAGCTCCTCGCGGTGCGGGAACGGCGATCCGTCGTCGAGCACGAGCGGCAGCGACAGGGCGGCGAGAACCGACACCGGTCCGCGCGCACCTGCCCAGACGATGACGAGCGCCGCTCGCGCTTCGACCTGGCGGCCCACCGGCGTCAGCATCCGCGCGCCGAGGACGAACAGGCCGCGCGTCACGACGAGGACCGCGACGGTCGCGATGGTGACACCTACGAACCGGATCCACTGCAGGTCCGGGATCTGCGCGACGATCGAGCGCACCTCGAGCCCGACGAACAGGAACGCCACCGACTCGAGCAGGAACGCCAGCTCGCCCCACACGACGCTCGAGGTCAGGCGTACGCCGGCAGCCGCCCGCTCGCCGCCGCTGTGCGAGATCCACACGCCCGCGACCGCCACACCGAGCAGCCCCGAGCCGCCGAGGCGTTCGGCGCCGAGGTAGACGAGGAACGGCGCGATCAGCAGCAGCGCGTTGCCGACCATCTGGTCCTCGACGACCCCCAGAAGCCTCGAGACGAGGAACGCGACGGCCGCCCCGACTCCGGCGCCGACCAGCACCGACTGCGCGAGAGTTCCGAGGACCGATGCCGTCGTCACCGACCCCGCGGCCACCGCGATGATCGCGACGCGCAGCAGCGTGAGCGCCGTACCGTCGTTGACCAGGCTCTCGCCCTCGATGATCGTCAGCACCCGCCGCGGCAGACCGGCCGCGCGACCGGAGCTGCTCGCAGCGACCGCGTCGGTCGGGGCGAGGATCGCGCCGAGCGCGCACGCGACGGCGAACGGGATCGAGGGCTCCGCGGTCGCCGCAACAACGCCGATCGTCAAGGTCGTGACGACGACGAGCCCCACGGCCAGCAGCAGGATCGGGCGCGACGCTGCCCGGAGGTCGAGATACGACGTCTCCAGCGCGAGCGCGAACACGAGCGGCGCGAGCAGCAGCACGAGCACCTGCTCGGGGTCGGGTACCTGCCCGACGAGACCCGGCAGGAAC
>DASSQW010000012.1:0-4791 GCA_035702165.1 Candidatus Nanopelagicales bacterium
CCCTCAGCTGCGCCATGAAGCCCCCTCGGGCCGCAGAGCTCCCGCTCTGCGCCTGGGGCCAGAACGACCAGTAGATGCAGAAGACGCCGGCTCCCAGGGTGAGTCCGACTACCGTCGGCGACGTCACGGTGCCCCCTGGGCCAGGAGCGCCGCGACGTCGTACCCGGCCCGCTCGAACGCCTCCCGATGTGGCGGGAAGCCGTCCGCGCGACGCAGGTGACCGTCTCGGCTGACGAAGAGGTCGGCGATCTCGATGACGTCTCCCTCGGCGCGGCCCGGCACCGCCACGATCTCGCGAACGCGGCGGGCGCCGTTCCGCTCCAGCGCGACGTGGATCACGATGTCGACGGCGGCCGCCACCGTCGGCACCACGAACCGGCTCGACACGTTCTCACCGGCGAGCAGCGGAAGCGTACACATCTTTGTCACGGCCTCGCGGGCGCTGTTGGCGTGCACCGTGCACATGCCAGGAACTCCGCTGTTCAACGCGATCAGCAGGTCGAGGCTCTCCTCTTGACGCACCTCGCCGACGATGATGCGCGACGGCCGCATGCGCAGCGCCTCCTTGACGAGCCGCCGAAGCGGCACCTCCCCGGTGCCTTCCAGACTCGGCTGGCGACACTGCATCGACGCGACATCCCTGAGCGGTATCTTCAGCTCGAAGACCTCCTCGCAGGTGATGACCCGTTCGCGCGGCGGGATCGCGGCCGCGAGGCAGTTGAGGAGGGTTGTCTTCCCAGCCTGAGTTCCCCCGGCCACGAGCACATTCAGCCCGCTGGCGACGGCGGCGTCGAGAAACGTCGCCGCCTGCCTGGTCATCGTGCCCAGGCGAACCAGGTCGTCGAGGTGGTCCGCCTTGACGACGAACTTGCGGATGTTGACCTGCCAGTGGGTCCGGCTGATGTCGGGGATGACGACGTGCAGCCGTGAGCCGTCCGGGAGGGTGGCGTCGACGAAGGGACTGCTGAGGTCGACGCGCCGTCCACTGCTCTTCAACATCCGTTCGACGAGGTCGCGCACGTCGTCGGAGGTGAGGATGGTCGGCGTCAGCTCGGCGACACCGCCTCGTGCCACGAAGATCTTGCCGGGTTCGTTGACCCAGATCTC
The DNA here is from genome assembly GCA_035702165.1 of Candidatus Nanopelagicales bacterium. Classification (GTDB taxonomy): domain Bacteria; phylum Actinomycetota; class Actinomycetes; order S36-B12; family CAIYMF01; genus Longivirga. The sequence goes on from DASSQW010000012.1 coordinate 1,108, forward strand.
CTCGACCGCGGGATCGTCGAAGTACTGCTGGAGAGGCCCGTAGCCCGCGACGACGGCGAGGATGGAGTGGACGGCCGAGCGCATGTCACCGAGCGGCGGCAGGCCACCGTGGAGCGATCGCTCGTCGTAGTCCTGAACTGCGTCCTGGACGAGCCGGCGCACTTCGAGCGTGTTGCTCGTGGGGTCGATGCCCGAGCGCCGGATGAGCTCGCGAACCTCGCCCTCGACATGGCGCACGGCCTCTTGTGTCGACATCGGACCCCCTGACGGTCGGCTGTTGTGCCGGTCATCTTGCCTGTGAGCGGAGCATCCGGCGCGTTCAAAATTAGGTCATAACGGCGCAATCGCTATGTTCTGGACAAAATCTGTGGATAAGTCCCCGGATCCGGAACAGCGAGGCTGTTCGACACCGCCTCCTGTGGACGACGCCCGACGTCCTTCGCGCTCTCCTGATGTCATCGATGCGGAAAGGAGACCCGACGTGCGACTGCGCCTCACCCTCATCGACAGCCGACCCGCCGTGGTCCCCGCACCGACGGAGGTCCTCGTTGATGCCCCACCGGACGCCACCTTCGGCGAGATCCGCGATCGGCTGGCTCGGCTCGTGTGCAGAGACGAGGACCTCCGTGTCACGGATGGCATCGTCTTCGAGGTGGGCGGTCGCCACCTCGGGGACGACGCCGTCCTTGGTCGGGCCCCTCTGCTACGAGGCGCGCTCATCGTGGCTGCCCTGCGTCGCCGCCCCCGCATGCCGTCTGGTCCGGTCGGACTCGCCGAGCTGCAGATCGTAGGTGGACCCGGGGCGGGGACCAGCATCACGCTGGGACGCGGCGACCACGTTCTCGGCCGCTCGTCGTCCTGCTCTGTCAGGCTCGACGACGCGGGCGTCTCCCGGGCGCACTGCCTCCTGTCCGTCGGCGACGGCGAGATCATCGTCCGCGACTTGGAGCCGGCCAATTCGTCGAGCCTCGACGAGGCTGCGCTCCCGGCAGAGGGTGCGGTGCTCACGTCCGGCGCACTGCTCCTGGTGGGATCGACGACCGTCACACTCCGGCAACGGATGACCCCGTCGGTCCCTCATGGCACACGGGAGGGGCGAGTCCTCGTGCACGTGCGACCCCGCTTTGCGCTGCCGGCTCCGCATGTCGAGATCACGACGCCGGAGGCGCCACGGCGAACTGAAGGGCACCGCGTGCCGTTGCTGGCGTCATTGGCACCTCTCCTCCTGTCGGGCGCCCTGGCACTCGCGATGCGCTCACCCGCCATGCTCCTCTTCGCCCTGATGTCACCCGTGCTGCTCCTGGGGCAGTGGTGGAGCGACCGGAGACAAGGCCGACGGTCGCACCGCCGGCTGGTCAAGGAACACGCCAGAACCTTGGAAACCGTTGCGAGACAGACACATGAGGCTCTCGAGAACGAGGTGCGGCGACGACGATCCGAGCACCCGGATCTCTGCACGGTCCTCGAGCTCGTTGGAGGGCGAGGAGCTCGTCTGTGGGAGCGTCGACCGGTGGACGACGACTGGCTCGTCCTGCGGGCCGGCACCGGTCGCCTTGCTTCGCGCATCATCCGAGGCGGATCCCCGGTGGGCGAACACCCCGAGGTCGCGGCAGTCCCCGCAACGGTCGACCTGCAGCGGACGGCAGTCGTTGGTGTGTCAGGCCCACGCCCGGGACGCCTGGCGCTCGCGGGCAGTCTGGTGTCCCAAGCCTGCGCGTGGCATTCACCGAGGCGGTTGCGCATCGTGCTACTCAGCGCGGCTGATGTGCCGACGAGCGACTGGGACTGGGCGCAGCTGCTACCGCATCTGCTTGACCACCAGACCGGTGAGATCCTCTGTCGCGCAGACGTCAGAGACCCTGCGCGGTTGGCAGCGCTCATCGCCTCCCTGACCACGCTCATCGGCGATCGTCGCTCGACCCAGTCAACGGCGCTCAGCAGCCCACCGGGAGAAGCAACTTCCCAATCGGTCGGCGACCTCCTCGTGGTGCTCGACGGGGCACGGGAGCTCCGGTCGGTGCCCGGCGTTGCTGAGCTGCTGCGGCTCGGGCCCGCGGCGGGGTTCAGGTTCTTGTGCCTCGACGAGGACCGCTCATCCCTTCCGACGGAGGCGACCTCGGTGGTCGAGCTGGACGACAGGGGCCATCGCGCCACGATGACGCTGCCGGACCAGGTCATCGCCGGCATCACCCTCGACCTGCCGCGGTCAGGGTGGTTGGAGCAGATGGGTCGCGCCATGGCACCGCTCATCGATGCGACGCCGCAAGAGCAGCGAGCGACTCTCCCCGCACGCGTCGGCTTCCGCGAGCTGCACCGTTCCAAAGGCCTCGATCCCCTCGACCCGCGAGACCTCGAGACTGCGTGGTCGGGGCCGATCGCCCCGCCACGGGCGCTGCTCGGCCTCACGCCCTCAGGGCCTCATGAGGTCGACCTGACGCGGGACGGGCCCCACGCGCTCGTCGGTGGGACGACCGGCTCTGGCAAGTCGGAGCTCTTGCAGGCACTGGTCGCCGGGCTGGCAGCAGCTCACCGGCCGGACGACCTCGGTTTCGTCCTCATCGACTACAAGGGAGGGGCAGCGTTCCGTGAGTGCGAGCGCCTGCCGCACACCTTGGGCGTGGTCACGGACCTGGACGAGCACCTGACCGCGCGTGCTCTCGCATCCCTCTCGGCGGAGCTGCGGCGCCGCGAGCGCCTCCTCGCGCAGGCCGGAGCCAAGGACATCGAGTCCCTGCACCGCCTCGAAGGTCAAGAGGGTCGCCATGCGCGGCTGCCTCGACTGGTCATCGTCGTCGACGAGTTCAAGCTGCTGGCCGACGAGCTTCCCGACTTCGTGCACGGCCTCGTGCAGATCGCCGCCAAGGGGCGGTCGCTCGGTGTGCACCTCGTGCTCGCCACCCAGCGCCCGGCAGGCATCATCACCGGGGACATGCGCTCCAACGTCTCTCTGCGCATCTGCCTTCGTGTGCGCGACCGCGCCGACAGCGAGGACGTCATCAACGACCCTGCGGCGTCCACGCTCACCGATCTGGCGGCCGGCCGGGCCTACCTTCGCGCCGGCGACGGCCGACTCGTTGCGCTCCAGACCGCCCACGTGGGCGGCCCGGTGGAGGAGCCAGGCGCCGAGCGACGAGTCGTCGTCACGACTCTCTCCGAGGAGCCGATCGGCAATCGGTCGGGACGGCCGACGGCGGAGGCACAGGTGACCGGGACAGTGACCGGGACAGTGACCGGGGCAGTGACCGTGGGAGGGATCGACGAGGGGAGGGAGGGAACGACCGAGCTGGCCGCCTTCGTCGAGGTCGCGCGACAGGTGGCCACGACCCTGGGCATCACGACGACTCGCTCTCCGTGGCTGCCGCCGCTGCCGGAGTGGCTGGGCGTCGACGATCTCGTCGACAGCGGCTCGAGCAGTTGTATCCCCGATCAGCCGCACGCTCAGGCAGGTGTGCCCTTCGGCCTCGTCGACCGCCCCCACGACCAGCAGCAGCTCGTCGCGCGCTGGGACCCCGACGTCGACGGACACTTGGGTGTCATCGGTGGATCCCGCTCTGGCAGAACGACCTTGGTGCGCACTCTCGTCGCCGCCTTGGCGCAACGACGCCAGTCGAGCGAGCTCCATGTCCACGTCCTTGAAGGTACTCCTGGGCCACTCAAGAGCCTGGCGGAGATCCCACACGTCGG
>DASSQW010000013.1:0-7673 GCA_035702165.1 Candidatus Nanopelagicales bacterium
GGTTTCGTCGGCGCGGCCTCCCTGTGGGAGGATCGCCGCAGCAGTCCACCCTCAGGAGTCCTCATGAGCAAGCGCGCCCGCAAGCGCCGCACCCGCAAGAAGAGCGGCGCGAACCACGGCAACCGTCCCAACGCCTGAGGCAGGGACGAGAAGAAGGCCCGCCCCCGGATGGGGAGCGGGCCTTCGTGCTGTCCGGGCTCTGCGGTGGACGGCCGGTCAGCCGTCGGTGCGGTAGGTGACCGTGACCTCGCGGATCCGCGTGACGATCCGGGCCCGGACCTCGTCGGGCATCTGGTCGCCGCCGCAGCACCGGTGCACCAGGACCTTGACCTCCTGGTAGATGCCGGCCTCGTGCAGGCACGGCGAGCACTCGTCGAAGTGCTGCGCGATCTTGTCGCGATCGTGGTCGGTCATCTCGCCGTCGAGGTACGCCGAGACGGCGTCGAGGACCTCGCCGCACGGGGTGTCGTGGTGGTTCCCGCAGCTCATGACCCCTCCTGCGCCGGGACCAGGCCGCGCTCGCGCGCGTAGTCCTCGAGCAGCTCGCGCAGCTGCTTGCGGCCGCGGTGCAGCCGCGACATGACGGTGCCGATCGGCGTACCCATGATCTCGGCGATCTCCTTGTACGCGAAGCCCTCGACGTCGGCGAGGTAGACCGCGATGCGGAAGTCCTCCGGGATCGCCTGCAGCGCCTCCTTGACGTCGGAGTCGGGCAGGTGGTCGAGGGCCTCGGCCTCCGCGGAGCGCAGGCCGGTCGAGGTGTGCGCCTCGGCCCGCGCCATCTGCCAGTCCTCGACGTCGTCGCTGCTGGACTGCAGGGGCTCGCGCTGCTTCTTGCGATAGCCGTTGATGAACGTGTTGGTGAGGATGCGGTAGAGCCAGGCCTTGAGGTTGGTGCCGTCCTGGTACTGGTGGAAGGCCGCGAAGGCGCGCACGAAGGTCTCCTGCAGGAGGTCCTCGGCGTCGGCCGGGTTGCGGGTCATCCGCAGGGCCGCGGCGTAGAGCTGGTCGAGGAAGGGCAGGGCGTCGCGCTCGAAGCGGGCGCTGCGCTCCTCGTCGGTCTCCGCGACGGCGGGCGCCTGGGGGGTCTCGCTCGAATCCGGGTCCATCACGGTCGAGCGTAGTGGCAGCGACGCTCCCCCGACCTGCTCGGGCAGGTCGAGCGGTGTGGTGGATCGGACGAGCACGCGGTCCCCTCTCTCAGGCGGTCGGTCGCCTCCGTCAACGCCGGGTGCCGCCGCCTCATTCCCCGCGGGCCAGAGCCACCGCGCGGAGCGCCCCCTGCAGCAGCACCGGCGCGGGGTCGGCCGAGCTCGAGCGCAGCGAGTGGTCGGCACCGGGTACGCCGAGGACCTCGGCGCCACGGACGCGCCGCAGCATCTCGCGCAGCTCCGCCGCGGTGCCGAACGTGTCGCGCTCCCCCTGCAGCACGACCGTCGCCAGCCCGAGGCGCGACGGGCCGGTGAGCTCGGGCCGGCGCTTGTCGAGGGCGGACCGGTGCTTGTCGGCGTCCTTGCGCGAGGCGGGCGGGACGAGGGGGAACGCCAGCAGCAGCACCCCGGCCGCGGCGACCTCGCCGGCGGTGCGGCAGGCCACGCGCGCCCCGGCGCTGCGGCCGCCGACGATCATCGGCACGCGCGCGGGCACGCCGACGAGCGACCGCACCCCCTCGAGCACCGCCACCCACGCCCGGTCCAACGTGGGCGGCGCTGTCGCGACCCGGCGTCCGGCGAGCACCCACGGCTGGTCGACCAGCGCCACGGCGACCCGGTGCGCCGGCAGGTCGCGGGCCAGGCCCAGCAGGTCCGCGGTGTCGGCCCCCCGGCCCGCGCCGTGACCGAGCACCAGCAGCGCACGCGGCCGTGCGGCACCGACGTGGTGCACCCGGGCGTCTCCCACCGGGGTGGGCACCACGACCGACTCCACGGGTCCTCCTAGAACAGCGCGTCGTCGGGCTCGGCCGCGATCGGCTCGAGCAGCTCGGGGCCGTTGTTCTTCACCGCGTTCACCGCGGTCGAGACGGGGTACGCGTCCAGGCGCCCGGGCGCCGCCGGCACGAGCAGCGCGGTGAGGTCGCTCGTCGAGCCGTCGAGCGCCGGGTCGAGCCACTGCGTCCACTGCTCGCGCTCGACCAGCATCGGCATCCGGTCGTGGATCATGCCGACGGCGTCCTCGGCGGTCGTCGTGATGACGGTGGTCGACATCAGCCAGGCGTCGGGGTCGTCGTCGGCCTTGGTCGGATCGCGCCAGAGCTCGTAGAGCCCGGCCATCGCCAGCACCCCGCCGTCGGCGGGATGGATGAAGAACGGCTGCTTGAGGGGCTTGCCGTTCTTGCTCTTCGGGCCGTCCTGCGGTGTGTACCACTCGTAGTAGCCGTCGGCCGGGAGCAGGCACCGGCGCTTGGCGAAGGCCCTCTTGTACGCGGGCTTCTCGGCCACGGTCTCCATGCGCGCATTGATCATCCGCGACCCGATCGAGGCGTCCTTCGCCCACGACGGCACCAGTCCCCACCGCACGACGGCGAGCTCGCGGCGCGGCGGCGCGGCCCTGTCCTCGCGCGGCGCGCGGTCCATGACGGCGTAGACCTTCTTGGTGGGCGCGACGTTGTAGTCGGGCTCGAGGCTCTCCTCGGGCCGTGCCACCACCTCGAACTCCTCGACGAGATCGTCGGGGTTCCGGCTCGCCGCATACCTGCCGCACATGCGGGCCATCCTCCCCCACGGCACCGACCCCGTCAGCGGCGCGCCGAGGGCGCCCGGTCGGCAGGACAGCGCGCCGCGCGCCGTCCCATGATGGATGCGGCGGGACAGCCGACCGCTCCCGCCCAACACCAGCACCGGCGGCTCGCGGACCGCGCCTCCCGAGCCGCCACCCGCCGGACCGCCGCCCGACGTCCGGCTCCGCAAACCCCCGCGCTGGGAAGGGGGACGTCATGAGACCCACGCGCGTGCTCGCCTATCGCGAGCACTACGACTGCTCGCACGGGCACTCCCTCGATCTGTGGATCCGGCCACGCGCCCCGGGCGCGACCATCGACCCGCTGCGCCGCTGCCCCACCTGCGAGACCTTGTTCCTCGTCACCGACACCGCGCAGGCCGGCTTCGCCCACCCGTCGCAGGAGCACCCCGACGAGCTGTGCCCCCAGTGCCGTACGCCGCTGGCGCAGAGCCGCGAGTACCCCGCCCGACCGGTCTGCCGGGAGTGCGCCGCCGTCGTCGCCACCTGGCTGGACGACGGCCCGGACCTCCCCGCCTCGGCCGCCAGCGTCCTGCGCTGCTGGATGGTCAGCCCCGCGGTCGTCGACCTCCGCGACCCGGTTCTCGCGAGCGCCCGGGCGCGGACCACCCCTCTGGAGGTCTGAGGGTGCGCTGACGGCGACTCTGGGACCTCCAGATCGGGGACGGCGTACGCCGGAACGCCGAGGAGCCGGTGCGCACCCTCCACTACGCTCGCCCCCGTGGCAGACGACCATCCCTGGCCGGCACCCGTCGCCGACGCGCCCGTGCGCGCGGTCGTCGAGGTGCCGGGGTCCAAGTCCCTCACGAACCGTGCGCTGGTGCTCGCGGCCCTCTCCGACGGGCCGTCGACGGTCACGGGCGCGCTGCGCGCACGCGACTCCGTCCTCATGGGCCGGGCGCTCGCGTCGCTCGGAACGAGCCTCGACGGCCTCGACTCCGACGGTCCGCTCCGCGTGGTCCCCGCGCCGTTGCGCGGCCCGGCCCACGTCGACTGCGGCCTCGCCGGCACGGTGATGCGCTTCGTGCCGCCCGTGGCCGGTCTCGCGGAGGGCGACGTGCGCTTCGACGGCGACCCGCGCGCCCGCGTGCGCCCCATGGACGTCGTCATCAGCTCGCTCGAGCAGCTCGGCGTCGCGGTCGACGACGACGCGCGCGGCACGCTCCCCTTCACCGTCAAGGGATCCGGTTCCGTGCCCGGCGGCGAGGTCGTGGTCGACGCGTCGGCGTCGAGCCAGTTCGTCAGCGCGCTGCTCCTCGCCGGCGCGCGGTTCGAGCGCGGCGTCACCGTCCGCCACCGCGGCGGGGCGCTGCCGTCGATGCCGCACGTGACCATGAGCGTGGAGATGCTGCGCGAGCACGGCGTACAGGTCGACGTGGACGACGCCGACCCCACCTCGGCCACCTGGCGCGTGCATCCCGGACCGGTCCGAGCGCTCGACCGCGCGGTGGAGCCCGACCTGTCCAACGCCGCGCCCTTCCTCGCCGCCGCGCTCATCACCGGCGGCCGCGTGACGATCCCGGCATGGCCCGCACGCACGACCCAGCCCGGCGACGCGCTGCGCGACCTCCTCGCCGCGATGGGAGCCGACGTCGTGCTCGACGCCGACGGCCTCACCGTCTGCGGCACGGGCTCGGTCGCCGGCCTCGACGCCGACCTGCACGACGTCGGCGAGCTCACGCCGGTGCTCGCGGTCGCGTGCGCGCTCGCGTCGAGCCCGTCGCACCTGCGCGGCATCGCCCACCTCCGCGGCCACGAGACCGACCGGCTCGACGCGCTCGCGCGCGAGATCAACCGCCTCGGCGGCGACTGCGAGCAGACGCGGGACGGCCTCGTGATCCGCCCGAGACCGTTGCACGCCGGGAGGTTCGAGACCTACGACGACCACCGGATGGCGACCGCGGGCGCTGTCCTCGGCCTCGTCGTGCCCGGCGTCGAGGTGGTCGACGTCGCCACCACCGCCAAGACGCTGCCGCGGTTCGTCGCGATGTGGGACTCCATGCTCGGGAGCACGGTCGCGTGACGTCGCGCCGCCGCGACCTCGACGAGGACGACGTCCGCGTCCGCCCGGGTCGGGGCAAGTCCCGACCGCGGAGCAAGGAGCGCCCCTCCCACGACGACGCGCACGAGGGCTTCGTCGTGGCCGTCGACCGCGGCCGGTTCACCTGCGTCCTGGGCACTCCCGGCGACCCCGGCACGGAGGTCTACGCCGTGAAGGCCCGCGAGCTCGGTCGCAAGGGGGTCGTGGTCGGCGACCACGTGGGGATCGTCGGCGATCTCACCGGTCGCACCGACACGCTCGCCCGCGTCGTGCGCGTCGAGCCGCGCGCGACCTCGCTGCGCCGCTCGGCCGACGACGACGACCCGGTCGAGCGCGTCGTCGTCGCGAACGCCGACCAGCTCGTCCTGGTCACCGCCCTCGCCGACCCCGAGCCGCGGCCGCGCATGATCGACCGCGTCCTGGTCGCGGCGTACGACGCGGGCATGGATCCCCTCCTCGTCCTCACCAAGAGCGACCTGCACCCGCCCGACGACCTGCTCGAGCAGTACGGCGCGCTCGACGTCCCCTACGTCGTCACGCACAAGGACGAGGTCGACGCCGTCGAGGTCGAGGAGCTGCGCGCACGTCTTCACGACCGCGTGTCCGTGCTGCTCGGGCACTCCGGCGTCGGCAAGTCCACGCTCGTCAACCACCTCGTGCCCGACGCCGACCGAGCCGTCGGACGCGTCAACGACGTCACCGGTCGCGGCCGCCACACGTCGACGTCGGCCGTCGCGCTGGCCCTCCCCGACGGCGGCTGGGTCGTCGACACCCCCGGCGTCCGCTCCTTCGGCCTGGGCCACGTCGACCCCCAGCGCGTGATCCTCGCGTTCCCCGACCTCGGTGCAGGCACCGACGACTGCCCACGGTCGTGCACGCACGACGAGGAGGAGTGCGCGCTCGACGCGTGGGTCGCCGGCGGTCACGCCGGCCCAGGCGGACCCGCACGCCTGGAGTCGTTGCGCCGCCTGCTGCGCAGCCGCGCCAGCACCGGCGCCGGCCCCGAGGAGGAGGCCCCGCGATGAGTCTCGACGTCGCGCTCCTCGACACCTGGGACGACGACGACGTCGCGCAGCTCGCCGCGGTGATGGTCGACTGCGTCGACGGCGGCGCCAGCGTGAACTTCTTGCGCCCCCTGCGGTTCGGCGATGCGGTCCGGTGGTGGCAGGACGCGCTCGCCGACCCGCACACGCGCACCTGGGTCGCACGCGAGGACGGCAGCACCATCGTCGGCTGCGTGCGCCTCGGCCTGGCTCAGCAGCCCAACGGACGGCACCGCGGCGAGGTCGGGAAGATGCTGGTGATGCGCACCGCCCGCGGCCGCGGTGCGGCCCGCGCGCTCCTCGAGGCGCTCGAGACATGGGCTGCGGCGAACGGCCGTCACCGCCTCGTGCTCGACACGGAGACGGGCAGCGACGCGGAGCGGGTCTACCAGCGGCTGGGCTGGACGCGCGTGGGCGACGTGCCCGACTTCGCGCTCACCGCCGACGGCGACCTCACGTCCACGACGTACTACACCAAGGGCTTGGCCCGGCCCTGAGACGGGATCAGCCCGGGAAGGTGCCCGGCGTGGTGTGCTCGACGATCGGCCCCCACACCGCCTGAGCGCCCGAGTGCCCGGCGAGCACGACGAAGGTGAAGGCCACGGCAGCCACCACGACCTGCACCACGGCGAGGACCTTCGCCAGCAGCGGTCGGGCGTCCGCGTTCCTCCGGTCCAGCCACCACAGTGCCGCGGTCGAGAGGAACAGCAGGCCGGCAGAGACCACCACGTAGGTGCCCCAACGGGTGTGGTCCGACGGGAAGCCCACGCGAGAGCCCAGCGACTCGCCGGACTCCTTCGCGACGTAGGCCGCACCCGCCCCGATGAAGGCCAGCACCACGACGATGAGACCGTGCAGCCGGTTCCAGCTCGCCTTCAGCGCCACCAGTACGGCGCCGAACGCGGCCAGCGGGACCAGCACGATGACGGCGTGCACGACCAGCGCGTGCACAGGGAGGTTCGCGATCGTGTCGAACATGCGCTCTCTCTCGTCGTCGGGACGTGCTGACTCTAGGACGCTCCCCGTTCTGCGGCGATTCATCCCTCGGGCGGCCGGCTGAGAGTCGCCTGAGCGCGTGTCGAGCGCCTGATCCCGCGTGGCAGCGCCGGTCTGCGGCGTCGCAGGCTCGCCCGGTAGTTTCGCGTCGTGACCTCCCGCCCTCTCGTCGACGAGCTCGCGCTCGCCCTGCTCATCGCCGACCGCGCCGACGCCCTCACCATGGACCGGTTCAACGCGCGCGACCTCGTGGTCGAGACCAAGCCGGACCTGACGCCGGTGAGCGACGCCGACAAGGGCGTCGAGGAGATGGTCCGGGCCCTCGTCGCCGCCGAGCGGCCCGAGCAGGGCGTGCTCGGCGAGGAGTTCCCCGAGCTCGTCGGCTCGAGCGGCCTGCGCTGGATCGTCGACCCGATCGACGGCACGAAGAACTTCGTCCGCGGCGTACCGGTCTGGGCGACCGTATTGGGCCTGCAGGACGCCGACGGCCGGATGCTTGTCGGCGTGGTGTCCGCCCCCGCGCTCGGCCGCCGTTGGTGGGCGACGCTCGGCGGCGGGTCCTGGGTCCGCGAGCCGGGCTCGTCCGAGCCCCGACGCATCCACGTGTCCGCGGTCGCGTCCCTCGCCGACGCGTCGCTCTCGTACTCCGACACGCAGTGGGTGCCGTCGTCGCTGCAGCCGCGCTGGGACGAGCTGCGCCACGCGGTCTGGCGCAACCGCGCCTACGGCGACTTCTGGAGCCACCTCATGGTCGCCGAGGGCGCGGTCGACATCGCCGCGGAGCCCGAGCTCAACCTCTACGACGTCGCCGGGGTCGCCCTCGTCGTCACCGAGGCCGGCGGGCGCTTCACCGGCGT
>DASSQW010000014.1:0-6185 GCA_035702165.1 Candidatus Nanopelagicales bacterium
CGCTCGCGGACGCCCTCGTGCAGCTCGCCGAGCCGACGCGGCGCGAGCGCGCGCCAGTCGCCGAGCACCGACTCGCGCAGGCTCCGGGTCATGGCCTCGTCGCCGACGACGGTGCGCGCGTCGAGGAGGCCGAGCAGGACCCGGAGGTCGGACGCCGCGAGCCGGCGTGCCTCTGCCGGCGCGCGGACCGCGTGGTCCAGTCGCATCCCGGCGTCCCAGATCGGGTACCAGAGCCGGTCCGCGACAGCGGTGACCTCCGGCCCCGGCACGTTGGCGTCGTGCAGCAGCAGGACGTCGAGGTCGCTGCCCGGCGCGAGGTCGCCGCGGCCGTAGCCCCCGATCGCGACGAGCGACGCCTTGAGCGCTGCCGCGCCGCTCGACACGAACAGCGCGTGCAGCCAGTCGTCGGTGATTGCGGTGAGCGCGCGCCGCCGTTCCGGTCCCGGCGGACCGGGTCGTCCGAGCAGCTCGGTGCGGGCCGAGAGGTACGCCGCAGTGGCGTCCCCGGCCCGCACCGAGGGTGCTCCCCCGTCGGAGATCCGTGAGGTCACGGTCGTTACAGGGCGTCCGGCCCGCGCTCGCCCGTGCGGACCCGGGCGACGGTGTCGACCGGCACGGACCAGACCTTGCCGTCGCCGATGCGCCCGGTCTGGGCCGCCTTGACGATCACGTCGACGACCGAGTCGGCGTCGTGGTCGTCGACGAGCACCTCGAGGCGCACCTTGGGCACGAGGTCGACGGTGTACTCCGCACCGCGGTAGACCTCGGTGTGGCCGCGCTGACGGCCGTAGCCGCTCGCCTCGGACACCGTCATGCCCTGGATGCCGTAGGACTCCAGCGCCGACTTCACGTCGTCGAGCTTGAACGGCTTGATGATCGCGGTGACGAGCTTCATGCCTTGACCTCCTCGTCGGTGACGGAGACGGTATCGGTGGACGTGCGCGGCTTGGTCGCCACAGCGGTCGCGCCGTGGCCGAAGCCGCTGAAGCTGCCGCCCGACGGACCCTCGAACTCGTACGCGGACTCGGCGTGCTCGACGAGGTCGATGCCCTCGAGCTCGGTGTCGCGGCTGACGCGGAACCCGAGCGTCTTGCTGAGCACGAAGCCGAGGATCAGCGTGACGATGAGCGAGTACGCGAGGACCGAGAACGCGCCGATCGCCTGCTTGCCCAGCAGCTCGAAGCCGCCGCCGTACAGCAGCCCCTTCGCGCCCCACGTGTACGCCGAGTCGCCGGTGCCGATCGTGAACGACGTACCGAAGACGCCGATGAGCAGGCAGCCGACGATGCCGCCGACCAGGTGCACGCCCACGACGTCGAGCGAGTCGTCGAAGTTGAAGCGGTACTTCAGGCCGACGGCGAAGGCGCAGATGATGCCGGCCAGCAGGCCGATCACGACCGCCGCCCAGGGAGCGACGAAGGCGCAGGCCGGCGTGATGGCGACCAGGCCGGCGACGGCGCCGGACGCGGCGCCGAGCGTGGTCGGGTGGCCGTCGCGAAGCTTCTCCACGAGGAGCCAGCCGCCGAGCGCCGCCGCGGTGGCGACCTGCGTGTTCATGAGCGCGAGGACCGCCTGGCCGTTCGCGGCCAGGGCGGAGCCCGCGTTGAAGCCGAACCAGCCGAACCACAGCAGGCCCGCGCCGATCATGACGAGCGGCAGGTTGTGCGGACGGTTCGGGTTCTTCTTGAAGCCGAGGCGGCGGCCGAGCACGATCGCGAGCGCGAGGCCCGCGGCACCGGCGTTGATGTGGACCGCAGTACCTCCCGCGAAGTCCTCGACCCCGAGGTTGGCCAGCCAGCCCGCGCCGGTGATGTTCCCGTCGGCGTCCTTGTCTCCGAAGTCGAAGACCCAGTGCGCGACCGGGAAGTAGACGATCGTCACCCAGAGCGCGACGAAGACCGTCCAGGTGAGGAACCTCGTGCGGTCCGCGATGGCACCGCTGATGAGCGCGGGCGTGATCACCGCGAACATGAGCTGGAAGCCGGCGAAGAGCAGCAGCGGGATGCCGTACGGGCCGCCGTTGTTCGTCACCTCGTTCACCGCGTCGGACAGACCCGAGAGGCTGAACGCGCCGTAGAACGCGCTGCCCGAGTTGCCGAACGCGAGCGAGAACCCGTAGAGCACCCAGAGGACGCTCACGACGCAGATCGTCGCGAAGGACATCAGCATCATGTTGAGGGTGCTGCGGGCCTTCGTCATTCCTCCGTAGAAGAACGCGAGGCCGGGGGTCATGAGCAGCACGAGGGCCGTGCTGGCCAGCACCCAGGCGACGTCGCCCGAGTTCACATCCATGGTCACTCCCGTAAGAGACGGGACGGCCCCACCGGCCGTCGCACCCGACGCGGCGCTGCGTCGACCTGGGGCAGATGCAACCGACGCCGTGTTGCCTGCCCCGCCTCCTCGTGTTTCGCGCCCGTGACGTTCCGGACGATCGTGTTACGTCGGTGTTTCCGCCGGGACGGCGCCGTTGCCCGTGGAGCGGCAGGTGTGGAGGCGGGACGGAGGGGTACCGCGCTCGACCGTGCCCCCTACTTCCCCTCCCGCCCTGCGACGCGGCCTCCTCGCCACGGTCGCCGCGTGCGCCGTGCTCGCGCTCCCGGGCACGGCGTACGCCGACGGCACGGGCAGCGTGAGCGTCCACGACGACCTCGGCTGCGCGGGGCCCGCGAGCGGCTCGGTGACGGGGGCCTTCTCGGTCGCGATCTCGGGACTGAGCTCGCCCGCGGCCGAGCTGGTGGTGCGGTCGAAGCGGACGACGGTGCTCTCGACCCCGGTGCTGCTCGACGCCGCCGGCTCGGGCTGCGCGGACCTGTCGGCCCTTCCCGTCGCGCACTACGTCGTCACGGCCTACGACCTGCAGGAGCGGGTCTCCACCGGGTTCTCTGTGGTGGCGCCTCCGGCTCCCACGCCGACGCCCACTCCCGTCCCGCCTCCGCCGACACCGACCCCGACTCCGGTCCCGCCTCCCCCCAGCCCGGCACCGACCCCCGTGCCGCCCACGCCGGTGCCGCCGCCCCCGCCGTCGGGATCCTCGGCCACCGCTCGGCCGCCGGCGCCCAGCCACGCCCCGGCGCCGGCACCTCCCGGCTCCGCCGCACCTGGTCCCGTGACCGCCGGGGGGGCAGCCGTGGCCGCCGGGCCGGCCGCCCCACCGGCGGTGACGACCGGGAGCGCCTCCGCGCTCCCGTTCACCGGCGTCGACCCGGCTCCGGGCCAGCCGTCGGCCGCCTCGCCCGCCGCCATCGCCTGGCCGCAGGGCGCCGCGACGACCAGCCCGCCGGAGGCCGTGCTCGCCGGTGCCGGGTCCGACCCTGGCGAGCCCGCACGGCTGTCGGGCAGCGACATCGCCGTCATCCTGGGCGCTCTCCTGGTGCTCGCCCTCCTGCTCGTCGAGCAGCTGGTGCACAGGCCGGCTCGCGAGAAGCTCTCGCGCGGTCGTGGTCACCGGGTGTAAGCAGGACGAGGCGCGCGTCTGCGCGCCGGAACGGACGGTCCATGCAGCGCCTCGAGGGCCCGCGCACCCGGACGCGCCGATGGGCCGCGCCCGTGGTGGTCCTCGTGCTGGGCGCCGCCGGAGCCGTCGGAGTCCCCGCAGCGCAGGCCCAGGTCGTCGATACTGGTACCGACGGCGGCGGCTCGGCGACCGTGCTCGACGACCCGTCCTGCACGGGTTCGGCCGCGGCCACGGTCACGGGCAGCTTCTCGGTGCGGATCCAGGACCTGCTCGGCGGTCCGCTCGCCGGCGTCACGGTCCGCAACGACGCCTCGGCCGACGGCCCGGTCGTCGCCTCGGTGGTCGTCGCGCTCGACGGCTCCGGTGCCGGCTGCGCCGACCTGCCCCCGGTGGATCCGGGCAGCTACGTCGTCCAGGCGACGGCCGGCGACGCGAGGGCGATCGCGCCGGTCGTCGTCGAGGCACCGCCGGAGCCGACGCCGGTGGAGCCCTCCGCCGAGCCGTCGACCCCGCCGCCGCCGGACCCGACCCCGACGCCGGAGCCGACCCTCGCGCCGCCCGACCCCACCCCAGGGGCCGGCGACCCGGTCCCCGACCCCAGCACGAGCACCGAGCCCGCGGTGGCTCCCTCGCCCGACCCCGCCGGCGCGGCCACGACCGCGCAGCCCGGAGGCGGCACCGGTCTCACGCACGCGGGGTCGACCCCCGCCCCCGACGGCGCGCGCCCCGGCGACCGTCAGCGGTCGTCCGCGTCCCCGTCCGCCTCGACGTCCGCGGCGGCGCACGCTGCGCCATCGCCCACGCCGTCGCCGTCCGAGGAGATGTCGCACCTCGCCGGCCCCACCGAGATGCTGCGCGCCGTCCTGACGTCGTCGGACCGGCCGACGGCCGTCACGGTCGCCGGATTCGTGCTGCTCGAGGTGGTCGGCGGCACGCTGCTGGTGGCGTTCGTGGTCCTGGTGGTCAGCCGCCGGCCGCGCCGGCGGGAGTGACCGTGCCGCTCGAGTCGGAGTTCGCGGCCGAACTGTGGCGCTGGCCCGCGAAGGACGCGTGGTACTTCGTCACCCTCCCGCTCGACCTCGCCGACGACATCCGCTCGCGCGCGGAGCCGGCGGGGTTCGGATCGGTCAAGGTGCATGCCGAGATCGGCTCGACACGCTGGAGCACGTCGGTGTTCCCCGACACCTCCTCGGGCTCGTACGTCCTGCCCGTGAAGGCCGCGGTACGCCGGGCCGAGGCGCTCGACGAGGGCTCGGAAGCCATGGTGCGCCTGCGGATCGAGCTCGAGGGCTGACCTATCTCGCGCCTAGTCGAGCAGCGCGTCGACGAAGGCCTCGGGGTCGAACGGCGCGAGGTCGTCGGGGCCCTCGCCGAGACCGACGAGCTTCACCGGGACGCCCAGCTCGCGCTGCACGGCGACGACGATGCCGCCCTTCGCGGTGCCGTCGAGCTTGGTCAGCACGATGCCTGTGACGTCGACGACCTCGGAGAACACCTGCGCCTGCCGCAGCCCGTTCTGTCCCGTGGTCGCGTCGAGGACCAGGAGCACCTCGTCGACCGGCGCCTGCTTCTCGGCGACGCGCTTGACCTTGCCGAGCTCGTCCATCAGCCCGGTCTTGGTGTGCAGCCGCCCGGCGGTGTCGATGACGCAGACGTCGGCGTGCTCGTCGACCGCGTGCTTCACGGCGTCGAACGCGACGGCGGCGGGGTCGCCGCCCTCGGGCCCGGTCACCACGGTCGCGCCGACACGGTCGCCCCAGGTCTGCAGCTGCTGGGCCGCGGCGGCGCGGAACGTGTCGGCGGCGCCGAGGACGACGCTGCGGCCGTCGGCGACGAGCACCCGCGCGAGCTTGCCGGTCGTGGTCGTCTTGCCCGTCCCGTTGACGCCGACGACGAGGACGACGGCGGGCCGCTCCGCGTCGGTGTGCGTCGCGAGGGAGCGGTCCAGGGCAGGGTCGACGAGCGCGAGCAGCTCCTCGCGCAGGATCGCGCGGGCACCCGCGGCGTCGGTGATCCCCTCCACCCGGGTGCGTGCCTGCAGGGCGGAGATCAGCTCCTGCGACGGGCCGACACCGAGGTCGGACGCGAGCAGGGTCTCCTCGACCTCGTCCCACGTGGCCTGGTCGAGCTTGTCGCGCGTGAGGAGCGCGAGAAGCCCTTTGCCCACCGCCGTGTTGGAGCGTGCGAGCCGCGAGCGCAGCCGCGCGAGGCGTCCGGCTGTCGGGGCCGGGGCCTCGAGCTCGGGAACGGGCGGCGCCGCCTCGACCGCAGGCGCCTCGGGTGCCGTCTCGACCGTCGGCGACTCGACCGGCGCGGTGATCGACGGCGCCTTCGGCGGTGCCTCGAGGTGGCGGGGCGCGTTGCGGCCGCGGTAGAGCAGGGCGGCCATGCCGCCGAAGAGCACGACGACGACGGCGAGCAGGACGTAGAGCACCGCGGAGTTCACCGCCACATCCTCCCAGAGCGCGAGGCGTGCGCGGCCGCGGCCTACTGCCGGGCCATCGCCACCCGCCACCGGTCCGCGGCGGTGATGAGGCCGCCGTGGTCGTCGTCGCCGAGGTCGATCTGCACCCAGCCGATCCGTCCGGTGAACCGGCTGGTCCGCGGGGTGTAGTCGTCGCTCACCGGCGAGGCGGTGTCCTCGCCCACGTCGCACGTCTCGTCGGCGGAGAAGATCAGCGGCACGGTCGCCTCGAGCCTGCCCTCGCCGACAGCGTCGCCGTCGACGTAG
>DASSQW010000015.1:0-3100 GCA_035702165.1 Candidatus Nanopelagicales bacterium
GAGGGCACGCTCGCCGAGCTGCCCGACATCGAGAACCGGCGTCAGGACTTCGACATCCTCGGCTGGGCCCTGCAACCCGGCGACTGCGTCTTCTTCCACATGCTGACGCTGCACCACGCGTACGGCGTCCCCGGGAGCAACCGGCGTCGCGCGTTCTCGTTGCGCTTCCTCGGGGACGACGCCGTGCACGCGCCGCGGCCGTGGCGCACCTCGCCGCAGTTCGACGGCCTCGAGGCCGAGCTGCCCGCCGGTGCTGCGATGGACCACCCGCTCTTCCCGGTCCTGCGGGTGCGCGCGTGACCGAGCCCGCCCCCGGCGCGCGGCCCGTCGGCGTCCCGCCCGGCGAGGGTTCGTGGTGGCGCCGCCACCGCAAGCAGGTGCTGCTGATCCTGGCGCTGTTCGCCGCGGCCACCGCCCCGATCTGGGGCGGCCTCATCCTGCTCTGGCTGCTGTCCCCGACCTCCCCCTTCCCCCAGCCCTGACTCCGACGGGGTCAGGGGCGCGGGGGGAGGAGGCGGGCGGCCTCGTCCTCCGTCACGCGCACGTCGAGCTGGTCGGCGAGCAGCGCGTGCAGCTCGGCGTCGTCGATGGTGCGGCGGTCCGAGCCCTCGGGGCCGATCACCCAGTAGTCGCGGTCCTGCAGGGAGCGGACCTCGCCGTCGAGGATCCGCGAGGCGACCAGGCGGTTGACGAAGGACGCGTTCGGGCTTCGATGGGAGTAGAAGTGCCCGACCTCGCAGTCCATCGGGCCGTACTCGAGCAGCTCGAAGCGGTAGAGCGACAGCCAGTCGTCGCCGGTCCGCGACTGCAGGTACCAGTGGCCCGGCCGCAGCTCGACCACGCGGAACCGCCGCCACGACGAGCCCACCTCGTCCCCGCCGAGGGGCACCGGCAGGTGCGGGCCCGGAGCGCCGAACCCGACGTCGACCACGTGCGGCACGCCGCCGAGCTCGACGACGCTGATCCGGTGGGTCAGCCCGGGATGGGGGTTCCCGCTCAGCAGCACGCGCCCGAGGATCAACCGCGGCTCGTACCCGAGGTCGCAGAGCACCTCGAACATCAGGCCGTTGTGCTCGAAGCAGTAGCCCCCGCGGCGGCGTACGACGATGCGGTCGTAGATCTCGACCGGGTCCAGCGGCAGCGGTTCGCCCAGGCGCGGACCCACGCTGCTGAAGGCGAACGTCGCGACATGGCGGCGCTGGATCTCGGCGACCAGCTCGGGCGTCGGGCTCCCGGCAGCGACCCCGAGGACGTCGAGGTAGGCCCCCGTCAGCTCACTGCGCTCCACGCGGTCCACCGTGCCACAGGTCGGTCCAGGCGACGTCGAGCTCGCCGACCAGCCGACGCAGGAGGGGCAGCGACAGGCCGACGACGTTGGACGGGTCGCCGTCGATGCGCTCGACGAAGGGACCGCCGAGCCCGTCGAGGGTGAACGCGCCCGCCACGTGCAGCGGCTCGCCGGTCGCGACGTAGGCCTCGATCGTGGGGTCGTCGAGGTCGGCGAAGACGACGAGGGTCGACGCGACGGCGGTCACGGTCGCGGGCCCGGCCGCGGGCACGAGGCCCCAGCGGTCGAGGCGGCCGACGAAGTGCCCGGTGCGCAGGATCCCGGTGCGCCCGCGCATCGCGCGCCACCGGCGTACGGCGTCGGCGGCGTCGTCGGGCTTGCCGAGGGGCACGCCGTCGAGGTCGAGGACCGAGTCGCACGCGACCACGACGGCGTCGCGGGTGCCGGCAGCGACGAGCTGCTCGCCCACCGCCGTGCCCTTGGCGACCGCGAGAGCCTCGCAGAGCTCGGCCGGCGACGTGCGCCCCTGGGTCGCGAGCTCGTCCTCGAGCGCGTCCTCGTCGACCCCGCTCACCACGACCTCGGGCTCGATCCCGGCGGCACGCAGGAGGGCGCGCCTGGCCGGGGACGCCGAGGCGAGCACGACGCGGGTCACCGGCGGCTCACCGTGGCGCGAACGAGGTCCGCCACCCACCGGTGGGCAGCGGGCCGCGCACCGAGCGCGCCGGGTCCGCCCACGCGGACCTCTCCGGCCGCGGGTGCGACGCCGACCCCGCCGACGCGGCGGCGGTGACCACGGCGACGAGCGCCGCGAGCTCGACGTCGTCGGGCTCGCCGCGCACCACCGTGAGGACCGGGCGCTCGGTCGGCTGCTCGGTCACAGCGGGATGTTCCCGTGCTTCTTGGGCGGCAGCGCGGCGCGCTTCGTGCGCAGCGTGCGCAGCGCCCGGGTGACCTGGGCGCGGGTCTCGCTCGGCCGGATGACGGCGTCGATGTAGCCGCGCTCCGCTGCGATGTAGGGGTTGGCGAGCGTGTGCTCGTAGTCGGCGATGAGCTCCGCGCGGGCCGCCTCGGGGTCGTCGGACTTCGCGAGCTCCCGGCGGTAGAGGATGTTCACCGCCCCCTGCGCACCCATCACGGCGATCTGCGCGGTGGGCCAGGCGAGGTTCACGTCGGCGCCGAGGTGCTTGGAGCCCATGACGTCGTAGGCGCCGCCGTAGGCCTTGCGCGTGATGACCGTGACGAGCGGCACGGTGGCCTCGGCGTAGGCGTAGATCAGCTTCGCGCCGCGGCGGATGATGCCGTTCCACTCCTGGTCGGTACCGGGCAGGAAGCCGGGCACGTCGACGAAGGTGAGCACCGGGACGTTGAACGCGTCGCACGTGCGCACGAACCGCGCCGCCTTCTCCGACGCCTCGATGTCGAGGGTGCCCGCGAACTGCATCGGCTGGTTCGCGACGACGCCGACGGAGCGGCCCTCGACGCGGCCGAAGCCGATGATCATGTTGGGCGCCCAGAGGGGCTGGATCTCGAGGAAGTCGCCGTCGTCGAGCACCGTCTCGATGACGGTGTGCATGTCGTAGGGCTGGTTCGGCGAGTCGGGGACGAGCGTGTCGAGCGCGATGTCGCCCTCGCTCGCCGACAGGTCGGCCTCGACGTCGAACGCGGGCGCCTCGTCGAGGTTGTTGCTGGGCAGGAACCCGAGCAGCGCCTTGACCATCTCGATCGCGTCGGCCTCGTCGGCCGCCATCTGGTGCGCCACGCCGCTCTTGCTGTTGTGCGTGCGCGCGCCGCCGAGGTCCTCGAACTCGA
>DASSQW010000016.1:0-4819 GCA_035702165.1 Candidatus Nanopelagicales bacterium
CGAGCGCGCCGCAGCGCGCCCCGGTCGGGACGGGTGCTGTGTCGGGAGAGTTGCCGCGCAATTCTAGCCGTGGGTCAGCCTGATCGAAGAATCGCCCGCGCCGCCCCCGAGCCCGTGCGAGGTATCGTGGTCGGCTCCCCCCACCCCGCTCCCCGTGAGAGGTGCCTCGCCGTGCCCGCGCCCGCCCCACCCGCCGGAGAGCTCGAGCGCGAGCAGGCCTACCTCGACCACGCCCGCGCCGAGCTCGCGCGCATGCGCGAGTCGGCCGAGCAGCTCGACGCCTCCCGGGCGAGCGACGCGATCTCCGGTGAGGTGCTCAGCCGGGTGCTCGCACGGCGCATCGCCTCGCTTCAGGACGACCCGCACACGACGCTCTTCTTCGGACGCATCGACATCGACCCCACCGACGGGCCGGCCGAGCGGTTCCACATCGGACGGCGGCACGTCACCGACGAGGCCGGCGACCCCGTCGTCGTCGACTGGCGGGCGCCGATCTCGACCGCGTTCTACCGAGCATCGCCCCTCGAGCCGATGGACGTCGTGCTGCGGCGGCGTTTCGGGGTCGACCGCGGTCGCCTGACTGCGCTGGAGGACGAGCACCTGCGCGCGCCAGCAGGGGACGCGGCCGAGGGGGCCGGGTCGATCCTCGTGGCTGAGATCGAGCGCCCGCGCACCGGACCGATGCGCGACATCGTCTCGACGATCCAGCCGGAGCAGGACGAGATCGTCCGGAGCGACGTTGCCGTCAACGTGTGCGTGCAGGGCGCCCCGGGCACCGGCAAGACCGCCGTCGGTCTCCACCGTGCCGCATGGCTGCTCTACTCCTACCGCGAGCGCCTCGACCGCGCAGGGGTGCTCGTCGTCGGCCCCAACCGGGCGTTCCTCGACCACATCGGCGCCGTGCTCCCGTCACTGGGCGAGGTGCGGGTGGGCCACGCGACGATCGAGGCGCTGCTCGACCACGGCCGGGTGCGTGCCGACGAGCCTGCCGACGTCGCGACGCTCAAGGGTGACGCCCGGCTCGCGTCCGTGCTGCACCGTGCCGTGTGGTCGAGCCTCGTGCGGCCGTCGGAGGCGCTCGTCGTCCCGCGCGGCGTGCACAAGTGGCGCGTGCCGGCATACGAGGTCGCGCAGATCGTCGACGAGCTCGCTGCCCGAGGCGTGCGCTACTCCGCGGCACGTGACCTGCTCCCCCAGCGACTCGCCCACCACGTGCTCCTCGCGATGGAGCGCGCCGGGGACGCACCGGACGACCGGGTGCAGGACGCCGTGGCGAAGTCCGCAGCGGTGCGCAAGTACGTCGTGACGGTGTGGCCGGCACTCGACCCGGCGGGAGTGCTGCACCGGCTGTGGTCCGACGCCGCAGCGCTGCGCGATGCCGCCGGCGACGACCTCACTGACGAGGAACAGCGAATGCTGCTGTGGGACAAGCCCGCCCGCACCAAGGGTGCCGCCCGCTGGTCTCGCGCGGACATGGCCCTGCTCGACGAGGTCGATGACCTGCTGCGGCGCGTGCCGAGCCTCGGTCACGTCGTGCTCGACGAGGCGCAGGACCTCTCCCCCATGCAGCTGCGCGCCGTGGGCCGCCGGTGCACGACGGGGTCGGTGACCGTGCTCGGCGACATCGCGCAGGGCACGACACCGTGGGCGACCGCGTCGTGGGACGACGCGATGCGTCACCTCGGCAAGGTCGAGCACGACCTCGTCGTGCTCGACCGCGGCTTCCGCGTGCCCGCGTCCGTCATCGAGTATGCCGCCCGCCTCCTGCCGCTCATGGCCCCCGGACTCGGCGCTCCGGTGTCGGTGCGCGACAACCCCGGGCGGCTCGAGGTGCGACCGGCCGCTCCCCCGCTGCTCGTGGAGGCGGTGCGGCACGCCGTCGAGGCCGCGGCCGCTTCGCCCGGGTCGGTCGGGGTCATCGCGGCGGACACCGAGGTCGACCGGCTCTCGGCGGCGCTGCTCGCCGGCGGGATCGACCACGGCCGTCTCGACCGCGACCACGGTGACGACGAGGACCACCAGGTCGAGGTCGTGCCCGCCAGCGTGGCCAAGGGCCTCGAGTTCGACCGCACCGTCGTCGTGGAGCCGGCCGCGATCGTCGCGGCCGAGCCCGACGAGCGGACCGGTCTGCGGCGGCTCTACGTCGTCCTCACCCGCGCCGTGTCGGAGCTGACGATCGTCCATGCCCAACCCCTGCCCGAGGCGCTCGGCGCGGCCTGAACCCGCCGGTCACTGCAGGCCCCGATGGGCAGCCCACCGCAGGGCGGCCTGGTCCGCGGCCGCGGCGACCAGGGCGGTGGGGCTCCTCGTCCTCACTCACCGCGACAGGCTCCCACACGACACCCCCGCGAGACCCCGTGTGAAGATCGGCGTCATGCCAGAGACCCAGGTGATCCGCGCTCGCGGCTACCTGGCGTTCTGCGTGGCGGTTGGAGCGAGCGGCCTCGTCGCGTCCGTCCTGGCGCTGACTCATCGCGATGCGGCCGACCCTGCGTGGACGGAATGGGCAGCGGTCGCCATCGGGGTCTGGGCGCTGTGGATGCTGGGCCGCGCCCGCTTCGTGGGCCTCGTCACGTCTGCGAGTCTGGTGGTCCACCGGACGTGGTCCGGGTCGCGCGCGTACGCCAGGGACAGCATCGTCGATGCCACGGCGGTCGAGTACGTGGGTGTGCTGAGCGGTCGCGGCAGCCAGTTGCCCCTGCTGCGCATGGTCGAGCTGCGCTTGCGCGACGGGCGACGGATCGCGGTGCCGGAGGTCTCCGGGTCGGCCAAGACCGTCGTCAACGCCCTCGAACGCTTGGCCCTGCCGCAGCCGGACCGAGACTAGGGTTGATCGCATGGCGACCTTCCGCACCGTGCTCGAGGCGACTGGCGGCAACAACGTCGGCATCGTGGTGCCCGAGTCGATCGTGCTCGCGTTCAACCGCGGGAAGCGAGTGCCCGTCATTGTCACGATTGACGGCGGCTACTCGTACAAGACAACCATCGGGGTCATGGGCGGTCGCTACCTCGTCTCGTTCAACGCGGAGACCCGGAAGCAGACGGGCCGGGGCGCTGGTGACGAGGTCGACGTGGAGCTGGTGGCCGACCCCGAGCGCTGAGGGTCGGTCGGGGTTCTCCCCCGACATCGGTGTGGTGTTCGAGCGGTTCAAGCTCGTCTGGCCGCCGGCACGAGGAGCGTCAGAGCGCTGAGCGGCGCGACGCCGCCACTGCCGCGGCGATCAGCCCGAGCGACAGGACGCATACCAGGGCGAGCAACCGCGTCGACGGCGTGAGCCCAGCGACGCCCAAGGCGTAGGCGCCGCCGACAGGGAGGAACACTGCCCCACCGGCCAGCAGAGACGCTCTCGCTGCGCGATCGCCGCGACGAGCCCCCCACAGGAGCAGCATCGCCACGCCGACACACAGCATGGCGACGACCGGTGCCACGTCGATCTCGCCCAGCACCCGACTCACGGCGAACGGGCTGCCCGCGTCGGTGCCCGCCACGCCGAGCAGTCCGAGCTCGGCCAGGACCACCGCCGTGACGGCGGCGATCGTCGCCGCGCGTGTTCGCGGTGCCGGAGGCGGGGGCGCACCGCGCTCGAAGCGGCCCACGAGCAGCACCACGGCGGCAAGCAGCAGACCGGCAGCCGCGAACCAGATGAGCCGGATCCCCCACCACGACGGACCTGGCGGGTCCGGGTGCGGCAGGCCGCTGGGCGCCAGCAGACGGGCCACCACGGCCATGACGGGCTGGTGCCACAGGTAGATCGACATGATCGACAGGTTCACAGCGACCACGACCGTCCAGACCTTCGGCCGCAGCAGCCACTGGTTGAGGACGTGCCGGGCCAGGACGGCGACGCCGACCTGGGCCACGGCGAGCGCCGTGAGCGCTGCCGTGGGCGGGTTCATGTTGACGAGCTCGTCGCCGGGGACGCCGACCATGCGGGCCGGGTACGGACCGGCAGTGAGCAGCACCAGCGCGCCGCCGCCCAGCCCGGCGAGCAGCATCGCCTCCCGGGTGCCGAGAGCCTTGTCGGCGTAGAGGTAGCCGAGCTGGTGGACGAGCGCCCAGACGACGACCACGTTCGCGTATGCCGCCCATGTCAGGCCGCCCGCCAACCGCAGGACGTCGACGGTACCGACGATCACGAGTCCCACGACGACCACGCGCCAGCCCCAGCGCTCGTGCCAGCGCAGCGTGACCGGTGTCAGGGCGGCGACCATGACGTAGATGCCGAGGAACCACAGCGGCTGCAGCAGGATCGCACCGCCCGCTCCGAGACCGGGCGCCCGGACGTACCCCTCGACCAGCGCCTGGACGGCGTTGCCGGCGACGACCGCGAGCAGCAGCACTGCCGTCGGTGCGAGCAGCCGGTGCATCCGGCGGTCGACGAAGGCGGCATACCCCTCACCTCGCTCGGTGACGCCGAGCCAGCTGCGACGGTTCGCATAGCCCCCGACGAAGAAGAAGAGCGGGATCACCTGGAAGACCCACGTCAGCGGCCACAGGTCCGGCGCCTGCCCCAGCGCGCTCCGGTGCCGGACGGCACCGCCGCTCCAGTAGAGGTCGTCGACCAGCCAGTGGCCGACGACGACGGCGACGATGCTGGCCCCACGCAGCAGGTCGAGGAACCGGTCGCGAGGGTTGGACCCCGGCGCGTCGCCTGCAGCATCAGCGAGACCGGGGCCTCGGCGCCCGTGCGGAGGCCCGGCGGCGGTGACCATGTCATCGCCGCCGGACGGCTGGTCGCGCGTGGCGGGCAAGGATGCTCCTCGTCGTGCGGTCGGCGCGCCGTGACTGTGCGCCCCGTACCACGACGCTAGGACGCCG
>DASSQW010000017.1:0-5629 GCA_035702165.1 Candidatus Nanopelagicales bacterium
CGTCAGCTCGCCGAGCTCATGGTCGGGAGCGAGCTGCCCTCGCCCGAGACGCGCGAGTCGACCGTCACCGACATCGAGGTGCTCGACGTCGCGGGCGTCACCCTGGCCAACGACGCCGGACGCCTCGTGCTCGACGGCATCGACCTCACGATCCACCAGGGCGAGGTCCTCGGCATCGCCGGCGTCGAGGGCAACGGCCAGGCCGAGCTCGTCGAGACGATCATGGGTATGCACTCGCCAGCGACCGGCACGGTCCGCCTCGGCGACGAGGACATCACCGGCTGGTCCACGCGCAGGAGGCGCGAGGCGGGCATCGGCTACATCCCCGAGGACCGCAGCCGCCACGGGCTGCTGCTCGACGCGCCGCTGTGGGAGAACCGCATCCTCGGCCACCAGACGCAGAAGCCCAACGCCAAGGGCATCCTCGTCGACCGCAAGGGCGCGAAGGCCGACACGCGTCGCATCGTCGAGGAGTACGACGTCCGCACGCCGAGCATCGACGTCATGGCGAACGCACTGTCGGGCGGCAACCAGCAGAAGCTGATCGTCGGCCGCGAGATGAGCGGCGAGCCCCGCCTGCTGATCGCGGCCCACCCGACCCGCGGCGTCGACGTGGGCGCCCAGGCCGCGATCTGGGACGAGATCCGCAAGGCGCGAGCCGCCGGCCTCGGCGTCCTCCTGATCTCCGCCGACCTCGACGAGCTGATCGGCTTGTCCGACCGCATCAAGGTCCTGCTCCGGGGCCGGCTCGTGGCCGACGCCGATCCGCAGACCGTCACACCCGAACAGCTCGGCTCGGCGATGACCGGGGCCGGAGGTGGGGAGTCGTGAGGAAGTTCCTGCTCGCTGTGGCGGCGCCGGCGCTGGCGCTGCTGTTCGCGCTCCTCGTCACCACCGGGATCCTCGTGGTGTCCGGCCAC
Source organism: Candidatus Nanopelagicales bacterium (assembly GCA_035702165.1). GTDB lineage: Bacteria > Actinomycetota > Actinomycetes > S36-B12 > CAIYMF01 > Longivirga. The sequence continues at coordinate 921 of DASSQW010000017.1, forward strand.
CCGCCGCTCGACGTCTACAAGAGCATGTGGGACTACGGCACCCAGCCCGACAGCCTGATCCTCACGCTCAACCTGTCGACGACGTACTACATCGCCGCTGTGGCGGTGGCCATCGGCTTCAAGATGAACCTGTTCAACATCGGCGTTGACGGCCAGTACCGCCTCGCGGCGCTGTTCGCGGCGTTCGTGGGCGGCAAGGCCGACCTCCCGGCGCCGCTGCACGTCGCGCTGATCCTCGTCGTCGCCATGGTCGTCGGCGCGATGTGGGCGGGCGTCGCCGCGGTGCTCAAGAACCGCCGCGGCGTCAGCGAGGTCATCTCGACCATCATGCTGAACTACGTCGCGACCGGCATCATCGCCTACCTGCTGACGGAGGGCCGCTTCGGCGTCCTCGCCGAGGGCAGCAACAACATCGGGACGCCGCCCATCGGGCCGAGCGGCCAGGTGCCGGGGCTCTCGTTCCTCAACAACCTGCCGTTCCTCAAGGACGCCACGACCTCCGTGTACGGCATGTTCGTCGTCGCGATCGCGGTGGGCGTCGGCTACTGGTGGATGCTCAACCGCACCCGCTTCGGCTTCGACCTGCGTGCCTCGGGACTGTCGTCGACGGCCGCGACCGCGAGCGGCATCAACGCCAAGCGCATGGTGCTCTACGTGATGCTGCTGTCCGGCGCGGTCGCCGGCCTCATCGGACTGCCGCAGCTGCTCGGCGAGTCGCACGCCTACAACCTCGACTTCCCCGCGGGCCTGGGCTTCACCGGCATCGCGATCGCGCTGCTGGGCCGCAACAGCCCGATCGGCATCGTCTTCGGCGCGCTGCTGTGGGCCTTCCTCGACGTCTCGCGGCAGATCCTCGACCTCGAGGGCGTGTCCAAGGAGATCGTCACGATCATGCAGGGCATCGCGGTGCTCTCCGTGGTCGTCGCCTACGAGATCGTGCGCCGCTACGGCATCCGCCAGCAGCAGCGCGAGGTCGGCAGACAGCTCGGCACCGATGAGCCCGTCCTCGCGGAGGCGGGCGCATGAGCGAGCAGAAGCCGCAGGGGGGCACCAAGCTCGGCCTGCCCACCCCGGGCGACGTCGTCGCGCCGCTCGCGATGCAGCAGCGCACCTTCTCCTTCACCGGCTGGCGCCTCGCGGTGCTCATCTCCGGTCTCATCGCGGTCGTCTCGATGGTGCGCATCGTCACCGGCGCGCAGCAGATCGACTCGGCGGGCACGATCGCAGCCGCAATCGGTTTCGCCATCCCGATCGGTATGGCAGGTCTCGGCGGCCTGTGGTCGGAGCGCTCGGGCGTGGTCAACATCGGCCTCGAGGGCATGATGATCCTCGGCACCTGGGGCGCCGGCTGGGCGGGCACCACGTGGGGGCCCTGGTACGGCCTGCTCGCGGGCACCGTGCTCGGCGGCATCGGCGCGGTCGTCCACGCCATCGCGACGGTGACGTTCGGCGTCGACCAGATCGTCAGCGGTGTCGCGATCAACCTTCTCGGCCTCGGCGTCACGCAGTACCTCTCGACGCTGGTGTGGCCCAACCAGCCCACGCAGTCGCCGACCATCCCGTCGATCCCGACGTTCACGCTGCCGTGGTTCAGCGACAAGATGAAGGAGATCGCCGACCAGGGCTGGTTCTTCGTCTCCGACGTCGCGAGCGCTCTGCGCGCCATCACCTACGACGTCCCCTACACCACGTTCATCGCGGTGCTGCTGCTCCCGATCACGTTCTTCCTCCTGTGGCGCACGTCGTTCGGCCTCCGCACCCGGTCCTGCGGCGAGGCGCCGCACGCGGCCGAGTCTCTCGGCGTCAACGTCTACTACCACAAGTACTTCGCCGTGATCGTGTCCGGATTCCTCGCCGGCTTCGGCGGTGCGGTCCTCGCCACGGTGCTCTCGGGCATCTACCGCGAGGGGCAGACGCAGGGCCTGGGCTTCATCGGGCTCGCCGCGATGATCTTCGGCAACTGGCGCGTGGGCGGCCTCGCCGCCGGCGCGCTGCTGTTCGGCTACACGCAGGCCATCCAGCTGCGCAGCGGCGCGGCCGTGCACGCGCTGCTGCTGGTGGTCGTCGTCCTGCTGGTGCTCATGGCGGCGTTGTACTTCTACCGCCGCAGCACGCGGTCGGGGATCATCGCGCTGATCATCGCCGGGCTCGTCTTCGCGTGGTACGCGACGACAGAGACGCTGCCCGACCAGGTGGCCTACGTGACGCCGTACGTCGCGACGCTGCTCGTCCTCTCGCTCGCGTCGCAGCGTCTGCGCATGCCCGCGGCCGACGGCCGTCCCTACATCAAGGGCCAGGACCATTGACGCCCGCTGACATCGACTGGGACGCGCTGCACGAGGCGGCGGTCGCGGTCATGCACCGGGCGTACGCGCCCTACAGCCGGTTCCCGGTCGGCGTCGCCGGTCTCGTCGACGACGGCCGCGTCGTCGTGGGCTGCAACGTCGAGAACGCGGGGTACGGCGTCGCGCTGTGCGCCGAGTGCGGCATGGTCTCGCAGCTGCACGCCACGGGCGGCGGCCGGCTGGTCGCGGTGTCGTGCGTCGATGCCCAGGGCGGTGCTCTGATGCCGTGCGGGCGCTGCCGCCAGCTGCTCTGGGAGAACGGCGGACCGTCCTGCCTGGTGATGTCGCCGGCCGGCCCGATGCCGATGACCGACGTGCTGCCGCTGGCCTTCGGGCCCGAGGACATCGACCGCATCACCGGAGGCGACCATGGTTGAGCCGTTCTCCGCGGTCGAGGTCATCGTCGCCAAGCGCGACGGCAAGGTGCTCACCGACGCCCAGATCGACTGGGTCATCGACGCCTACACGCGCGGCGCGGTGGCCGACGAGCAGATGTCGGCGCTGTCGATGGCGATCGTGCTCAACGGCATGACGCGCCACGAGATCTCGCGCTGGACGTCGGCGATGATCGCCAGCGGCGAGCGGATGGACTTCTCCGGCCTGCACCGGCCCACCGTCGACAAGCACTCCACCGGCGGGGTCGGCGACAAGATCACGCTTCCGCTCGCGCCGCTCGTGGCTGCGTGCGGGGCCGCCGTACCGCAGCTGTCCGGGCGCGGGCTGGGGCACACCGGCGGCACCTTGGACAAGCTCGAGTCGATCCCCGGCTGGCGCGCGTCGCTCAGCAACGAGGAGATGCTCGAGCAGCTGAGCGACGTCGGTGCTGTCGTCTGCGCGGCCGGTGACGGCCTGGCGCCCGCCGACAAGAAGCTCTACGCGCTGCGCGACGTCACGGGCACCGTCGAGGCGATCCCGCTCATCGCGTCGAGCATCATGAGCAAGAAGATCGCCGAGGGTGCGAGCGCGCTCGTGCTCGACGTGAAGACCGGCTCGGGCGCCTTCATGCGCGACCCCGAGGAGGCGCGCGAGCTCGCGCGCACGATGGTCGAGCTCGGCAACGACGCCGGGGTGCACACCACCGCCCTCATCACCGCGATGGATGTGCCGCTCGGGCGCACCGCGGGCAATGCCATCGAGGTGGCGGAGTCCCTCGAGGTGCTCGCCGGCGGGGGGCCGTCCGACGTCCGCGAGCTCACGATCGTGCTCGCGCGCGCGATGCTCGACGCCGTCGGCCTGGACCGGCACGATCCGGCCGACGCGCTCGACGACGGCCGCGCGATGGACGCGTGGAAGGCGATGATCCGTGCGCAGGGCGGCGATCCCGACGCCCCGCTGCCCGTGGCGAAGGAGCACCACGTGGTGCACGCCGTGCGCGACGGCGTGGTCACCCGGCTCGACGCGTACGGCGTCGGCATGGCCGCCTGGCGCCTCGGTGCGGGTCGCGCCCGCAAGGAGGACCCGGTGCAGGCCGGCGCCGGCGTGCGCTGGCACGTCGCTCAGGGCGAGCACGTCCGGGCCGGGCAGACCCTCGCCACGCTCTACACCGACCTGCCCGAGCTGTTCCCCGCGGCGCTCGCCGACCTCGCGACCGCGATCGTCGTCGGCGACCCCGAGGACCTCGTCGAGGCCCTCCCGCTCGTCGTCGACCGGATCGGACGCTGATGCCCCAGCTGGTGACCTCCGCAACCCGCATCCCGGTGCCGGGAGGCAAGACCATCGACGAGCACGTCGGGGCGGTGAACACCGGCCACGACCACGTGTCGATCGCGCACATGGTCGCACCGGCCGGTTGGACGGAGCCCGCGCAGGCGCCGGAGTTCGAGGAGCACACCCTGGTGCTGCGCGGCACCCTGCTCGTCGACCACGACGGCGGGCGCCTCGAGGTGCACGCGGGCCAGACGGTCATCGCCTTCCCGGGGGAGACGGTGCGCTACTCCACCGGCGACGACGGCGCGGAGTACGTCGCCGTCTGCCTGCCGGCGTTCCGCCCCGACCGCGCGCACCGCGTCGAGGACTGATGACGATCGCGCTGCGGCCCATGACGGCCGCCGAGTTCGCGGCGTACCACGACCGGAGTGTGCGCGGGTTCGCCGAGCAGATGCACGAGCTCGGCGGGCAGGATCTGGACTCCTCGTTCGCGGAGTCCGAGCGGCAGATGGGCGAGCTGCTCCCGGACGGGCTTGCGACCGAGGGCCAGCACCTGCTCGTCGTCGAGGACGACGGCGTACCCGTGGGCACCCTGTGGCTGGGCGCGCGTCGGGACCGGTCCGACCTGTGGTGGGTGTGGGAGCTCGAGATCGACGAGGCGCACCGCGGCCGGGGCCACGGGCGCGCGGCGATGCTGGCAGGGGAGGCCTACGCCCG
>DASSQW010000018.1:0-16566 GCA_035702165.1 Candidatus Nanopelagicales bacterium
CAACGGTGCGCGTTCTGGAGAGGATACGGGATATCCTCCCGATCTGGCACCATTGCACCGGACGATTTGCGTCAGGTGCTGACGTACGGCGGAAGGGCTGCGCCGAAGCGCCGCTCGTGAGCAAGTTCCGGCGCGCCCGCGGCGGGCGGAGGAGGATCTGTCAGCGTGACCACGACCCAGCCCGTCAGCCCGGTGGGCCTGCACCGGGTGCTCGAGCCGCGCGGCGTCCTCCCGCAGGCCGCCTGGAAGCTCGATGCCTCGCCGGAGCTCAACGCCGGCGAGGTGCGCGTCCGCGTGCAGCGGCTCAACCTCGACGCCGCCAGCTTCCGCCAGCTCACCGACAAGCACCGGGGCGACGGCGAGGCCGTGCGCGCCGAGGTGCTCGAGATCGTCACCACGCGCGGCAAGATGCACAACCCGGTCACCGGCTCGGGCGGCATGCTCGTCGGTGTCGTCGACGCGCTCGGCCCCGACTCCCACCACCACGAGCTCGAGGTGGGCGACCAGGTCACCACGCTGGTGTCGCTCACCCTCACGCCGCTGGAGATCACCGACGGGCTCGCCTCGTGGGACGGCCTGTCCGAGCAGGTCCCCTGCGACGGCCACGCGATCCTGTTCGACCGCACGATCGTCGCCAAGGTGCCCGACGACCTCCCCGGCCCGCTCGCGATGGCGGTCATGGACGTCTGCGGCGCGCCCGCGCTCACCTCCCGCGTCGTACGCCGGTACGTCGAGTCCGGGCACGCCCCGACCGTCGCCGTGATCGGCGGAGCCGGCAAGAGCGGCAGCCTCTCGCTGGCCGCGGCCCGTCGCGCGAAAGCCGCGCGCACCGTCGGCATCGTGCCGATCGAGCGCGAGGCCGAGCTGCTGCGCCGCGTGGGCATCGCCGACGAGGTCGCGCTCGCCGACGCACGCGACCCGGTGGCCCTGTCCGACGCCATCCATCACGCGCTCGGCGTCTCCGCCGACATCGTCGTCGTCTGCGTGGACGTCCCGGGCTGCGAGCACGGCGCGATCCTGTCGTGCGACGACGGCGGCACGATCATCTTCTTCTCGATGGCCACCAGCTTCGCCACGGCGGCGCTCGGCGCCGAGGGGCTGGCGGCCGACGTCACGATGCTCATCGGCAACGGCTTCACGCCCGGCCACGCCGACCTCGCCTTCGAGCTGCTGCGCACCGACGACGGCATCCGCACCCTGTTCACCGAGCGACTGGCATCGGAAGGCCACCTGTGAGCACCTACTCGCTGCCCGGTCGCGACCCGCGCACGATGCTCGACCTCGACCCGGTCACGATCCGCAAGGCCCGCAGCCTCGCGCGCAAGGCCGGCGCGCCGGTCGTCTCGATCGCCAAGAAGCACACGACCGTGTCCGTCGAGCGCGCAGTCCTGCGCCTCGCCGGCCTCGAGGGCGCCGACGTCGAGGGCATCCCGTGGGTGAACCGTCTCGTCGACGTCGTCCGCGACGACGTCGGTCTCGAGCACGGCGTCTCGCTCCCGGTCTGGGACGCGATGCTGCGCACCGGCGACGACCTCACCACCGTCGCGCAGAAGGCGGCCGCGGGATCCGTGCAGCTCCGACTGCCCGAGGGCAAGGACGCGGTCAGGGCGGCGAAGGCGGCGCGCGCCGCCGTCGCGGCCGGCATCCGGCGCATCGACGGCCAGCGCGCCGCGCGCGACCGGCTGATCCGCAAGTACGGCGACCCGCCGGCTCCGTGGATCTACCTCATCGTCGCCACCGGCGACATCTACGAGGACATGCCGCAGGCGCAGGCCGCTGCGCGCGAGGGCGCCGACGTGATCGCCGTCATCCGGTCCACCGGGCAGAGCCTGCTCGACTACGTCCCGGAGGGTCCGACCCGGGAGGGGTACGCTGGCACCTATGCGACCCAGGCGAACTTCCGCCTGATGCGCGCGGCGCTCGACGAGACCAGCAGGGAGCTCGGCCGCTACGTCCGGCTCACGAACTACGCGTCCGGCCTCTGCATGCCCGAGATCGCTTCTCTCGCAGGGCTCGAGCGGCTCGACATGATGCTCAACGACTCGATGTACGGGATCCTGTTCCGCGACATCAACCCCATCCGCACGTTCGTCGACCAGCGCTTCAGCCGCCAGATCCACGCGCGAGCCGGCATCGTCATCAACACCGGCGAGGACAACTACCTCACCACTGCCGACGCCGTCGACGCCGCGCACACGGTCACCGTGAGCCAGCTCCTCAACGAGTACTTCGCCAAGGAGGCGGGACTCGCGGACTGGCAGCTCGGGCTGGGGCACGCGTTCGAGATCAACCCGGAGATCCCGGACTCGTTCCGGCTCGAGCTCGCGCACGCGATGCTCGCGCGGGCCCTGTTCCCCGAGGCTCCGCTCAAGTGGATGCCGCCGACCAAGCACATGACCGGCGACGTCTTCCGCGGCTACCTCCTCGACGGGTTCTTCAACCTGGCCGGTGCGCTCACCGGCCAGGGCATCCTGCTCGTCGGCATGATGACCGAGGCGGTCGTCACCCCGTGGCTGTCCGACCGCGACCTCGCGCTGCAGAACGTGCGCTACGTGTTCAACGCGGCCGGCAACCTGCGCGAGGACTTCCGCCCGGCGCCCGACGGCTTCATCGCGCAGCGTGCGCGGCAGGTGCTGGCCGAGGCGGTCGACCTGCTCGACGACATCGTCGACGACACCCTGCTCAGCGCGATCGCCGACGGCACGTTCGGCCTCATGAAGCGCCCGGCCGACGCGGGTCGCGGCCTCGACGGCGTGGTCCGCAAGTCCTCGGGCTACCTCAACCCCGCCACCGATCTGCTCGAGGAAGGGGCGACCCGGTGAGCACCGCGCAGGGCAGGCAGAGCAAGAACGTGGTGCGTCCCTACGGCGACGCCACAGGCGACGGCATGGTGCAGGTGTCCTTCACGCTGCCGCTCCCGCACGACAAGCGGGCCGAAGGCGCGGCACAGCTGCTCGCCAGCAAGATGGGGCTCGACCCCGCGATGGTCGTGCACGCCAAGGCCATGGGGCCCGACTTCACCTTCTTCGTGGTCTACGGCTCGGTCGGCCACCTCGTCGACGTGCGCGACGTGCAGGTGGTCGAGCGCGACTACCCGCTCCTGTCGCCCAAGGAGGTCAACGGCGCGATCAAGAAGGGCCTGCGCCGGCCGCTCGTCGTGGTGGGGGCGTGCATCGGCACCGACGCCCACACCGTCGGCATCGACGCGATCCTCAACATCAAGGGCTTCGCGGGCGAGAAGGGCCTGGAGTACTACTCCGAGATCACCGTGGTGAACCTCGGCGCGCAGGTCGCCGTACCCGACCTCGTCGAGCAGGCGCGCGCGCACAGGGCCGACGCCGTGCTCGTGTCGCAGGTCGTGACCCAGCGCGACGCACACCTGCACAACACCAGGGAGATGAGCGCGGCGTTCCGAGAGGCGTTCCCCGCCGAGAAGCGGCCGCTGCTCGTCGTCGGCGGTCCGCGGTTCGACGAGCTCGCCACCGAGGAGCTCGGCGTCGACCGCATCTTCGGCCGCGGCACCACCCCGGGCGAGGTCGCCTCCTACCTCGTCTCCGCGCTCGTCCCCGAACCCACGACCCGGAAGAAGGCCTCGTGAACGACGATCACCGCCTGGGCATGTCGGTCACCCACCGCCGGTACGTGCCTTACTCGCACGCGCACTACGGCGGCAACCTGGTCGACGGCGCCTACGTCCTGGCCATGTTCGGCGACGTCGCGACCGAGCTGATGATCCGCACCGACGGCGACGAGGGCCTGTTCGCCGGTTACGACGCCGTCGCGTTCCAGGCTCCCGTCATGGGCGGCGACGTCCTCGAGGCGACCGCCACCGTGACCCGGGTCGGGACCCGTTCGCGGGGCATGTCCTTCGAGGCCCGCGTGGTGTGCCGGGCTGCGCCGGAGCGCTCGGCGTCCGCGGCCGACGTCCTCGTCGACCCCGTGGTCGTGACCACGGCGTCGGGCACCGTGGTCGCTCCCGCCTGATCCCGGGCGCGCCGCGCCCCGCTCTGCTGGAATGGCGGGCGTGACTCCCGGGGGAACCTCGCCGAGGCTGCTGCTGCCGTCGCTGGCCGCCTACCAGCGGTCGTGGGTCGGCCGCGACGTCGTGGCCGGGCTCGTGCTCTCGGCGCTGCTGGTGCCGCAGGGCATGGCCTACGCCGAGCTCGCGGGGCTGCCGGCGGTCACCGGCCTCTACACGTCGATCCTCTGCCTCGTCGGCTACGCCCTCGTCGGGCCGTCGCGCCTGCTGGTGCTCGGGCCCGACTCCGCGCTCGGGCCCATGATCGCGGCGACGGTCCTCCCGCTGGTCGGCGCCGGCGGCGACCCGGTGCGCGCGGTCCTGCTGGCGTCAGCGCTCGCGATCGCGACCGGCCTGCTCATGCTCGGCGCCGGGTTCGGCCGTCTCGGCTACGTCGCGGACCTGCTGTCCAAACCCACGATCCTCGGCTACATGACCGGCCTCGCCGTCACGATCCTCGTCGGCCAGCTGCCCAAGCTGCTCGGGTTCTCCGTCGACTCCGACTCGTTCCTCGGCGACGTGGCCGCCACCGCGCACGGCATCGCGAACGGCGAGGTGCTGCTCCCGGCGGCAGCCATCGGGCTGCTCTCGCTCGTCGTGATCCTGGTGCTCGACCGGCTGCTCCCGAAGCTGCCCAACGTGCTCGTGGCGGTGATCATCGCCATGACGGTGAGCGTCGTCGCAGGGCTCGAGGCGCGCGGGGTGAAGGTGATCGGGACGCTGCCCGAGGGACTGCCGACCTTCCACGTGCCTGTGCTCGCGCTGCACGACCTCTCGGTCATCACGGTCGGCGCCATCGGCATCGCGCTCGTCGCACTCGCCGACACGATCTCGACGGCGACGTCGTTCGCGGAGCGCACCGGCGAGGAGGTCGACGGCAACCGGGAGATGATCGGCATCGGCGTCGCCAACGTCGGGGCCGGTCTGTTCCAGGGCTTCCCGGTCAGCACGAGCGGGTCGCGCACCGCGGTCGCCCAGAGCGCGGGCGCGAAGACCCAGGTGACCGGGCTGGTCGGTGCCGCCGTCATCGCGCTGATGCTCGTGGCCTTCCCCTCGTTGCTCGCGCCGCTGCCGCAGCCGACGCTGGCCGCCATCGTGATCGCGGCGGCGCTCTCCCTCGCCGACCTCCCGGCGACGCGACGGCTGCGCCGGCAGAGCCGCGGCGACTTCCTCGTCTTCCTCGCGGCGTTCCTCGGTGTCACGCTGCTCGGCGTCCTGCCGGGCATCATCGTCGCGATCGTCGTGTCCGTGGGCACGGTGTTCGCGCGCATCTGGCGTCCCTACACGACGACGCTCGGACGCGCGGAGGGCGTGCCGGGCCTCCACGACCGGACGCGCTACCCGGAGGCCGAGGTGGTGCCCGGCTGCACCGTCTACCGCTTCGACGCCCCGCTGATCTTCGCCAACGCCGGCACGTTCCGTCGCGAGGTCCTGCACCTGCTCGTCGAGCAGCCGAAGCCGCGGTGGATCGTCGTCGCAGCGGAGCCCATCACCGACGTCGACACCTCGGCGGCCGACATGCTGGAGGACCTCGTCACCGAGCTGGAGGCGGCCGGCACCCAGCTGCACCTCGCCGAGCTCAAGGACCCGGTTCGCCTCAAGGTCGGGCGCCTCGGGCTCGAGGCGGTCCTGGGGCCGGACCGCTTCCACCCGACCGTCAACGACGCAGTCCGCGACTACCGGCGCGAGACGGGCGAGGACTGGGGCCCGCCGACCGCCGAAGCGCCGCGGGAGGGCGACGGCGCGTCGTAGTGTCGCGGCGTGGCCCGCTACTACGACGTCCACCCGCAGAACCCGCAGCCCCGCGCCCTCGGCCAGCTGGTCGCGCTGCTGCGCGACGGCGGCCTCATCGCCTACCCGACCGACTCGGGCTACGCGCTCGGTGCGGCCTTCGGCAACGTGCACGCCCTCGCGCGCATCCGCGAGATCCGCCATCTCGACGAGCGGCACCACTTCACCGTCGTCTGCCGGGACTTCGCGCAGATGGGCCCCTACGTGCAGGTGTCGAACGCGATGTACCGCACCGTCAAGGCGTGCACGCCGGGCCCGTACACGTTCATCGTGCCGGCGTCCCGCGAGGTGCCGCGCCGGCTGCAGAACCCGAGCAAGCGGACGGTCGGCGTGCGCATCCCCGACCACACGGTGGTCCGTGCGCTCCTCACGGAGTACGGCGAGCCGCTCGCGTCGAGCACGCTGCTGCTGCCGGGCGAGGACGAGCCGCTGACCGAGGGCTGGGTCATCAAGGAGCGGCTCGACCATCTCGTCGACGCGGTCGTCGACTCGGGGGAGTGCGGGCTGCAGCCGACCACCGTCGTCGACCTCAGCGGGGACGAGGCGGTCGTTCTGCGCGTCGGCGCGGGCGACCCCACCCGTTTCGAGTGAGCCCGCGGAACTCCGCGGTCGCGCCCGTCGTCGCTCCGGTGTGACCGCCGCAGGAGCCTGGTTGGGCCAGACCGCTCCCGTAGCCTGTGGCCATGCCTGAGCCCGTCGACACGTCGTCGCGCACCGGGCTCCTGCTCCGCGTCATGGGGTCGGTGGGAGGCGGCCTGCTCCTCGTGCTGTCCTTCCCGCCCTACGACGTCGTCTGGCTCGCACCGCCGGCTCTGGCGCTGATGACGCTGTCGTGGCACGGGGTCAGGGCGCGGCGCGGGTTCTGGCTCGGGATGCTCGCAGGCCTGGCCTTCCTGCTGTGGCACCTGCTCTGGATGCAGGTCATCGGCGACGACGCCTGGCTGCTGCTCGGGGCCGCGTTCTCGGTCTTCTACGGGCTCGTCGGCGCCGGCGTCGCCGCGACCTCGTCCCTCCGCGTCTGGCCGCTCGCCGTGCCGCTCATGTGGGTCGCCGTCGAGGCGGTGCGCGGCCGGATGCCGTTCGGCGGCTTTCCTTGGGGCGAACTGGCTTTCGGACAGACCTCGACGACGCTCACGCCCTACGCCGCGCTCGGCGGAGCCCCTCTCGTCTCGTTCGCCATCGCGCTCGTCGGCGCCCTGCTCGCGTTCGCGTGGACCGTGCGCGACCGACCTCGTGCCGCGGTCGCCTCGCTCGTCGGCGTCGCGGTGGTCTGCACCGCAGGCGGCCTCGTGCCGCTGCCCGTCGAGGGCGAGACCGCCGGCGGACCGGCGTACACGACGGCCGCGGTGGTGCAGGGCAACGTCGCCGGCCCGGGAATGGACGCGTTCGGGGACACGCGCGCGCTCGTGCTCACCAACCACGTGAAGGAGACCGAACGGCTCGCCGCCGACGTGCACGCCGGCGCCGTGCCGCCGCCCGAGCTCGTCGTGTGGCCCGAGAACGCGAGCGACCTCGATCCGTACGCCGACCCCGACGCACGCACGCTGATCCAGCAAGGGGTCGACGCCGTCGACGCGCCAGTGCTGGTCGGCGCCGTCGTCACCAAGCCCGACGACCCCGACTACGTCTGGAACGTCGGCATCGTGTGGCAGCCGACGGGCGTCCAGGGCGGCGGCGGTCCGACGTCGTTCTACGTCAAGCAGCACCCGGTGCCGTTCGGCGAGTACGTGCCGTTCCGCGAGATCCTGGCGAAGCTCATCAGCCGCTTCGACCGGGTCCCGCGTGACTTCGCGGCGGGCAGCAGCACCGGTGTGCTGCAGGTCGGTCCGGCCGTCGTCGGCGACGTGATCTGCTTCGAGGTGGCCTACGACGACCTGATGCGCAACGCGGTGCGCGGCGAGGGCGTCGAGGGCGCGATGCAGGGCCAGGGGGCACGCATCCTCGCTGTGCAGACCAACAACGCGACCTACGGCCGCACCGGGCAGCCCGAGCAGCAGCTCGCCATGTCGCGCCTGCGCGCGGTCGAGCACGGCCGTGCCGTGCTCGTGGCCGCGACCTCGGGCATCAGCGCGATCATCGCGCCCGACGGCACACTCGAGCAGAGCCTGCCCGAGTTCGTGGCGGGCCACCTGGTCGCGAAGGTTCCGCTGCGCGACACGCTGACCGTCTCCGACCGCATCGGCGCGCTGCCCCAGCTGGCGGCCGTCGCGGGGGCCGTGGGCCTGCTTGTCCTGGTGCTGCTGCGTTCGCGCAGGCGGCGCCCCGTAGGCTTCGCAGAAAGCAGGCCGACCGAGGAGTCCCTACCGTGACCGAGGCGTCGTTCTCCGACCTGGGACGCATCGTCGTGATCATCCCGACCTACAACGAGCGCGAGAACCTCCCGCTCATCGTGGGGCGCCTGCGCGCGGCGGTGCCCGAGGCGCACGTGCTCGTCGCCGACGACAACAGCCCGGACGGCACCGGCCAGATCGCCGACGACCTCGCCGCGACCGACGACCACATCAAGGTGATGCACCGCGCCGGCAAGCAGGGCCTGGGCGCCGCCTACCTCGCCGGTTTCGACTGGGCGCTGGAGAACGGCTACGACGTGGTCGTCGAGATGGACGCCGACGGCTCGCACCAGCCCGAGCAGCTCCCCCTGCTGCTCGCTGCGCTGCGCGACGCCGACCTGGTGCTCGGCTCGCGCTGGGTGCCCGGCGGCTCGGTGGTCAACTGGCCGAAGTCGCGCGAGGCGCTGTCGCGCGGCGGCAGCCTCTACACCCGGCTCATGCTGGGCGTACCGATGAAGGACGCCACCGGCGGCTACCGGGCCTTTCGTGCGTCGACGCTCCGAGCGTTGGACCTCACGGGCATCGAGAGCGCCGGCTACTGCTTCCAGGTCGAGCTCGGCTGGCGGGCGGTGAAGGCCGGCCTGCGGGTGCGCGAGGTGCCGATCGAGTTCGTCGAGCGCGAGCTCGGCGACTCCAAGATGAGCCAGAAGATCGTCGTCGAGGCGCTGTGGCGCGTCACCGCCTGGGGCGCCGCCGACAAGGCGGCGAAGGCCAAGCGGCTGCTCGCCGGCAAGCGTTCCGGCGGTGCTGGCTGGTGACGCCGTGAGCGCGTGGTTCCTGCTGCTCGGGGCGCTCTACGTCGTCCTCGAGTGGTTCGTGGCGTCGTGGCTGGCGTCGCTGATCGGGTGGGGCGGCGTGATCGTCGTCGTCCTGCTGCTCGTGATCACCGGCGCGGCCGTGATGCGCAGGGCAGGGGCCGCCGCGTTCCGCTCGTTGCGCCCCGTGCAGGTCGACGGCATGACCGTCGCTCCGACCGTCAGCCAGCAGTCGGTGGAGCAGGTCGGGCGCGACATGGGCGACGCAGGTGCGCTCTTCGTCGCCGGGCTGCTCATCGCGATCCCCGGCATCGTCACGAGCGCGGTCGGCCTGCTCCTGCTCGTCCCGCCGGTGCGCAGGTTCGCGCGGCGCACCGTCTCCCGCTTCGTACGCCGCCGGGCCGAGGCAGCCGGGTTCGTCGTCGACAGCCGCGTCACACGGACGACGGTCGCGGGCGACGTCGTCCGAGACGAGCAGGTCGTGCGGGAGGACCGGCCCGTGCGCGGCGAGATCGTGCAGGGCGAGATCGTGCGCGACGACGACCTCGAGCCCTGAGGCACGGCGCCCAACAAGCCCCGAGCCCGCCACCCTGGTGGGCGACGGGCTCGGAAGGGGAAGTGCTGCGGTCTGGCGTGACCGGGGGATCCGGGTCAGGCCGTCTTGCGCGCCGGGGCGTTGCCCCCGCGCAGCAGCTCGAGGCGCTCCTGCAGCAGGATCTCGAGGTCCTCGATCGACCGGCGCTCGAGGAGCATGTCCCAGTGGGTGCGCTGCGGCTTGGTGGGCTTGGGCTCGGGCTTCTCGCCGTCGCGGATGACCGCCTCGGCGCCGCACCGGCACTCCCACACGGCGGGGACGTCGGCCTCCACCGAGAACGGCATGGTCACGGTGTGCCCGTTGGGGCAGTCGTAGTGCGTCGTCTGGCGGGGAGCCAGCTCGACGTGGTCGTCGGTCTCGTAGCTCGTCGCGCCGAGCCGGGTGCCGCGGAGGGCGCCGTCGCTCATGTGTCGTCCTGCCTGTCGGGGTGGACCGCCGGAGGGTGCGGTCACGTACGGTGCTAACGGTTGAGACGTCTCCCGTGTTCCCGCGGATCACTGACAGGAAACTCGTCCGATAAACGGTGAAGGGCGTCGGGGACGACGCGACCGCCACGTCCTCCATCGGCACCGGGGGAGGGCAGACGTGAGCCAGGTCACCCGCCCGGCCCAGTGCCTGCGTCAGAGGACGGCAGGTACCTCGTTGCCGGCCTCGACGACACCGGTCCGCATGTCGACGCGGCGCAGCAGGACGATGCCCACGGCGAAGAAGACGATGAGCGCGACGATGGCCCAGCGGTAGGAGCCGGAGAGCTGGTGCACGATGCCGAAGAGCAGCGTGCCCAGCCAGGAGGTTCCGCGCTCGCAGGCCTGGTAGAGGCTGAAGTACTCGCCCTCGCGGCCGCGGGGGATGAGCTGGGAGTACATCGAGCGTGAGAGCGCCTGCGTACCGGCGACGACGAGGCCGATGCCGATCGCGAGCAGCAGGAACAGCCCGACGCTGCCGCGCGGCACGAGGAAGCCCGCGATGACGAGCACCATCCAGACGACGAGGGCGCCCATCACGACGTGGAAGGCGCCGCGGCGCGCGGCGATACGGCCCATGAGCAGAGCACCCACGATGCCGAAGAGGTTCACCAGGATCACTGCCGCGAAGATGTAGGTCTGGCTCATGCCGAGCTCGAACTGGCCGTAGACGGCGGCTGCGGCGATGACGGTCTGGACGCCGTCGTTGAAGAACAGGAAGGCCAGCAGGAAGCGCAGCGTCTGCGGGTAGTCGCGCGCGTGGTTCAGGGTGTCGCGCAGCTGGCGGAAGCTGTTGCCGAGGCTGACGTGCGCGTCGGGGTTCTCGGCGAGGTGGTCGCGCAGCTTCAGGTAGGGGATGACGGTGAAGCCTGCCCACCAGAGACCGGCGACGACGAACAGGATGCGCACGATCTGGCTGGTCTCCAGGCCGGCGGGCTTGATGGTGATCACGGCGAGGCTGATGACCAGCAGCGCGACGCCGCCGACGTAGCCGAACGCCCAGCCCTTGGTGGAGACCGAGTCGCGCTCGTCGGGCTCGGCGATGTCGACGAGGATCGCCGAGAACACGGTGAGGCTCGCGATGAGGCAGACGTTGCCGATGATCACGAGGACCGCGCCGAGGCCCCAGTTCGTCCCGGTGACGAAGAACAGCAACGCGGCGGAGATGGCGCCGACCCAGGCGTAGCCGGCCAGCCAGCGCTTCTTCGACGACGACCGGTCGGCGAGGGCACCGACCACGGGCATCGCGAGGAACGAGAGCACCGTCGCGATGGTGATGACGTAGAAGACGGCCGATCCAGGCGAGACCGGGATTCCCAGCAGCGACACGGTGTTGGGGCACGTGTCGTCGGACCCGACGTCGGGGCAGCCGGCCGCGTTGTTGGCGATGCTGGTGAGATAGGGGAGCGCCAGCACCACCGAGACGGTCGTGACGAACGCCGACTGCGCCCACTCGTACCAGTACCAGGCCTTCTGCTCCCTGCGGCGTACGGGCAGCTCGTCCCACGTGCGGGGCTCGGTCGCGCTCATGGCGCCGATGATGGCGGGTCCGGAGCCCTCGCGTCCGCGACCCGCCCAACGTGTGAGCGGGACGTTCACGGTGCCATGAGGCAGCCGCGGCCGATAGTCTCCGCGCGGCAGCACGGGGACGGGGGAGGCTCATGCGAACACGGCGGACGGTCGCGGCACTGCTGGTGACCGCTGTAGCCGCGAGCTTGGTGTCGGCGGCCGCGGCTCCCGCCCACGCTGGCCCGTTCATCGCGCAGGTGACCCCGGTCGCGCTGACGGCACCCACCCAGATGGTGGACGCGAACGGCACGCTCGTGGTGCTCGACGGCGACTCCGTCGTCCTGCTCGATGAAGCCGGCTCGGTGCTGTCGACCCTCAGCGGCTTCACCGGTGCGGCGCACCTCGTGCTCTCGGAGGATCGGGTCACGGCGTACGTGGTGAGGTCATCGACCGACGAGATCGTCGCGATCGACGTGCCATCGAAGGCCGTGGGCGCCACGTACGCCATCGGTCACTGCGCTGACCAGCTTGCGCGCGTCGGCTCCATGCTGTTCTACACGTACGGGTGCGTCGGCGCGACGAACGTCGGCCACGTGGACCTGCAGAGCGGCGCGGTGAAGGAACCCGGGACGCCGGACGCGCAGGTCGACCTCGACACGCAGCTGTCGGGCGGGACTACCACTCTGTTCGCTCTCGGGAGCAGCGAGCATGTACGGGCGTGGACCGCGACGGCCGCGGGACTGAGCGGTGAGCGCACATCCGCGGCTGCGTACGACATGGCCGTAGTGCTCGCGATCGGCGACCGCGTTCTGGTGCGCCCGTACGGCTACTCCGATGTCATGCTCGACGTAGACCTGCAGGAGACGGCTCGCACCTGGAAAGTCGCGCTGGGGCCGGCTCCCGTGGTCACGCGCGACGGAACGCGGATCCTCTCAGGATCCGACGCAGGGGACCGCACGGTCGAGGTGCGGGAAGTGGAGACCGGAGGCCTGGTCGTCGGGCCGTTCGGCCTCGCGCCCGCCGGCCAGGGGAACGACGTCGAGCCGCTCCCGCTCGGTCTCTCGTTCTCGGCCGACGAGTCGCACGTCCTGGTGCTGGCGCGCGACATGTGGGCGCCCGGCTACGCGCTGATGACCAGCATCGCGGGTACGCCCTCGAACACGACGCTTGTCGTGTCCGTGCGCAACCCGTCGCGACTCGGGCTGCCGGTCGCCGTCTCGATCGTCACCACGGGGCGGCCGGGGACACCAGTCCGCCTCACCTTCCAGCCGAGCGCGGGCAAGATCGTCACCAAAGCTGCCGTGACCGACGCGACCGGCTATGTCCGAGTGCTGTTCACGTCGTCGTACTCGGGCGGCGTGCAGGTGTACGCGGCCGGTGATGCGACGCACTATGACGCCACCTCGACGGTGCGTCGCTGGTCCGTGCCGTCGCGGATGACCGTGTACACGTCGTCGGGCTACACAGCACGCAACGGGATCCGCTACTTCCACAAGGCGACCGATGCGCGCTTCGTCGTCGTGCTCGCGCCGGGCGTGTCGGGCCGCGAGGTGATAGCGACGCTCCAGATCCGAGTGTCCGGGCGATGGGCCCGCGTGCAGTCGCTGGTCGTGGTGACCCGCTCGAACGGGACTCTCGGCTTCTACCTCCTTCGTGCCCGGACGGGCTACGCCTACCGGGTGCTCTTCTCCTTCCGCGGCGACCGGTGGAACACCGGATCGTCCGGGGCCTCGGCGGCGTTCGTCGTCGGCTGAACGCCTCCTGCGGCAGGATGGCGGCATGGACCTGCGCGTGCTGCCCGAGCGGTTGTCGGTGTGCCGGTTGCCGGTCGATGCGGCCTGGCCCGTGCCCGCGCGCGGGACGTCGTTCTTCTCGGTGACGCGCACCGGCGACGAGGTGTCGTTGGTCTGCCGCGAGGACGAGGCGCCCGCCGGCGTCCACGTCCGCGTCGAGCCGGACTGGCGCGCGCTCGAGGTCGCCGGCCCGCTCGACTTCTCCATGGTCGGCGTCATGGCCGAGCTCACCGCGCCGCTGGCGGACGTCGACGTGAGCGTCTTCGTGGTCTCGACGTACGACACCGACTACGTGCTGGTGCACGCCGCCGCGCTCGAGCGGGCGATCGAGGCGCTGCGCGCGGCCGGGCACACCGTGCACGCCGGCTGATGCGTCCGGACCTGCACGACGCGCCGCGTCCCATCGACGTCGCGCTGCTCTCGGCGTACCTCGCCACCGAGGTCGTCGACGCCCACGGGCGAGCGTGGTCGGGCGCGTCCGCGATCGGGCTCGACCGCGACGTGTGGGTGGTGACGGCCGAGAATCCGTTCAGCGAGAAGCAGGACGACGCCGCCAACGCAGCGGCCATGTCCGACCTCGCCGCCGAGATCCGACGCGCCGGCCACGAGCCGACCGCGCTGGTGGGACGCGCTCCGGACCTGTCGTGGTCGGAGGAGTGCTTCGGCGTCGACGACGTCGACCCCGCGGACGTCCGCCGCTGGGGCCGCGACCGCGGGCAGCACGCCGTGTTCTGGCTCACCGTTGACGAGCACCGGGTCGTGTCGTGCTGGAGCGGCGAGGTCCTGGCCTCGAGGCCTCGCGCGCGCTGATCGCCCGCGCGGCGGATCACCACGGCGAGGACTGCGTCGTACCCTGTCCCGGCAGCGGGGGAGGGGAGCACGTGGACGAGCAGGAGCAGGCGTACGGCGAGCCGTCGGGCGCCGTGCCGCCTCCGACGTGGGCACCGCCGGTCGCGATCTCGGAGCTGCCTTCGCCCACGCCGGCGTCGCAGCTGCCGCCGCCCGATCCGCGCACCCGGCTCGACGTGCCCACCTGGACGAGCTGGAGCACCGGCCAGGCCTACGCCGCCCCGCCGCCGGCCCGTCGTCGGCGATGGCCGCTCGTGCTGGCCGTGGGCGGCGGGGTCGCCTTCCTGGTCGCCGTCCAGTTCGCGGGCGGCAACGGCGGGGGGCTGTACGCCGGGTTCCAGGACCCCGACGGCCCGGCGCCGACTCCGGTCAGCTCGCGCCCGGGCTACGACCACATCGACTCCCCAGGCCCGGGGGTGGGCGAGACGTCGCGACCCACCTCGATCGCGCCCTCGCCCTTGGCCGCGGGGTCGTCGAAGGACTTCGCCTATCTGTCGCTGCAGGCCGACGGCGTCACGCCCGTCACCTGGTCGCCCTGCCGACCGATCCACTACGTCGTACGCCGGGAGGGCGAACCGGCCGGCGGTGTCGACGTGCTGCAGTCAGCCGTCGACGAGATCTCGAAGGCGACCGGCCTGACCTTCGTCTTCGACGGTCGCACGAGCGAGCCGCTGGCCGATCGGCGCAACCTCTACCAGCCCAAGGTGTACGGCGAGCGGTGGGCTCCCGTTCTCATCGCGTGGACCGAGCCCGGCACGGACGAGGGCCTCGCCGGCGACAACCTCGCGTGGGCCGAGCCCTACAGCGTCGTCGCCGACGACGGCGACGAGGTCGACGTGTCCGGCGAGATCCACGTCGACAGTGCCGTCTTCGCCGACGAGCTCGCGCACGGCGAGCAGAAGCAGGCGCGCGCGACCCTGCTGCACGAGCTCGGCCATCTCGTCGGCCTCGACCACGTGTCGAACCGCGCGCTGCTCATGAACCCCGACGAGGTCGAGGGCGTCGACGACTTCACCGCCGAGGAGAAGCGGGGCCTCGCCTCGCTCGGCGCCGGCGCGTGCCACCGCGACGCCTGACGACGAGCCTCGCACCGCCCGGACGGCTACCGTTGTCGCGTCACGGGTCGCACGACGGGGGAGACAGATGGCGCGCGACGTACCACCCGACGATCTGCCGCGCTCGCCGTCGGGCCGCGTCCCGCAGTGGGTGCGCGACGAGGCCACCGGGCGCGAGTCCGCACCGATCCCGTGGCGCAGCGACACTCCGCCGGTCGTCGGCTGGGGCGACGAGCGCCACCAGTGGACCGAGCCGCGACGGCGGGTGAACCGCAAGCTCGTCCTGCTCGGTGCCCTCGGCGCGCTGGCGATCGCCGGCGTGGTGGCGCTGCAGTTCGTCCAGCGCGGCTCGTCCGGGCTGCTCGCCATGACGCCGGGCAACTCCACGCTGGGTCCGCCGCCCGGGATCGGCGAGACGGCTCGTCCGACGACCCTGGCCGACGGGCCTGCGCCGGCCGGTGCCTCGACCTACTACACCTACCTCGGTCTGCAGAGCGACGAGCGGACACCGATCACGTGGTCCCCGTGCCGTCCGATCCACTACGTCGTGCGCGCCAGGGGGATGCCGCAGGGCGCCTTGGCGCTGCTGACGTCCGCGATGGCGGAGGTCACGAAGTACAGCGGGCTGCGCTTCGTCTACGACGGATCGACGACCGAGGCACCGGTCGAGGACCGCGCGCTCTACCAGCCGGCGGTCTACGCCGACACCTGGGCGCCGGTGCTCGTCTCGTTCGGGACGCCGTCGGCCGACGCCGGCGAGAGCACGCCCGACCTCGCCGGCTGGGCGCGCCCGCGCCCGGTGCAGGCGCCCGACGGGTCGTGGGTCTTCGTGTCGGGCGAGATCGACCTCGACGCGGCGTGGGCGAAGGCCACGATGCTCTCCGGCGACAAGGCCGAGGTGCGGGCGGTCATGCTGCACGAGCTCGGCCACCTCGTGGGTCTGGATCACACCGACGGCAGACGGCTGCTCATGAACGCCGACAACACCGGCCAGAAGGACTTCGCCGAGCCCGAGCTCGCCGGGTTGGCGTCGCTGGGCGCCGGCGCCTGCCACCCTGACGTCTGACCGGCCGGGCGGCGCTGGAGGCGGCCTCGCGGACGTCAGCCGCCCGCCCGCGCCTGCTCCCTGAACCGCCGATAACGTGCATTATGTCAACTTGTTGTCACGCGGCCCACGCACGGCACTCCCCGCGGCTCGTCGGTCTCAGGCTGGTTCGGTGGCCGGCTCCGAGGGCTGGTGGCGCCAGCGCGCGAACGGCAGCGGGGCACCCACGGCGGTGGCCCGGGCGCCGCGCGCCGGGAACCACGCGAGCTCGCGGCCGTCGGCCAGCACGGCCGACCGCGCCAGGACGCCGCGCAGGCCCTCGGCCCGCACCGACCTGGCGGCCCGGCGGCAGTCCCGCCACG
>DASSQW010000019.1:0-3471 GCA_035702165.1 Candidatus Nanopelagicales bacterium
GTCCTCGAGTCCTGGCAGCGCTCGCGTGCGAGCGGCGTCGACGCCGACGGCGTGCTCCCGCCCGTGGAGCTCACCGACGACGAGCTGCGCGACTACCGCGACGCGCACCCCCTCGCGAGCGTGATGCCGGTGATCCGGCGGTTGCTCGTCGACGACGCGGTCGACTGCGACCTGCTCGTGGCCGTCTCGGACAACGAGGGCCGGTTGCTCTGGGTCGAGGGCTCGCCGGGGCTGCGGCTGCGGGCGGAGACGATGAACTTCGTGCCCGGCGCACGCTGGAGCGAGGACCACGCCGGGACGAACGCGCCTGGTACGGCGCTCGCGCTCGACCACGGCGTGCAGATCTTCGCCCACGAGCACTACGGCCGCATCGTGCAGCCGTGGAGCTGCACAGCGGTGCCCGTGCACGACCCGTTCACCGGCGAGGTGGCCGGAGTCCTCGATGTCACCGGCGGCGACGTCGTCGCGACGCCGCAGTCGATGGCGCTGGTCCAGGCGGCCGTGCACGCCGTCGAGGCCGAGCTCCGGCTGCAGGCGATGACGCAGGGACCGCAGCGGCTCGTGCGCCCGTCGCGCCGCACATCGGTCGACGTACGGCGCCTCGAGGTGCTCGGCGTCGACCATGCCGCGCTCCGCGTCGGAGGGGAGCGCCGGGTGATGTCGCAGCGGCACTCCGAGATCCTGCTGCTGCTCTGCGCGCACCCGGACGGCCTGTCCGCCGAGCAGCTCGCGATCGAGCTGCACGCCGACGACCTGCCGCTCGTGACCGTGCGCGCGGAGATGTCGCGCCTGCGCTCGGCGCTCGGGCCGCTCGCCCCGCAGTCCCGCCCGTACCGGCTGCCCCACGGCCTCACGACCGACGTCTCCGAGGTCGACTCCGCGGCGCGCCGCGGCGACGTCGCGTCCGCGCTCACGGCGTACCGGGGGCCGGTGCTGCCCCACTCCGAGTCGCCCGGCGTGGGTCGCATCCGCCGACGGCTGCACGACCGGCTGCGTGCCGCCGTGCTCGCCTCCGGCGACGCGCCGCTGGTGCTCCGGTGGGCCGAGACCGCCTGGGGCCAGGACGATCCCGAGGTCTGGACCGCCGCGCTGCGCCTGCTGCCCACGGGCTCCGCCGAGCACAACCTCGCCCGCCTGCACCTCGCCGCGCTCGACGCCGAGTTCGGCGCCACCCCCTGACCCCGCACGTCACTGCCCGAATGCAGGAAGAACCGGCCGGAATGGCTGCAGTGCGGCAGTGACGTCGGAGGGGGAGGGGGAGGGGTACGGCGCAACGTCGGTGCAACGTTGCGCGGCCTAGCGTCCCGCCACCGAGCCCGGCACCCCCGGGCGTTCCCACCCGGAGGCAGACGCATGGCTCTGTACGCCAACCCCAACACCGAGGGCAGCCCGGTCCAGTTCCGCGCGCGGTACGACCACTGGATCGGCGGCGAGTACGTCCCGCCGGCGAGCGGTCAGTACTTCGA
Source organism: Candidatus Nanopelagicales bacterium (assembly GCA_035702165.1). Classification (GTDB taxonomy): domain Bacteria; phylum Actinomycetota; class Actinomycetes; order S36-B12; family CAIYMF01; genus Longivirga. The sequence continues at coordinate 1,467 of DASSQW010000019.1, forward strand.
GAACGTCACGCCCGTCACCGGCCAGGTCTTCTGCGAGGTGGCCCGAGGCAACGAGGTCGACATCGACCGCGCCCTCGACGCCGCCCACGCGGCCGCCCCGGCGTGGGGCCGTACGCCGGTCAACGAGCGTGCCAACGTGCTCAACCGCATCGCCGACCGCATCGAGGCCAACCTCGAGGCCATCGCGATCGCCGAGACGTGGGAGAACGGCAAGCCGATCCGCGAGACCCTCGCAGCCGACATCCCGCTCGTGGTCGACCACTTCCGCTACTTCGCCGGCGTTCTGCGCGGCCAGGAGGGCTCGATCTCGCAGATCGACGAGGACACCGTCGCCTACCACTTCCAGGAGCCCCTGGGCGTCGTCGGGCAGATCATCCCCTGGAACTTCCCGATCCTCATGGCCGCGTGGAAGCTCGCGCCCGCCATCGCCGCGGGGAACGCCGTCGTCATCAAGCCGGCGGAGCAGACGCCGGTGTCGCTGCTGTTCGTGATGGAGCTCATCGCCGACCTGCTGCCCGCGGGCGTCGTCAACATCGTCAACGGTTTCGGCGTCGAGGCGGGCAAGCCGCTGGCGTCGTCGCCGCGCATCGCCAAGATCGCGTTCACCGGCGAGACCACGACCGGCCGGCTGATCATGCAGTACGCCGCGCAGAACATCATCCCGGTGACCCTCGAGCTCGGCGGCAAGAGCCCGAACGTGTTCTTCGGCGACATCGCCGCGCAGGACGACGACTTCTACGACAAGGCGCTCGAGGGCTTCACCCTGTTCGCGCTCAACCAGGGCGAGGTCTGCACCTGCCCGAGCCGCGCGCTCATCCAGTCGTCGATCTACGACAAGTTCCTCACCGACGCGACCGCTCGCACGAGGGCGATCAAGCAGGGCAGCCCCCTCGACACCGAGACGATGATCGGCGCGCAGGCGAGCAACGACCAGCTCGAGAAGATCCTGTCCTACATCGAGATCGGCAAGGCGGAGGGCGCTCGCGTCGTCACCGGCGGCGAGCGCGCCGACCTCGGCGGCGAGCTGTCGGGCGGCTACTACGTCACGCCCACCATCTTCGAGGGCGACAACTCGATGCGGATCTTCCAGGAGGAGATCTTCGGGCCGGTCGTCTCCGTCACGCGGTTCGACCACTTCGACGACGCGCTGAAGATCGCCAACGACACGCTGTACGGCCTCGGCGCCGGCGTGTGGAGCCGCGACATGAACACGGCGTACCGGATGGGTCGCGGCATCCAGGCCGGTCGCGTGTGGACCAACTGCTACCACGCCTATCCCGCGCACGCGGCGTTCGGCGGCTACAAGGGTTCCGGTGTCGGCCGCGAGACCCACCACATGATGCTCGACCACTACCAGCAGACGAAGAACCTGCTGGTGTCCTACGCCCCGCAGAAGCTCGGCTTCTTCTAGGTCGACGCTGCGCTGGAGATCCAGACGATGAGCGACAGCACCGTCGCGCGCGTCGCGGTCACCCCGGAGGCTGCGGAGCTCTTCCGCAGCCTCCGGGCGCTGCACGGGCCGCTGATGGTCCACCAGTCCGGCGGCTGCTGCGACGGCAGCGCGCCGATGTGCTACCCGGCGGGCGAGTTCATGACCGGCCCGAGCGACGTCCGCCTCGGCGCGCTCGACATCGGGGTGGTCGACGACGGCGGCACCCGGGAGCTCGTCGAGGTCTGGATGAGCAAGGGCCAGTTCGAGTACTGGTCGCACACGCACCTCACCATCGATGTCGTCGACGGCCGCGGTGCCGGCTTCTCGCTCGAGGCTCCGACCGGCCGCCGCTTCCTCATCCGCTCCCGCCTCTTCACCGACGCCGAGCTCCCCCATCTGGCCCCAGTGACGACCGGACTCCTCTGACCCCCACCCCCGAGGCGGTCTCTCCGGCGTCCCCCACGAAGGCGGACGCCGGCCCGGGATCGCCGCGCAGGGCCACGACCGCTCGGCAGGAGGCCGGGATCCCGTCGTCGCCCTGACGGACGTAGAAACGCCCTGCCAGTCCGTCAG
>DASSQW010000020.1:0-5092 GCA_035702165.1 Candidatus Nanopelagicales bacterium
CCGGGTCCGGCCGACCAGACCGTGACCGCGGCGACCGGCACGCCGTCGTCGTAGGCCACGAGGCAGCGGGCGTCGGCGTACGCCGGACCTGCGGCCATCGCGCGCCAGCGGTCCGCCGTGAAGGTCGAGGAGTCGAACGCCGCCCGCTGCACCGCGACGCGGTCGTCGACCGTGTCCGGCCCGACCTCGACGATGCGCACGCGCGGGTCCGGCACGGGCTCGGCGAGGTCGCGGACCAGCGGCGTCCACGGCTCGTCGTCGACCCACCCACGGGCGCGCAGCGCCGCCCGCACCCCGTCCGCAGCACGCACCTCCACGACCTCCACCCCCGGCTCGTCCGCACTGAAGGTGCCCCTCGTTGCTAAGAGCGCACCATTCCTTCCCCACACGCCGTCCGCGATCGCGTGCGCCGATCCCCTGTCGATCCCGGGATCGGTCGCCAGTCGCAGGACGCCGTCGTCGTACAGCCCGACGGCCACGAGCCGGGTGCCGTCGGACCAGGTCCGCACGGCCGCAGCGGTCGCCTCGGGGCCGAAGCGCCAGAACCAGCCGATGTCGCCGGGGTGCAGCGGCACGCGCACCTCGTCGGGGCGCTGCCACGAGCGCAGCGCGATGAGGACGGCGGGCAGCCCGTCGACGCCCGGCTCGGTCATCTCGATCGCCACCCATCGACTCCACCACGCAGAGGCACGGGGCGCAGCAGGGTTTCGGCCTCCACCGGTCGGTGGAGCGCAGGAGCCACCCGTCGATCGCTGCCGTCGTACGCGCTGCTGCGGCAAGGTAGCGCCATGACCACCACGACCGACCGCTCTGCCGACGCGCTGCTCGTGCCCGTCCCCGAGGGCGCCGACCTCGCGGTGCGTGTCCGCGGGCTGCGCAAGCAGTACGGCGAGACCCAGGCCTGCGACGGCGTCGACCTCGACGTCGTCCGCGGTGAGGTGCTCGCCCTCCTCGGGCCCAACGGCGCCGGCAAGACGACCACCACCGAGATCCTCGAGGGCTACCGCCACCGCGACGACGGCGAGGTCGAGGTGCTCGGTGTCGACCCGGGCCGGGGCGACCGCGTCTGGCGCACCCGGCTGGGCATCGTGCTGCAGAGCGCCAACGACCTCGGCGACCTCACGGTCGAGGAGTCGTTGCGCCACTTCGCCGGCTACTACCCCGCGCCCCGCCCGGTCGACGAGGTGATCGAGGCTGTCGGGCTCGTGGAGAAGCGTCGTACCAGGGGGTTCGACCTCTCCGGTGGCCAGCGCCGACGCCTCGACGTCGCGCTCGGCATCCTCGGCAGCCCGGAGCTGCTCTTCCTCGACGAGCCCACCACCGGCTTCGACCCGGAGGCCCGCCGCGAGTTCTGGGAGCTCATCCGCAGCCTGCGCGGCCTCGGTACGACGATCCTGCTGACGACGCACTACCTCGACGAGGCCGAGGTGCTGGCCGACCGGGTCGCGGTCATCTCGCGCGGCCGCGTCATCGCCTGCGACGTCCCTGCGCGCCTCGGCGGCCGCGACGAGTCGCTCGCGACGGTGACCTGGCGCGAGGACGACGAGCTGCGCAGCGAGCGCACCCACGAGCCCACCGCGTTCGTCCGCGGCCTCGCGGCGCGGATCGGCGGCGAGATCCCGTCGCTCGCGATCCACCGCCCGAGCCTCGAGGACGTCTACCTGTCCCTCATCGGCCACGACCACGAGGACGCGTCATGACCACCACGCTCGTACCTCCGCCCGCCTCCGCCGAGCGCATCCCCGGCACCCTGTCGCTGGGCCTGCGCCGGGTGCGCGTGGAGCTGAAGACCTTCTTCCGCGACCGCAACTCGGCCGTCTGGAACTTCCTGCTCCCGGTGCTGCTGCTCGTGATCTTCGGCGCGGTGTTCGGCAACCAGAACCTCGGGCCCGACATCACGTTCGCCCAGTACTTCGTCGCGGGCATGATCGCCTCCGGCGTGCTCTACACGTCGTTCCAGAACCTCGCCATCGCGATCCCGATGGAGCGCGACGACGGGACGTTGAAGCGCCTGCAGGGCATGCCGATGCCGAAGGCGTCGTACTTCATCGGCAAGATCGGACTGGTCTTCGTCGCGTACGTCGCGCAGGTGTTCCTGCTCGTCGTCGTCGGCGTCCTGTTCTACAAGCTGCACCTGCCGACGGACCCGATGAAGTGGTTCACCTTCGTGTGGGCGAGCGTCCTGGGCCTCGTCGCGTGCACGCTGTGCGGCATCGCGTTCTCCGTCGTACCGAAGACCGGCAAGGGCGCGTCGGCGGTCGTCTCGCCCATCGTGCTGGTGCTGCAGTTCACCTCGGGCGTGTTCTTCGTCTTCTCGAACCTTCCGCACTGGATGCAGGTCTTCGCGAGCTTCTTCCCGCTCAAGTGGCTCACCCAGGCGATGCGCTCGGTGTTCCTGCCCGACGCCGCTGCGAACCTCGAGGTGGCCGGTTCCTGGGAGCTGCCGTTGTGCGCCGCGGTCCTGGTCGCATGGTGCATCGGCGGCCTGGTCCTCAGCCTGGTCTTCTTCCGCTGGAACAAGCGCGGGCAGGACTGACGCGCACCGGATCGACGAGGATCACCCCATGGCAGCCGAGGTCGACACCCGCGACTTCGCCGAGCGGACCATCGTCGGCTGGCACGTGCTGTTCGGCCTCATGGTGGCCGTCACAGGCGCGTTCCTCGCCGCGAACGGGAACGCGTGGCCGGGCTTCGCGCTGCTGGCCGTCCTCGTCGCAGGGTACGTCGTGCTCGCCGGCCCGGGCGCGCGCTGCCACGACTGGCGCCGCTACGCCTACATCGTGCTGGCGATCGTCGTCCTCGCACTGCTGACCTGGATCGACCAGAGCAGCCTCGTCCTGCTGTTCGCCCTCTACCCCCAGTGCTTCCTGCTGCTGGAGCGCCGCGAGTCGATCCTGGCCGTCGTCGTGATGACGATCGTCTGGAACGTCGAGCTGATCGCCGCCGACGGCTGGTCGACCGGCTCGTGGGCGGTGCACTCGGTCACCAGCATCGGCAACATCGTGTTCGCCCTCGTGATCGGCCTGTTCATCGACGGGCTCGTCCGCGAGAGCCGTCAGCGCAAGCAGCTGCTCACCGAGCTGCACGAGGCCCAGGCCGAGCTCGCCGCTGCCGAGCGCGAGGCCGGAGCCCTGGCCGAGCGCGAGCGCATCGCGCGCGACATCCACGACACGCTGGCGCAGGGCTTCACGAGCATCGTGATGCTGTCGCAGGCGGCTGAGGCCGCAGCCGGCCGCGGCGACGCGGACGCCGTGGCGGCACGGCTCGCGCAGATCCAGGACACCGCGCGCGAGAACCTCGCGGAGGCGCGCGCCCTCGTGGGCGCGATGTCCCCGCCGGCGCTCGATGGCGCGGCGCTCCCCCAGGCCCTGGCCCGCCTCACCTCGCGTGCCGACCTCGGCGTACCCGTGGCGCTGCACGTGGAGGGAGAGCCGCGGCCGCTCTCGTCGAGCAGCGAGGTCGCTGCGCTGCGCGCGACGCAGGAGGCGGTGGCCAACGCCGCGCGGCACTCCGGCGCGCAGCACGTCGACGTCCTGCTCGGCTACGACGAGGACGGCGCGACCATCACGATCAGCGACGACGGCGCCGGCTTCGACCTCGCCGCACCCCCGAGCGGGTACGGCCTCAGCGGGCTTGTCGCACGAGTCGAGGAGGTCGGCGGGATCGCGGCCGTGGAGTCCGCACCCGGTCGCGGCACGAAGGTGCGGGTGAGGGTGCCGTGATCCGCGTGCTGCTCGTCGACGACCATCCGGTCGTGCGCTCAGGTCTCGCCGGGCTGCTCGGCAGCGAGGCCGACATCGAGGTCGTGGGCGAGGCCGGCGACGGCGCGCAGGGAATTGCGCTCGCTGCGCAGCTCGCGCCCGACCTCGTGCTCATGGACCTGCGGATGCCGGTGATGGACGGCGCGACCGCGACGGCCGCGATCACGTCTGCGGGCTCCGCGCGGGTGCTCGTGCTCACGACGTACGACACCGACGCGGACATCCTGCGCGCGGTGGAGGCCGGGGCCACCGGCTACCTGCTCAAGGACACCCCGCGCGAGCAGCTGGTGGCCGCGGTGCGCGCCGCCGCCCGCGGTGAGACCGTGCTCGCACCGCCGCTGGCCGCGAAGCTGATGCGCCAGGTGCGCGGAGGCGACCAGCTCACGCCGCGCGAGCTCGACGTGCTGCAGCTGGTCGCGCAGGGCCGCTCGAACCCCGAGATCGCCCGCGAGCTGTTCATCGGCGAGGCCACGGTCAAGACACATCTGCTGCACGTGTTCGACAAGCTCGGAGTCGACGACCGCACCCGGGCGGTCACCGTCGCCCTCGAGCGCGGCATCCTCACCACCCCCACCCGCTGACGATGCGCGAGTAACAGCCTGAACGTGCGTTTCCGAGGCCCGGATATGCACGTTCAGGCTGTTACTCGCGGCTCGGTGGGGGTGGGCAGGGCCTGGCGGGCGCGGAGGTCGTAGTAGAGCAGGGTGAGGCCGATCGAGGCGGCGGGGACGAGGAACGCCGCGACGACGACCGAGACGACGTCGGTCACGAAGAACGGCCAGCCGGTCACCAGCAGCACGATCGCGCCGACGCCGTCGGGCAGCGAGAAGGCGAGCCACACCAGGAACCCGCCGACCAGGATCGACCGGACACGCCGACCCGTCGTCAGTTCCGCGCTGCGGCGCAAGCCGGCACGCACGCCCTCGTCCTCGAGCTCGGTCGCCGGCAGCGCGATCGCCCACCTCGACACCAGCCACAGGGCGGCGGGCAGCAGCCACCAGGTGGTCGCGAGCAGCGTGACCACGATGTACACGCCGATCGCCACGCCCCAGCCACCCGGGTGCACGAGCACCCGCCGGAACGCGGTGACGGAGTCGATCTCGTCGCCCTTCGCCATCGCATCGACGATCTCGACCGTCGTCGCCATCGCCATCGCCACGATCGGCAGGAGCAGGAACGACGTCAGCAGCGCCAGCCCGATGCCGAGCCCGTCGCTGCCGAACCCGTCGACGTCGGTCAGGTCCTCCCCGGGCCGCGCCCGGACGAGCAGCCGGTCGAGAGCGAGATTGGCGGTGACGGTCACCACGATCACGAGCACGGGGACCCAGAAC
>DASSQW010000021.1:0-4245 GCA_035702165.1 Candidatus Nanopelagicales bacterium
TACGACCGGCTGCTGGCCGGCCTCGACGACGTCGAGCCGTCGCAGCGCCCGCTGGTCGTCGCCGTGGTGCACGACGACGAGGTCCTCGACGAGATCCCCGCGACCACCCACGACCGCCGGGTCGACGGCGTCCTCACCCCCTCCGGCTACCGCCCCCTCCCCCACCCCCGGATGTAACAGGCGTTGTTGGGGTGTTCGCCCCGGGGAAACCCCAACAACGCCTGTGACATCCGACGGTTCAGGGCCAGGTGCTGTCGGTGGGGGTCTCGTCGAGGCGGGCGCGCGGGGCGCAGTCGGGGGTTCGGTAGGCGTCGGGCATCCGCGGATACACCTGGGTCCAGTACGTCGCGACCAGTGCCGCCGCCTGGTCGGGGGTCGCGCCGAGCATCGTGGCTGTGCGGGCGTCGCGCTGCACCGCCCAGCACTCCGCCTCCGACTCCACGGCGATGCCGGTGAGGTGCGCGGTCTCGTGGGTGAGCACGTGCACCGCGATCACCTCGTCGAGGGTCGGAGCCGCACGGTCGGCCGCGCTGCCGAGGTACGCCGAGAGCTGCTGGCAGGTGTCGTAGGACAGGAACGCCGCGGTGCGCGGCGCGCCGGTCTCGTCGTACTCGACGTGGCCGAGCTCGGACCCGGCGTAGGTGAACGTCTCGCCGAAACGCTGGCAGTGCACCCCGAGACCGTTGCGCGCCTCGCTGCGCGCGACGCCGGCGAGCCGGTTCTCGGTCGAGAGCCACTGCCTCTCCGTCACGAACAGCGGCACCAGCAGCAGGAGCACCAGCGCGAGGGAGATCCAGGGGACGCGTCGCGTGACGGCGGCACGGAAGACCAGCCACCCCAGCGCAGCGGCGAGGGCGACCACGGCGAACGTGCGCAGTCCCACCAGTGCGGATCGACCCGGATCCCCGCCACCTTGACCGAAGACCCCGCAAGAGGCCCAGCCGATAGAGCGCGTGTCACAGGCGTTGTTGGGGTCTCTGGCGCCGGGAGACCCCAACACCGCCTGTTACATCCGGGGTCTGCTGGGGTGGCGGCCGAGGGCGACGGTGGCGTCGAGGTCGTCGTCGTGGACGACGGTGGCGACTAGTCCGGCGGACTCGAACGCGGCGACGGTGAGCTCGGCCTGCGCGGCGCTCGTCTCGACGAGCAGGACGCCGTCGGCGGAGAGCCGCGCGGGCGCCCCCGCTGCCACGCGCCGGTGCAGCTCCGCACCGTCCGCGCCCCCGTCGAGGGCGGTGCGCGGCTCGTGGTCGCGGGCCTCCCGCGGCAGCAGGCCCACCTCGTCGCTCGGCACGTACGGCGCGTTCACGACGAGCACGTCCGCCACGACCGACACGGGCAGCGCGGCGTAGAGGTCGCCGAGGTACGCCGTGCCCCCGAGCGGCTCGACGTTGCGGCGTGCGCACGCGACCGCGACCGCGTCGACGTCGGCCGCGACGAGCGTGGCCGCGGGCAGCCCCGACACCACCGCTGCGCCGACCGCGCCCGACCCGCAGCACAGGTCGACGACGACGGGGGACGCGAACCGCGACGCCTCCTCCCGCGCGAGGTCGACGAGCAGCTCGCTGCGCCGACGCGGGACGAACACGCCCGCATCGAGGTGCACGCGGACGCCGGCAAGCTCCGCCCAGCCGAGCACGACCTCGAGCGGTGCCCCCGACACGCGCTGTGCGACGAGTGCCTCGACGTCGCCGCCCTCGCGCAGGATCAGGTCCGCCTCGTCCTCCGCCCACACGCAGCCCGCGGCGCGCAGCCTCCGCACGACCTCCGCGCGGCCGATCACGGCTGCAGGACGAGGTGGTCGCGCGCCGCCGCCTGCACGGCCGGCGGCGTGAACGCCCACGGGTACGTCGTGCCGTTCTGCCACGCGTCGAGCTGGTCGGCGTAGTGCGGGTCGTAGGCGTGCCCGCTCGCTCCGGTGAGGTGCACCCACGTCGAGGAGTCGAGGTCGGACAGGTCGAGCACCATCCGCATGGAGGGCACCCAGTCGACCACGTACCCGTTCTTCGCGGTCCACCCCGTGGCGTCGACGATCGACTCGCCACCCGCTGTCTCGATGGGTCCGCGGTTGAAGATGCGCTCGATGAGCGAGATGCCCGACTGGCCGAGCGACTGGTTCTGCACGGTCAGCGTGTGCAGCGCACCCCAGCGCCAGGCCGACGGATCGCTGCCCTGCAGGCCGGACAGCTCGGTCGTCGCCTCGTCCAGGGCGCGCACGATGTCGTCGTCACGCGTCTCGACCTTGTCCTGCGTGCGCTTGTCGTCCCACCACGGGTCGTCCGGCGTCGTCCAGAGCTCGCGCACCACCGTGAACCAGCGGTCGCTGCCGCTGGGCAGGTAGTCCTCGGGCAGCTCGTCGCCGAACGTGTCCAGCAGCAGGTTCTTCCAGAAGACGTTGAAGTACGCCGCGGCCGCGGAGTCGCGCGGCTGGGTGAAGTCCCAGGTCTTCAGCAGCGCTACGGCATCAGCGGTCGCGCCCGACACCTTCGCGCCGGTGATGCGCGGCACGAGGAACGCGGCGTTCTCGGTCCACGTGTCGAGCTGGATCGCGCGCATTCGGTCCGGTGTCATCACCGCGCCGCCCGAGGTCGCCAGCCGCACGAGGTCCACGATGCGCTGGCTGCGCGCGCCGTACGACCAGTCGTCGGTGAGGAAGTACGGGTACGACTGATACACCGACGCCTGGTTGGCGGTGACGACCCACCCGTCATCGGGGTTGAGCACGTTCGGCAGCGCATCGAACGGGATGTAGCCCGACCAGGTCTGCTTCGGGTCCCAGCCGAGGGCGGGGTACTTGCCGTCGTAGCCGGTGCGGATGGGGATCCGGCCCGGCGTCTGGTAGCCGATGGCCCCGATGGTGCCGTCCTTCGACGCGAAGACGAGGTTCTGCGCCGGCACCTCGAAGAACGATGCGGCCCTGCGGAAGTCCTGCCACGTCTGCGCGGTGTCGAGAAGCGCGATGGCGTCGGCCGTGCGGCCCGGAGTGAGGGCGGTCCAGCGCAGCGCGACGGCGTACCCGGCGCCTCGATCGGGCGCCGACGTCCCCGCGGGTGCATCCGCGCCGACCTGCTTCGCGGCGTCGTAGGCGTCGGAGATGAGCGGTCCGTGCTCGGTCGAGCGCACCGTGATGGTGACCGGGTCGCCGCCGGCGACCTTGATGACCTCGGTGCGCGTCGTGAGGCGGCGCGTCTGCGATCCGACGAGGTAGCCGTCGCCGTCGACCTTCTCGAGGTAGAGGTCGGTCACGTCGGGGCCGAGGTTCGTGAAGCCCCAGCCGATGGTCTGGTTGTGCCCGATCACCACACCGGGCAGCCCGGAGAAGGTGAAGCCGGCGACGTCGTACGGGCACTGCGCAGACACGGTGCGGCAGTGCAGGCCCATCTGGTACCAGATGCTCGGCATCGACGGACCGAGGTGGGGGTCGTTCGCGAGCAGCGGCAGCCCGGTCGAGGTCTTGCGCCCCTCGACGACCCAGGAGTTCGAGCCGATGCCCGGCCCGTTGGGACCGAGCACACCGTCGAGCGATCCGAGCACCGTGCGGGTCCGCGACAGCACCGGCACCGCGTCCGGGGGGATGCGCGGCACGTGCGATGCCGTGGTGGGGATCGGCGGCACCGCGCTCTGGTTCCACACGCCGTCGGCGACCGCGCCCTGGGTGACGATCGGACGGTGGTCGGCGTAGGGGTACGCCGGGAACAGCTGAGCCGTGCGCTCGACCCCGATCTTCGCGCTCACCACGGAGCGCTCGATCTCCTCCTGCATGTTGCCGCGCAGGTCCCACGCCATCGCCTTGAGCCAGGCCAGCGAGTCGACCGGCGTCCACGGCTCGATCGTGTACGACGGGTTCTGCAGACCGAGGACGGCGTACTCCAGGCTGACGGCCGCACCCGCGTGGTCGGAGAGGTAGGCGTTCACCCCCTTCGCGTAGGCCTCGAGGTTGGCCCGGGTGCTCGGCGAGAGCAGGGCGAGCTCCTGCTCGGCGACGCGGCGCCAGCCGGAGATGCGCAGGAACGTGTCGGTGTCGAGCTGCGACGCCCCGAACATCTCAGAGAGCCGTCCCGCGGTGATGTGCCGCCGGAAGTCCATCTCCCAGAAGCGGTCCTGGGCGTGCACGTAGCCCTGGGCGAAGAACAGGTCGGCCGGGCTGTCGGCGTAGAGGTCGGGGATGCCGCGGTCGTTGCGGTAGACGTCGACGCTGCCCTCGAGCCCCTGCAGCGTGAGGGTGCCGCTCGTCTGCGGGAACGA
>DASSQW010000022.1:0-14645 GCA_035702165.1 Candidatus Nanopelagicales bacterium
TGGCCACTGCGCGCTTCAGGTCGCCCGGCGTACCGGCAAGCGCGACGGGCAGCAGGACCTCGATCGCCTCGGCGCGCAGGCGCGCCTTCTCGTCTCGCGGCGCGGTCACGCCCTTGAGGACGCCGGTGATGCCGGAGGTGAGCTCGCGCACCGAGTCGCCCGAGATGCCGCCGGCCAGCCACGCCCGGGCCACCGGCTCGGAGTGCTCGTGCAGGTCCCTCCCTCGCGCGAGCACGGACTTGGCGTGCGATGGGGCGAGGCCGGCGTCGACCTGCAGCCACCGGTTGGGCGAGGCGTAGGTCCCGGCGATCAGGGTCCCGGTGACCGGCCCGCTGACCGAGGCGACCTGCCCGACGGCTACCGTCGCCGCCGCCTCGGCACGGTCGGCGACCTTGAGCAGCCGGGTCGCGATCGCGGCCGCCAGGTCGGGATGCACCGCGCCCAGGTCGAAGGACTCCCTATCCCGCATCGCGGCGGCGATCAGTGCGGCGTCGGCCTCCATCCGCTCGAGCGCCGAGCACAGCTCGGAGACCGTGACGGTCCCCCACCCGGGCGGTGTCGTCGAGCTCATGACCCCGACCCTAGAGAAGGGGTCTGACAGTCAGCCGTGCCTGAGACCCGTTGGGGCACAGCCAGTTTCAGCCGTCAGCGAACCGAGTTATCCCCACCCTTCAGCCCTTCGACGCGTCTTCCACAGCAACCGGAACCCACCACGTCGGCGGCATCGGCCATCGTGCTATAAGCGGCCTGCACGACGCCTGCATCCGACGCGAAGCGCTGCCCTCACCTCGGAAGGCACGGCCGTCGAGAGGTAGCACGTCGTGAGGCCCGCGCCGTCCGTGGTTCTACCCCTCGTCCGCAAGAGCCTCAGTGGCAGTGCTGCTGCGCCGGGGTCGGCGGGGCGACGTCGATGCCGGGGCTGCGGCGGAAGAACCCCACCGGCTTGAGGTGGAAGCCCACCCGCTCCACCGGCATGACCGGCCAGTCCTCGATGCGCGGCACGTGGTTGACGCCGAACACGTGCCACAGCACGACGTCGGTGTCCTCGAGCGACCGATCGGCCGCGACCCACTCCGGCAGACCGGCGCCGCCCGGGTGCTGGAACGGGTAGTCGCCCGCGGGATAGCGCTCGTCGGCGTCGTAAGCCGTCACCCACACCTGGTGGTACATGAAGCCGGCACGGCGCCCGATCACCGAGTCCGGCTGCGCCATCGCCGCGGTGGGATGCGACGCGACGAGCTTCCACCCGACCGGCTTGCCCACGTGGTTGAGCCGCCCGCGGTTGACCACCTTCCAGTACCGCCCCGCGAGCGGGTCGACGTCGCGCGCCCCCATCGACTCGCGCGCGAGGACCGTCTCCTGGACGACGTACGCCGCACCGTGCGGGTTGAGCGGACCGGTCGGGTGCGCCACCGGCTCGACCTCGACCACGGTGTTGCCGGTTCCGTCCACGTCCAGGTCGAGGCGCGCGACGAACAGGTGCTGGTGGAAGGGCGCGAGCAGCCCCGGCTCGAGCTCGGTCGACGACGGGTACGCCGTGCCGGGTGCACCGGCCATCGTGAGCAGGATGCCGGTGAGCTTCGCCTCGAACTCGATCGTGCCGTCCTGGTAGAGGTACCAGAAGTAGCCGTACTCGTAGTTGTTCACCGTGACGATCGACGACACCACGAACCGGCGGCTGCGCCGCACCTCGACATGTCCGGTCTCGTCGGTGTGCTTCCAGAGGATCCCGAAGTCCTCCTCGTGCAGGCAGATCGCGTTCGGGATCTCGCGCACCGTGCCGTCGCCGTCGGTCACCGCGGCGTCGAGGTAGCGGATCTCGCCGAGGCAGTCGCAGCCGAGAGTGAGGGAGTTCGTGAAGTTCGCGAGCCCGTACTCACCGGTGTCGAACGCGTTCTTCCGGTACACGCCCTCGCTCGGGTCGCCGTACGGGATCACGAGCTCCGCGATCGACATCCGGTGCGCGATCGGCCGTCGTACGTCGCCGTCCTGGAACCCGACGTCGTGCAGCACCAGTCCCTCGCGCTGGTCGATACCGACGCGGAGAGTCCAGCGCTCCCACCGGATCTGCCAGCCGTCGATCTCGAACGACGGTCCCTCGTCCTGGTGGATCATCAGCCCCTTCAGTACGACGTCGGCGCCGGTCTGGTCCTCGCGGTAGGGACCGGGCGTGGCGGGCACCGGGATGTCGCCGTCGTCCTCGACCGCCACCACCTCGGCCGAGTCGAGAGCCACCACCGCCCGCAGACCGCCGATCGGGTGCGCGTAGACGTTGGCGCCGTCGGACGGCCGGTGCCACATCGGCGTCCACACCAGCCGCCGGCCGTCGTCGATGACCTCGGGGATGTGCGCACCGAACGGCCAGCACTCGAGGTGGACGTCGTCGATGCGGATGCCTCGTCGCGCCAGGGCGTCCACCACCCGCTCGTCGCCGCGCACCGAGGCGATCGCCTCGTCGTTCTCGATGCCGAGCACCGGCGACTGCGCTCCCGGGACCGGCGCCCACCGCCGCACCTCGCCGCTCGTCGTGATGACACCTTCGTGCACCGTCGCGGTCGACCGGTCCCACACGCTGATGCGTGCCGCTCGCTCGATCGGATCCCCCGGCCGCCACGCGGTCACGACGTCCTTGGCGGGCTCGTCGAGCTGGACGAACGCGAACAGGTGCCGGTGGTCGAGACCCCACGCCTCGCGCGCGTGGGCCACGACCGCCCGCTGCTCGTCGGCGGACAGAGGATCGAGAGGGTGCGCAGTCACGCCGGGGACCCTAGCGACGCCATGAACGCTCGCGACGGCGTTCCTCGGACTCGCTCGGTCGGAATCACTGGGTGGGCGGTCTCGGCCCCTGACCGCCCACGAAAGGGCAGGTCGTTTCTATTTCGTGGACGGTCAGGGGCCGAGCCCACCAGCTAGCGCGCGAGGTGCAGTCGAACCTCAGCTGCCGGAGGCGGTGGCGCGCGACGCCTTGGCGGTCTTGCGGGCGATGTCCTCGAGGGCGGCACGGGTGGCGGCCTTCGCCTCGTAGACCTCGACGCGGTCCTTGAGCACGCGGGCCGGCGTACCTCCGGCCACCGACATCGGCGGCAGGTCGCCACGGACGACGGCGTGGGCGGCCAGTACGCAACCGTGGCCGATCGTGGCTCCGCGCAGGACGGTGACCTTCGTGCCGACCCAGCAGTCCGGGCCGATGCGCACCGGCGACTTCACGATGCCCTGGTCCTTGATAGGCACGTGGATGTCGTCGTAGACGTGGTCGAAGTCGCAGACGTAGACCCAGTCGGCGACGATCGTGCCCTCGCCGATCTCGACGTCGAGGTAGCAGTTCACCGTGTTGTCGCGGCCGAACACGCACTTGTCGCCGACGCGCAGCGTGCCCTCGTGCGCGCGCAGCCGGTTCTCGTCGCCGACGTGCACCCAGCGCCCGATCACGAGGCGCGCGTAGCCGGTGCGCGCGTAGAGCTCCACGCGCTTGCCGATGAACACCATGCCGAGCGTGACGACGTCGGGGTGCAGCACCCGCAGCCAGAACAGCCGCCAGTAGCGCAGGAGGTACCACGGCGTGAAGGCGCGGTTGCGCCACATCCAGCCCAGCGACGCGGCGGTGATGAACTTCGCCTGGCGCCGGTCGCGCGGAGGAAGGCCGCGCACCGCGCGCGCGACCGAGCCGATCCCCTCGAGCAGCACGGCGTCAGCGTACGGCGGTCACGTCGCCGGCCTCGTGCCGGTGACGCTCACGTTGTAGAAGAGCTCGTCGGGCACCACGTGCGACAGCACGTTCTCGTCGAGCCATGACAGGCGCTGCCAGCCCCGGAACGCGAACATCGCCCAGTTCCAGCCGAGCGCGCCAGGCTTCACCGCCGCCTCGAACGTGCGCACCGGCCAGCCGAACCACGACGCGGTGAGCTCCTCGGTCACGGTGCGGACGTCGGCCGCGCCCGCGCGGCGGCACAGGGCGGCGAGGCGGTCGGGGTCGAACGTGTGGATGTCGACCACCGCCTCGAGCGCCGCGGCGCGGGAGGACTCGGCCAGCTCCGCCTGCGGGCGAGCCCACCGCTCGCGCAGCGGCGGCAGCTGGGTGACGCGCGACGCCGTCCACCAGGTGAGCCGCGACAGCCGTCGGGCGACCCAGTCGCCCTTCGTCGTCGGCTCCCCCGCGAACACGAAGCGGCCGCCCGGCTTGAGCACGCGCAGCACCTCGCGGATCGCCTGGTCGAGGTCGGGGATGTGGTGCAGCACGGCGTGGCCGACGACGAGGTCGAACGTGGCGTCGTCGTACGGGATCGACTCGGCGTCGGCCACCCGGCCCTCGACGGAGAACCCGAGCGCCTCGGCGTTGCGGACCGCCACCTCGACCATCCGCGGCGACAGGTCCGTCACGTGACCTTCGTCGAGCACGCCGGCCTGGGCCAGGTTGAGCAGGAAGAAGCCCGTGCCGCTGCCGAGCTCGAGCGCGGTCCGGTAGGGCCAGCCCTCGTCGCCGGCGACGTGGCGGAACCTGTCGCGCGCGTAGTCGATGCAGCGCTCGTCGTAGCTGATCGACCACTTCTCGTCGTAGGTGCTCGCCTCCCAGTCGTGGTAGAGCACGTTGGCCAGCTTCGGGTCCGAGAACGCGGCGGCGACGTCCTCGGCCGTGACGGCGGCAGGCTCCGCCAGGTCGTCGCGGAACCTCTCGTCGTCGGCGAGCGTCATGTCGGCAGTCTGCCACGCGCTCGATAGGGCTCAGGATCCGCTCACAGGCGCCTCCCGGGACGGCGCGGCGGACGATGGGCGCACGGGCGTGCGCCTACCCTGGCATCACCCTGAGGAAGGACGTCGCCGATGCGTGGCCGGATCCTGGCGGCCGGCGCCCTCGTCACCGCGGTCGCCGCTGGCGCCGTGGTGGCGTTCGTGCAGTCGCCCGCGACCAACGCCGGCTCGACCACGCCGACGACCTCGGCCACCTCCTCGAGCGGGTCGAGCACACCGTCGCAGAGCCCGTCGTCGTCGCCCTCCCCGACCGACACTCCCACCGACACCCCGCAGAGCACCGAGGGCTTCCCGCCCATCACGAGGCTCAAGCCCGGCGAGCAGGCGCCGCAGTTCGTCGTGCTCTCCTTCGACGGCGCGTGCAAGCACGAGCTCTGGCAGCACTACATGGAGCTCGCGCGCGCGAACGACGCGCACTTCACCTTCTTCCTGTCCGGCCTCTGCCTCGTCCCCGACGCGCAGCGCAAGCTCTACCACCCGCCGGGCAAGCCCGTCGGCTACTCGGCCATCGGCTTCGGCCAGGCGTCGCTGATCCCGCAGCGGATCAAGGACATCACCCAGGCCTACGACGAGGGCAACGAGATCGGCACGCACTTCCTGGGCCACTTCTGCGACGCCAAGGGCGTGGGCACCTGGACCGCGTCGCAGTGGACCTCCGAGCTCGACCAGGCCGTCACGTTCCTCGACAACTGGAAGTCGATCAACGGCAACACCGACCCGTCGCTGCAGCTGCCCTTCTCCGCCGACATCTGGAAGGGAGCGCGCACCCCGTGCCTTCTCGGCAAGCCCGCGGCGATGTACCCGGTGTGGAAGAAGTTCGGCTTCGCCTACGACGCGTCACGCACCGGCACGCTGACCTGGCCCAAGAAAGTCGCGGGCTACGGCCTGTGGGAGTTCCCGCTGCAGCGCATCAAGGTCGTCGGCTACAACAAGACCAACCTGTCGATGGACTACAACCTGCTCTACGTGCAGAACAAGGGGAAGATCGACGCCCCGCCGGCCACCTGCGCCAAGATCGAGAACTCGACGTACCTGTCGCTCATGCAGGCGCTGAAGGCCGTGCACACCGGCAACCGGGCGCCGTTCTTCATCGGCAACCACTTCAACCAGTGGGCCTGCGGCGCCTATGTCAACGCGCTGACGAGCTTCGTCACCGACGCGCACGCGCAGTACCCCGACGTCCACTTCGTGACGTTCGAGTACCTGACGCGCTGGCTCGCCGCGCAGGACCCCAAGGTCCTCGCCGCCCTGCAGAAGAAGCCTGCTCCGCGCTACTGAGCAGCCTCAGCGGCCGATGAACCTCGCCTTGCCCGGGCCGTGCTCGATGAAGGACTCCATGCCGATCGAGCGGTCCTGCGTGGCGAACAGCGCCGCGAACTGCACGCGCTCGATCTCCAGGCCGGTCTCGAGGTCTCCCTCGAGGCCGCGGTCGATCGCCTCCTTGGCGGCGCGCAGCGCGTACGCGGGGCCGTCGGCGAGCTGGCGCGCGAGATCGAACGCCGCGGTGTAGACGTCGTCGGGAGCGACGACGCGGTCCACCAGACCGATGCGCAGCGCCTCCTCGGCGTCGACGAAGCGACCGGTGAAGATGAGCTCCTTCGCACGCGCCGGGCCCACCAGACGGGTGAGGCGCTGGGTGCCGCCGGCACCCGGGATGATGCCGAGCAGGATCTCGGGCTGGCCCAGCTTGGCGTTGTCGCCGGCGACGCGCAGGTCGCAGCACAGCGCCAGCTCGCAGCCACCGCCGAGGGCGTAGCCGGTGATGGCGGCGATGGTGGGCTTGGGGATGCGCGCGATGGCGGTGAACGAGGCCTGCAGCGCTGCCGAGCGGTCGACCATCTCCTGGTAGGACCAGGCCGCCATCTCCTTGACGTCGGCACCGGCAGCGAAGACCTTCGGGCCGCCGTAGACGACGACCGCGCGGACGTCGGCCCGCTGCGTCGCCTCGTACGCCGCGCCGCGGATGTCGGTCTGCACCTGGGCCGACAGGGCGTTCATCGGCGGGCGGTCGAGCTGGATCGTCGCCACGCCGTCCTGCACGTCGAACCGCACGAACTCGCTCACCACGGACCTCCTCGACGGCGCCGGTCGCCTGCTGCGCGAGCCTAGCCCGCGCCCGCTGGCCCTCCGCGCCGGGTCGCGGGGCGCTGCGCCGTCCGTGGGGGCAGACTGTCCCCCGCAGCAGGCACCACCACGGAGAGGCACGGCATGACGGCGTCCCACCACGGGCACCCCTACCAGGACGACGTCGTACGGCCGCCGGGATCGCCGTCGCCCCTGGGTGCCACCTGGACGCCGGAGGGCCTCAACCTCGCGGTCCGCGCGCCGTCGGCCGAGCTGCTCGAGGCCTGCCTCTGGATCGACGGCGAGGAGGTGCGCGTCCCGCTCGAGGCGCGCAGCCACGGCGTCCACCACGGCTTCCTCCGCGGCATCGAGGTCGGCACGCCCTACGGGCTTCGCGCGCACGGCCCGTGGGACCCGGGCACCGGCCTGCGGTTCAACCCGGCGAAGCTCCTCGTCGACCCCTACGCGCGCGCGGTGCACGGCGAGGTCCGGTGGTCCGACGTCCTCAAGCCCGGCACGCCCGGCGACCCGCGCACCCCGGACCCGCGCGACTCGGCGGCGTCGATGCCGCGCTCGATCGTGGTCGACGACGCCTTCGACTGGGGCGACGACGCACCGCCGGAGACCTCGTGGGGCGAGACGGTCGTCTACGAGATGCACGTGAAGGGCTACACCCGCCAGCACCCCCTCGTGCCCGAGGCGCTGCGTGGCACCTACGCCGGCCTCGCCCACCCCGCGGCGATCGACCACCTCGTGTCGCTCGGCGTGACGGCGGCCGAGCTGCTGCCGGTGCACCAGTTCGTCACCGAGCCGCCGCTCGCGGCGCGCGGCGTGCGCAACTACTGGGGCTACTCCACGCTCGGCTTCTTCGCCCCGCACGCGCAGTACGCCGCCGACTCCCGCCCCGGGGCTCAGGTGGCGGAGTTCAAGGCGATGGTGAAGGCGCTGCACGCCGCGGGCATCGAGGTGATCCTCGACGTCGTCTACAACCACACCTGCGAAGGCGGCGCGGACGGACCATCGCTGATGTTCCGCGGGCTCGGCGAGCGCGACCACTACAAGCTCGCGCCGCACAGCGGCACCTACGTCGACACCACCGGCTGCGGCAACACGCTCGATGTCGGCGACCTCGACGTCCTGCGCATGGTCCTCGACTCGCTGCGGTACTGGGTCACCGAGATGCACGTCGACGGCTTCCGCTTCGACCTCGCCACCGCGCTCACCCGCGAGCGGATGGACGTCGACGAGCGCTCGCCGTTCCTCGCCGCGGTCCACCAGGACCCGGTGCTGCGGCAGGTGAAGCTCATCGCCGAGCCATGGGACGTCGGCCCCGGCGGCTACCGCGTCGGCATGTTCGGCTCGCCCTGGGCCGAGTGGAACGACACCTACCGCGACGACGTACGACGCTTCTGGCTGCGCGGCGGCGACGGTCGCGAGGCGCCGGCTGAGATGGGCTGGCGTCTCACCGGATCGCAGGACCACTTCCACGGCCGCTCGCCCGCGGCCTCGGTCAACTTCCTCACCGCGCACGACGGCTTCACCCTGCGCGACCTGGTCAGCTACGACCGCAAGCACAACGACGCCAACGGCGAGGACAACCGCGACGGCACCGACAACAACAACTCCTGGAACCACGGGGTCGAGGGCCCGACGGACGACGTCGCGATCCAGGATGCGCGCCAGCGCAGCATGCGCGCGCTGCTCGCGACGCTGCTGCTGTCCACCGGTACGCCGATGCTCGTCATGGGCGACGAGATGGGGCGCACGCAGGGCGGCAACAACAACGCCTACAACCAGGACAACGAGATCTCCTGGCTGGACTGGACGCTCACCGAGCCCGAGGCGGACCTGCTGCGCTGGACGACCGCGCTGCTCAACGCCCGGCGCGTGCACCCCACCCTGCGGCAGACCGAGTTCTTCGACGGCCGCCCGGTCGCGGAAGGGCGCCCGGCGGACCTCGCCTGGCTCAACGCCGACGGCTCGCCGCTCACCGACGCCGAGTGGAACGACCGGGCGACCGAGACGCTCGTGATGGCGCTGTCGGGCGAGCTGTTCACGCGCGACGCCGAGGGCCACCCGTTGCGCGACGACGCCTTCCTCATCGTCCTGCACCGCGGCGACTCCGACGTCGACGTCACGCTGCCGCCGACGCCGTACGGCGACGCCTACCGCCGTCTGCTCGACACCGCCGTCGCGCGGCCGGGCACGGACCTGCCCACCGCCAAGGCCGGCACCAACGTCACCGTCGCACGGCGCTCGGTCGCGCTGTTCCGCGTCGAGCACGACTAGGCCGGCCGCCGGCGGCCTCCACCAGGCCCGGTCCGCACGAGGCGCGTCCGGCTCAGTAGCTGAACGTCGTCGCGCCCTCGTCGCCGATCCAGTTCCACAGCGGGATGGTGCCGTTGAGCTCCGCGCCGTCGATGAGGACCGAGGCGTCGATCCCGCGCGAGTCGACGCAGATCGGGCACACGAAGTAGCGGCCGCCGGCGGCACGGTAGCGCTCGACGAGCGACTCGAGGGACGGGCAGCCGTTGCAGCCCACGCCGGCAGCGACTCCAGGGAGGGCCAGCCGCACCGCCTCCTGGGTGAGGAACATCATCGTCTCCCGCCCCGTCTCGGCCGCCCCGACCGCGACGAGGAGCGCCA
The DNA here is from genome assembly GCA_035702165.1 of Candidatus Nanopelagicales bacterium. GTDB lineage: Bacteria > Actinomycetota > Actinomycetes > S36-B12 > CAIYMF01 > Longivirga. The sequence continues at coordinate 9,457 of DASSQW010000022.1, forward strand.
CCGTCACCTTCTCGCTGTCCTCGAGCCCCGTGGTGAGGCTGATGACCGCCTTCTGCGCCATGCCTGGTCCTCCTCGCTGGTCGGTCGCCGGTGGACGGTCCGCTCCGCAGGACCGCGATCCCCGAGGCTACGACCGCGGCGACCCCCCGGTAAGGCCTCGAACCGGCCTCCGCTTCCAGGCGCTGGACGGATGCCGTGGCGACCGGCAGCGGGTTGTGTGCCGTTCCCGGATCATGCATCCGACGCGCCACGGCCCCGCTCCCTCGTCGAGGGGCGGGGCCGTGGCGCGCGGTCGATCAGTACGTCGGCGCGTAGGTCGGCGGCGCGACGTCGGTCTCCGACGAGGCCACGCGCGGCAGCGCCTGCAGCCCGAGCTCGGCCGGGTCGGCGAGACCGGCGTAGAAGGGCAGCACCCGGACGGTGTAGCCGAACGGACCGGTCGCGTCGAGCGTGACCGACGCCGCGAAGCGCCAGCGGTTGCCCTCGTACGGCTCCTCCGGCGCGAGCGGCGTGACCCTCGGCGACACGATGCGGTCGTTGTGGTCGACCCGGCCGCTGACCAGCTGCACCTGGACGTCGTCGGTGCGCAGGTCGCCGAGCGCGACGTAGGCGCGCACCTGCACCTCCGTGCCGCGCTCGGGGCTGTCGCCCACGCCCGCGACGTCGACGTGCTCGACGCGCACACCCGGCCACGCCGAGCGGGCGCGGGCCGAGAAGGTCGAGAGCTCCTTGGCGAGCGCGGCGCCGTCGGCGAGGACGTCACGGGACGACACCGCGGCCGGCGTGTAGAGCTTGGTGACGTAGTCGCGGACCATGCGGCTCGCGAGCACCTTCGGGCCGAGCGTGGCCAGGGTGTGCTGCAGCATCGTCAGCCAACGGACCGGCAGGCCCGAGCCGTCGACGGTGTAGAAGCGCGACGCGACGCTCTTCTCGATGAGGTCGTAGAGGGCGGCGGCCTCGAGGTCGTCACGGCGATCGGGGTCCGCGACGCCGTCGGCCGTGGGGATCGCCCAGCCGTTCTCGCCGTCGTACCACTCGTCCCACCACCCGTCGAGGATGGAGAGGTTGAGACCGCCGTTGAGCGCCGCCTTCATGCCCGACGTGCCGCACGCCTCGAGCGGGCGCAGCGGGTTGTTGAGCCAGACGTCGCAGCCCGGGTAGAGGAGTCGCGCCATGCCGATGTCGTAGTCGGGCAGGAACACGATGCGGTGCCGGACCTCGGGGTCGTCGGCGAAGTGCACGAGCTTCTGGATCAGCTTCTTGCCGCCGTCGTCCGCGGGGTGCGACTTGCCGGCGATGACCAGCTGCACCGGGCGGTCGGGGTGCAGCAGCAGCGCCTTGAGCCGCTGCGGGTCGCGCAGCATGAGGGTGAGCCGCTTGTAGGACGGGACACGGCGCGCGAAGCCGATGGTGAGGACGTCGGGGTCGAGGACCTCGTCGACCCAGCCGAGCTCGGCGTCGGACGCGCCGCGCTGCTCCCACGAGTCGCGCAGGCGACGGCGCACGTCGGCGACGAGGCGTTCGCGCAGGACGCGCTTGGTCGCCCAGAGGTCGGCCGGCGGGATGTTGCCCGCCGACTGCCAGCCCGGGTCCTCCTGCGCCTGCTCGGCACCGACCTGCGTCGCCAGCAGGTCGCGCATCTCGCGCGCGACCCACGTCGGCGCGTGCACGCCGTTGGTGATCGAGCCGATCGGCACCTCGTCGACGTCGAAGCCCGGCCACAGGCCCGCGAACATCCCGCGGCTGACCTCGCCGTGCAGCAGGCTCACCCCGTTGGCGCGCTGGCCGAGGCGCAGACCCATGACGGCCATGTTGAAGACCGTGGGGTCGCCGCCCTCGAAGTCCTCGGCGCCGAGCGCGAGGATCTCGTCGACCGGCACGCCGGGCTCGGCGTTGTCGCCGCCGAAGTACTGCTCGATGAGCTCGCGCGGGAACCGGTCGATGCCCGCGGGGACCGGCGTATGGGTCGTGAAGACGGTGCCGGCTCGAGCGGCCTGCAGCGCCTGGTCGAACGTGAGCTTCTCGGTGCCGACGAGCTCGCGGATGCGCTCGATCCCGAGGAAGCCCGCGTGGCCCTCGTTCGTGTGGAACACCTCGGGGTCGGCGTGGCCGGTGAGCCGGCAGAACGCCCGCAGCGCGCGGACGCCGCCGACGCCGAGGAGCAGCTCCTGCTGCAGGCGGTGCTCGCCGCCGCCGCCGTACAGCCGGTCGGTGACGTCGCGCTCGGCGGGGTCGTTCTCCTCGACGTCGGAGTCGAGCATGAGCAGCGGCACGCGGCCGACGTCGGCGCGCCACACGTGCGCGGCCAGCCTGCGGCCGCCGGGCAGGCCCACGCGGACGACGACGGGCGAGCCGTCGGCCTCGCGCAGGAGCGACAGCGGCAGGCCGTCGGGGTCGGCGACGGGGTAGTCCTCCTGCTGCCACCCGTCGAGCGACAGCGACTGGCGGAAGTAGCCCGCGCGGTAGAACAGGCCGACGCCGATGATCGGGACGCCGAGATCGCTCGCGGACTTCAGGTGGTCGCCCGCGAGGATGCCGAGACCGCCGGAGTACTGCGGCAGCACCTCGGTGATGCCGAACTCGGGCGAGAAGTAGGCGATCGCGCGGGGCGCGTCGTCTCCGAGCGACTGGTACCACCGGTGGCCGGTGAGGTACTCGTGCAGACCGCCGGCGACCCAGTTGACGTGACCGACGAAGTCCTCGTCGCCCGCGAGCTCGGCCCAGCGCGCCGCCGGAACCTCGCCGAGCAGCTTCACGGGGTCGTGCTCGACGGACTCCCACAGGCTCGGGTCGATGCGCGCGAAGACGTCCTGCGTCTCCGGGTGCCAGGACCAGCGCAGGTTCGTCGCGAGCGCCGACAACGGCTCCAGCGGCTCGGGAAGGACGGTGCGGACGGTGAATCGTCGGATCGCTCTCACCCCGTCACCCTAGGGCGTCGGGAGCAGGTGGCCACCGGTCCCCCGCCGGTTACATCGGTTCCACGAGGTTCCATCCGCTTCCATCCGGTTTCAGGCGTGTGTCATGGCGTTACGTCGATAGGCTGGAGCGCGATGCCGCCCCGTCGACGCCCGTCGTCCACCCCTTCCGAGGCCGCCCCGGAGCCTGGCTCCGGACCCTCGACGACCACCGCTGCCCCTGCCCGTCCCGCTCGTCGAGCCGGTGCCGCGACCGCGGCGGCGAGCACGCCCGCCGACCTGCCGTCGCCGACCAGACCTGCGAGCACCGGGCGGTTCGCGGTCGAGGACATCAGCCCCGTCGTCGCCCACCGCACGCGCCCGGTGAAGTGCGTCGTCGGCGAGACGTTCACGGTCTCCGCCACCGTGTTCCGCGAGGGGCACGACGCCGTCAACGCCACGGTCGTCCTGCGCGGACCCGACGGGGTCGAGATCTCCACGCCGATGCGGCCGACAGGCGCGCTCGACCGCTGGGCGGCCGACGTCACCCCGACGGTCGAGGGCGACTGGACCTACACCGTCGAGGCGTGGGGCGACCCGGTCGAGACCTGGCGGCACCGCGCGGGGATCAAGATCCCCGCCGACCTCGACACCGAGCTCGAGCTGCGCGAGGGCTCGCTCATCCTCGAGCGCGCCATCACCGGCATGCCGCGCGGCAAGGTGCGCGAGCCGTTGAAGAACGCGGTCCACGCCCTGCGCGACGTCGGGCGCCCGGCTCCGGCGCGCCTCGCCGTCGCCCTCGACCCCGCCGTCGCCGAGGTGCTCGAGAAGCACCCGCTGCGCGAGCACGTCTCCCCCGCTCCCGCCGTACCTGTGCGCGTCGAGCGCGAGCGCGCGCTGTACGGCTCCTGGTACGAGTTCTTCCCGCGCAGCGAGGGGGCGACCCTCGACCCGCCGCGATCGGGCACGTTCCTCACCGCGGCCGAGCGGCTCCCCGCCGTGGCGGCCATGGGCTTCGACGTCGTCTACCTGCCGCCGATCCACCCGATCGGGCGGACCGCGCGCAAGGGCCCCAACAACACCCTCACGCCCGGACCCGACGACCCCGGCGTCCCGTGGGCGATCGGCTCGGAGGACGGCGGCCACGACGCCGTGCACCCCGACCTCGGCACCCTCGACGACTTCCGTGCGTTCGTCGCGCGAGCCGGAGAGCTCGGGCTCGAGATCGCGCTCGACCTCGCGCTGCAGTGCTCGCCGGACCACCCGTGGGTCACGGAGCACCCGCAGTGGTTCGCGCACCGCGCCGACGGCACGATCGCCTACGCCGAGAACCCGCCGAAGAAGTACCAGGACATCTACCCCGTCTACTTCGACGCCGATCCCGACGGGATCTTCGTCGAGGTGCTGCGCATCGTGCGCCACTGGATCGCCTGCGGGGTGAAGATCTTCCGCGTCGACAACCCGCACACCAAGCCGGTCGCGTTCTGGGAGCGCCTGATCGGCGCGGTGAACGCGACCGACCCCGACGTCATCTTCCTGGCCGAGGCGTTCACCAAGCCGCCCATGATGAGGCTGCTCGGCGAGGTCGGGTTCCAGCAGTCCTACACCTACTTCACCTGGCGCAACGACGTCTGGGACCTCACGGAGTACTTCCAGGAGCTGTCCGGTCCGCTCGCGGCGTCGATGCGCCCCAACGCGTTCGTGAACACGCCCGACATCCTGCACGCCTACCTGCAGTACGGCGGGCCCGCGGCCTTCGCCATCCGCGCCACCTTGGCGGCCTGCCTCTCGCCGACGTGGGGCGTCTACGCCGGCTACGAGCTCTTCGAGCATGCGGCGCTGCGCCCGGGCAGCGAGGAGTACCTCGACTCCGAGAAGTACCAGTACCGCCCGCGCGACTGGGCCGCCGCCGACGAGTCCGGGCGCACGCTGGCGCCCTACCTCGCGCTGCTCAACACCATCCGGCGCGAGCACCCGGCGCTGCACCGGCTGCGCAACCTGCGCTTCCACCCGACGACGAACGACAAGATCATCGCGTTCAGCAAGCGCGAGGGCGACGACGTCGTCGTCGTGGTCTGCACGCTCGACCCGCACGGCGCGCGCGAGGGGGTCGTGGAGCTCGACATGCCGGCGCTCGGACTGCACTGGAGCGACAACGTCGCCGCGCGCGACCTCGTCACCGGTCAGACCTGGGTGTGGGGGCAGTACCCGTACGTCCGTCTCGATCCGCACCAGCACGTCGCCCACATCGTGCACGTCCGACCCGGAGCAGTCTGATGCCTGAGACGCCTGACA
>DASSQW010000023.1:0-10173 GCA_035702165.1 Candidatus Nanopelagicales bacterium
GCCACGATCGACGCGCCGGCCGCCCTCGACCCCTTCGTCTTCCTGTTCTCCGAGTCGACCGCGCGAGCGATCGTGACGGCGGCTCCGGAGCAGGTGGAGCGCGTCACCGCGCTCGCTCGCGAGCACGGTGTGGCGGTGCAGCGCATCGGCGTCGTCACCGGCCCAGCCGACGACCTGCAGGTCGACCTCGTCGACGGCTCGACCGTGTCGCTCGGGCTCGAGGAGCTCCGCTCCGCCGCCGACGCCACCCTGCCCGCGCTCTTCGGCGGCTGAGGTCCGCGCGTCACAGCCCCACGTGCGCACAACCAGCCGGGTTCTTGTGCAGTTGGGGCTGTTACGCGGGAGCCGGGTCGGCAGGATGGGCGGGTGGCTGAGCGCAAGGTTGTCGACCGGGGTGGCGCGTGGTGCGTCGTGGGATCGGGCCCGCACGGGCTCTCGGCGCTCAAGGCGCTGCTGCAGCACGGGATCGAGGCCGACGGCTTCGAGCGCGCCGCCGACCTCGGCGGCAACTGGAACTTCGGCGCCCCGACCTCGCGGGTCTACGAGTCGACGCACCTGATCTCGAGCAAGCCGTTCACCCAGTTCCCCGACTTCCCGATGCCCGACTCCTATCCGGACTATCCGAGCCACCGGCAGGTCAAGGAGTACTTCGACCGCTACGCCGACCACTTCGGCCTCCGCGACCGCATCACCTTCGGGGCCGAGGTCGTGGGTGCGGAGCCGGTCGACGACGGCGCCGCCTGGCTCGTGACCGTGAGGACCGGCCGGCGCAGCACGACGTACCGCTACGCCGGGCTCGTCGTGGCGAACGGGCACAACTGGAACCCCAAGATCCCCGCGTACGACGGGCTCGCGGACTTCGCCGGCACGGTGCTGCACTCGGCGGACTACAAGGGGCCCGACGTGCTGCGGGGCAGACGGGTGCTCGTGGTGGGTGCCGGCAACACCGGGTGCGACGTGGCGGTCGAGAGCGCGCAGAACGCCGCGCGCACCTGGCACTCGACCCGGCGCGGCTACTACTACAACCCCAAGTTCCTCATGGGGAAGCCGAGCGACCAGATGGCCGACAGCCTGCTCGCGCTGCGCGTCCCGCTGGCGCTGCGCCGCGCGCTGTTCAGCACGTCGCTGAAGATCACGGTCGGCGACTTCGCCAAGTACGGGCTCAAGCGGCCCGACCACAGGTTCTTCGAGACCCATCCGATCGTGAACCAGCAGCTCGTCTACTACGTCGGCCAGGGCGACATCGCCCCGGTCGACGACGTCGCACGCTTCGACGCCGACGGCGCCGTCTTCGCCGACGGGAGCCGGGCCGACGTCGACGTCGTCGTCTTCTGCACCGGTTACCTCGTCACGTTCCCCTTCCTCGAGCAGGAGTGGCTGAACTGGCAGGGCGACCACCCTCGGCTGTTCCTGCAGATGTTCACGCCGGCGTTCGACAACCTCGTCGTCAGCGGGCTGATCCAGCCCGACAGCGGGCAGTGGACGCTGGCGCACTGGCAGGGCGTGCTGCTCGCCCGAGTAGCTGAATCGCTGCGCTCGGATCCGGTGCGCGCGAGGGGATTCCTTTCGCGCGCTCCGCAGGAGGCGGGTCGACGCTTCTCTGCCGGCACCCACTACAAGGACTCGACGCGGCACTACTACGAGGTCGCGCACCAGGACTACCTGGCCGCGCTGCAGGACGCGATCCACGAGCTGGAGCAGGTCCGGTGAGGGGCACGAAGGCCCTTCGACCGTGGGACTGGGCGTTCCCGCCGAAGCCCGTCACGCACCGCGAGGTGCTCAGCGCCGTCCCGAGCGAGCCGACGGGCAGGCCCCCGCTGCTCATGGTCCACGGGCTCGCGCACGCAGCCTGGTGCTTCGGCGAGAACTGGGTCCCCGCAGCCGCCGAGGCCGGGTTCCCGTCGTACGCCGTCAGCCTGCGCGGGCACGGCGGCTCGGCGGGCGCGCGGCACCTGCGCCGCACGCTCTCGCGCGACTACGTGCACGACGTCCTGCAGACGATCACCGAGCTGCCCGAGCCGCCGGTGCTCGTCGGGCACAGCCACGGCGCCCTGATCGCGCAGCTGGTGGCCGACCGCTACCCGCTGCGCGGCCTGGTGCTCCTCGCGCCGGCGCCCCTCCACTCCGCCGTCGGCGACCTGCTCGCGATCGCGAAGGACCGTCCGGCGGATGCGCTCGGCGCCGTGGTCGGCCGCACGCTGTCGATGGAGCCGGAGATCCTGTTCGAGGGGCTCGACCCGCAGACCGCGCGCCGCTACGCCGACCGCACCGGCCCCGAGTCGCCCCTCGTGCAGTGGGAGCTCCTGCTGCGGCGCACCCGCGGGCCGGTCCGCTGCCCGGTGCTCGTCGTCGGGACGCCGCAGGACCGGCTCGTGCGAGCGGTCGACGTCGAGCGCACCGCCGCCGACTTCGGCGTCGAGCCGATCTGGTTCCCCGGCATGGGCCACGACCTCATGCTCGACCGCGGCTGGGAGGACGTGCTCGCGACGGTGCTCGACTTCGCCGGCCACCTGCCCGCGTGGGGCACGGGGGTACCGCGGTGACCGAGCCGCACGAGATCCTCGCCGCGTGGGACGCCGGCGACGTGCCGGAGCGCGCTGCGGTGAAGGACGTCGTGAAGCGCACGCTCGCCACGCTCGTCGAGATCGCACCGGGGCGCGCGGTCGAGGTCCGCGTCCCGCCGTACGCCGCCGTGCAGGCGGTCGGCGGCACGACCCACCGGCGCGGCACACCTCCGGCGGTCGTCGAGTGCGACGCCCGCACCTGGCTCGGCCTCGCGACCGGGGCGGTGCAGTGGTCCGACGCCGTCGCCGACGGCCGCGTGCGCGCCAGCGGCGAGCGCAGCGACCTGGGGCACCTCCTCCCGCTCCCGCTGTCGCACCCGACCGGCGATCGGTAGCGTGCACGAACGATCGTGATCGCCGACGGCGGGGCTCAGGCGAGCGGGACCGGTGACGTCGGGGGCGGGGCCGGACGGCCGTAGAGCCAGCCCTGTCCGTGCCGCCAGCCGTGCGCGGCGAGGGTCTGCGCGACCTCCTCGGTCTCGACGCCCTCCGCGACGCCGTCGAGCCCGAGGCCGACGGCGAGCCCGACGAGCGCGAGACTGAGCTCGGTGCACCGGCGGTCGCCCTCGGCGACCCCGGAGGTGAACGAGCGGTCGAGCTTGAGCCCGGCGATCGGCAGGTCGCGCAGGTGGCTGATCGACGAGTAGCCGGTACCGAAGTCGTCGACGTACCAGTGCACCCCGGCGTCGGCGACGCGCGTCATCGTCGCCCGCACCGTGGTGACGTCCTCGAGCAGCGCGGTCTCCGTGACCTCGAGGTGCAGACGCGCGGGGTCGGAGCCGTGGCGGTCGAGAGCCGCGAGCACCTCGTCGGCGAGGTCCGCCCGGCGCAGCGTCGGGGCCGCGAGGTTCACCGCGACCGTCGTGCCGGCCGGGAGCCGGGGCAGGACCTCGAGCGACTGGTCGAGCACCGCCGCATCGATGTCGGCGATGAGCCCGCTGCGCTCGGCGAGGGGCAGGAACTCGACGGGAGCGGCGATGCTGCCGTCGGCGCGCACCCAGCGCACGAGGGCCTCGTAGCCGGTGACCTCGCCCGACTCCATCGACGCGATGGGCTGCAGCCAGGCCTGGAACTCCCCGCTCGCGAGGCCGTCGCGGATCTCGCCCTCGAGGTGCAGCCGCCGTGCGGCCTGGGCGGACATCTCGGGGTCGACGTACGCCGCCTGGTCTCCGCCGTACTCCTTGGCCTTCGACATCGCGAGCCCGGCGTCGCGCAGCATCTGCTCCGCGTCGGCCTCGGAACCCGGTGCGGCCGTAGCGATCCCGATGCTGAGTGTCATGCGCAGGATGTGGCCGTCGATCTCGATGGGCTCGCGGACGGCGTCCCGGATCTCCTCTGCCATGACGTCGGCCCCGGCAGCTTCGGTGAGGCCGGGCAGGAGCACGAGCAGCTCGTCGCCCGATCCCCGTCCGACCAGGTCCCAGTCGCCCACGACCCCTGCGATGCGGTCGGCGATGGTCGCGAGCACGAGGTCGCCTGCGGAGTAGGACACGCTCTCGTTCACGCGCGAGAGCCCGTCGACGTCGGCGCAGAGCAGCGCGGTCGTGGCGGCGCCCTGCTCGAGGTAGCCGTTCAACCGCGCCAGCGCGACGGCGCGGACGGGGGCGCCCGTCGTGGGGTCGTGGGCCGCGAGGTGATCGAGCTCGGCCCGGCCCGCCCGCTCGCCCTGCACGTCGCGCATGGCGACGATCCGGTGGCCGTCGTCGTCGAGCCGGTCGGTGCGCGCCTCGACCCAGCGGTAGCTGCCGTCGGCGCAGAGCATCCGGTACTCGCCCTGCGCGGTGCTCTCGCTCATGACGCGGGCGCGCGCCCCGCGAGCCGACTCGAGGTCGTCGGGGTGGACGAGCTCGAGGGTCTGCCGCCCGACCAGCTCGTCCCTGTTCCAGCCGAGGATGCGGACCATCGACGCCGACGACCAGACCAGGCGTCCGTCCCTGTCGAGCTCCCACAGGACGTCGGAGCCGTGCTCGGCCACGAGCCGGTAGCGGCGCTCGTCGTCCGCCAGCCGTCGCGCGGTCCGGTACCTCTCCGTGACGTCGCGCCAGGTGAGCGCGATGCCGTCCGGGGTCTGGGTCGCCCGCAGGTCGTAGCGCCGCTCCTCGCCCAGCATCCGGTTGGAGAACGCGTAGTCGTCGAACACGGCCGGCTCGCCGGTCTCCGCGCAGTGCAGGTAGGCCTCGAGCGGGCCCTCGTCGCGCAGGTTCGGGAACAGGTCGAGCATCGTGGCGCCGATCATCGCCTCGCGCGTGCTGCGGTTGTAGGCGATCGCGGCGTCGTTGGCGTCGACGTAGCGCAGGTCGACCGCGCGCCCGTCGCGGTCGCGGACCACCTCGAGCAGCGCGACCGGGTCCATGAGCGAGTCCAGCGTCGCTTGCAGGCGCGCCCGCTCGCCCTCGGTCAGCGTGAGCAGGTCGTCGCGGTTCGCGGCGTCCCGAAGACGGCCGATGCCGTAGCCCAGCTGCGCGGCGAGGTCCTCGAGCAGCTCGCGGGCCGCGAAGTCGAACGTGTTCGTCTCGCTCGCGAAGACCACGAGGGCTCCGTCGACCTCGTCCCCGACCACGACCGGGAGCCCGACCGCACTGCGCAGCTGGTGCTCGGCCAGCGCCTCGCGCCACTGGCGGTACGCCGGCTCGACGCCGAGGTCTGCGATGGTCACCGGTGCGGCACTGTCGATCGCCCGGGCTCCCGCCCCGTGCGCGGGCCCGCTGCCGAACTCTGCGCCCACGTCGAGGACGAAGTCGTTGCGGGTCCCCGAGGAGGCGACCATGCGGGTTCCGGACTCGGTGCGTCGGACGTACCAGGCCAACGGGTACTGCCCGCTCAGTGCGACCGTCCGGCAGGTGTCCTCGATGAGCGTGTTCTCGTCGTGGCTGTGCACGAGGACGGCGCCGGCGCGCGACAGCGTCGTCAGTGCTCGCAGCGCTGCCAGCCGTTCGCTGGCATCGCGCAGCGTCACGATCGCGCCGACGGTCTGACCCGTGACCGGTTCGCGCAGCGGTCGCGCCCGCACGGTGCACATGCGGTAGGCCCCGTCGCGCGTGCGGAACCGACAGGGGATCTCGTCGATCTCGGCCCCGTCGTACACCGCGGTACGCGTGCGCCGGACGGTCGCCATGTCGTCCTGGTGGACGAGGGTGAGCGCCTCGACGCCGACGAGCTCGTCGGGCTGATAGCCGAGCAGGCCCTCGACCGTGGGCTGGATCCACTGGATCCGGCCGTCGGGCGTCGTCTGGTAGACGACGTCGCTGGAGTTGTCGGCGATGAGCCGGTAGCGCTCCCATGTTCCCGCTGTCGAGAGCCCGGGGTCGTCCACGGGACCGGGCACGTGCTACCTCCGAGAGCGCGACCAGAACTCGGCCATAGCCGCGATGACAGGGTGTCGTGTCCTGGTCACCGGTCGCAACCGATGAGCGAGCTTGGTCCTCCGTTTGTGACGTATCGGCCGACGTCCGTGTGGGTGGTGGCGGCGCGCGAGGGCGCGCCCGGATCCCGACACTCGGGGGCGGGGGATGCGCACAGGAGGTCGACGTGCTGGTGCTCGCCCGTTCCGAAGGTCAGACCGTGGTGCTCGACGACCGCATCGTCGTCACCGTCCTCGACTGCCGCGACGGCCTGGTCCGCCTGGGCATCGACGCCCCGCGCGACGTCGGGGTGCGTCGCGGCGAGCTGGGCCGGATCACCCTGCCGTCCGCTGCTGTCGTGAGCGGACCTGGGGACCCCGGCCTCCCCGGATAGCCGACGTCGGGGCGGGCTCCCACCACTGAATTCGTACGATTTGGTCACGATCGCGACGAAATCGGAACCTTTCCTTGCTCCTGGCTGCTGAGCATCGCCTAAGGTGACGGCGCGCAGAGCGGCGCGGCGGGGGAGGCCGTGCCGGATGCGCCGTCCCGCGTCGCCCCCCGGCCGCAGGGCGTCGCCACGAGCGCTCCCCGAGGTGTCATGACGTCCGACGCGACCGCCGCCCCGGCGATCCGGCTCCGCGAGCTGCGCAAGACCTTCGGCGAGGTCGTCGCGGTCGACTCGGTCGACCTCGACATCGCCGACGGCGAGTTCCTGACGCTGCTCGGCCCGTCGGGCTCGGGCAAGACGACGGTCCTGCGCATGATCGCCGGCTTCGAGCTGCCGACGTCCGGGACGATCGAGCTCGCCGGGCACGACGTCTCGCAGCTGCCGCCGTTCCGCCGCGACGTCAACACCGTCTTCCAGGACTACGCGCTCTTCCCGCACCTCTCCGTGCAGGAGAACGTCGAGTACGGCCTCAAGGTGAAGAAGGTGAGCCGCGAGGAGCGCCGCCGCCGCGCGGACGAGGCGCTCGAGGCCGTGCGCCTCGGCGGCTACGGGACGCGCAAGCCCGCGGAGATGTCCGGCGGCCAGCGCCAGCGCGTGGCGCTCGCGCGCGCACTGGTCAACCGCCCGCGCGTTCTCCTGCTCGACGAGCCGCTCGGCGCGCTCGACCTCAAGCTGCGCGAGCAGATGCAGGTCGAGCTCAAGGGCATCCAGCGCGACGTCGGCATCACCTTCGTGTTCGTCACGCACGACCAGGAGGAGGCGCTCACGATGAGCGATCGCATCGCGGTCTTCAACGCCGGGCGCATCGAGCAGGTCGGCAACGCGTCGGAGGTCTACGAGCACCCGGCGTCGGAGTTCGTCGCCGGCTTCGTCGGCACCTCGAACCTGCTGCGCGGCGAGGCATCGCTCAAGGTCCTCGGCCTCGACGGCGTCTTCAGTGTGCGGCCGGAGAAGATCCGCATGGTCGACCCGGGCGTCGCGAACGCCGAGGGCGAGCACGGCGCCGACGGCACCGTCGCCGAGGTCGTCTACGTCGGCGACGCGACACGCTTCGTGGTCGACCTCGACGCAGGCGGCTCGCTGGTCGCGCTGCAGCAGAACACCCACACGACGAGCTCCGACGTCGCCGGCCTGCGCGGGTCCCGCGTGCGCCTGGTGTGGCGCCGCCAGCACGAGTACCGCGTCGGGGGCTGAGCCCCGCACACCCAACGGCCTCCCGGACACTCACGTCCCGGGTGCAACAGGAGAAGGAGGAGCAGGTGCACATCTCGCGCATGCTCAAGACGACGGCGACGGGCTTCGTCGTCGTCATGCTGGCTGCCGCGTGCGGCTCCAGCAGCGGCTCGACCTCGTCCTCCGGCGGTGGCACGGCACGTCCGGCTCCCCCCGCTGGCACGATGGCGACGTCGGTGGGTGCCGGGGAGGGCGAGCTGAACCTCATCACCTGGCCCGACTACGCCGACGACGGCACGAACGGCACCCCGGACACCACCGGTCCCTTCACCAAGGCGACCGGCTGCCAGGTCAACGTCAAGGTCGGCAACACGTCCGACGAGATGGTGACTCTCATGAAGACGGGTCAGTACGACGGCGTCTCGGCATCCGGTGACGCCACGCTGCGCCTGATCTACGGCGGCGACGTGGCCCCCGTGAACACCGCCCTCGTGCCCAACTACACGACGGTCGCGGAGTTCCTCAAGAACAAGCAGTGGAACTCGGTGAACGGCCAGATGTACGGCATCCCGCACGGCTGGGGCGCCAACGTCCTGGCCTACAACCTTGCGGCCGTGAAGCCGGCGCCGACGTCGTGGAGCGTCGTGTTCGACGCGAACTCGCCCTACAAGGGCAAGATCACGGCGTACGACTCGCCGATCTACATCGCGGACGCGGCGCTGTACCTGATGAAGACCAAGCCCGACCTGAAGATCACCAACCCCTACGCGCTCGACCAGACGCAGTTCCAGGCGGCGGTCGACCTGCTCAAGCAGCAGCGCACGATGATCAGCAGCTACTGGGCGTCCTACACCGACGAGGTGAAGTCGTTCGACGCGGGGGCGGCGGTCGTGGGCACCGCGTGGCAGGTCAACGTCAACACCATGAAGGCGGGCACGGTCGGCTCGCTGGTGCCTTCCGAGGGTGCGACCGGATGGTCCGACACCTGGATGATCGCGACCAAGGCCGCGCACCCGAACTGCATGTACAAGTGGCTCGACTACATCATCTCGCCCGAGGCGAACGCGGGAGTCGCTGCCTACTTCGGCGAGGCCCCGGCGCAGACCAAGGCCTGCGACATCTCGGCCGACATGAAGGCGCACTGCGAGACCTACCACGCGCTCGACCCGGCGTACGCGGACTCGATCTCGTACTGGACCACCCCGACCAAGAACTGCCTCGACGGACGCGGTGACATCTGCGTCGACTACAGCGCCTGGGTTCAGGCCTGGACGGAGATCAAGGGCTGATGTCGGCCCCGACGACCGTCCCGACGACGGGCCCCCAGACCGGGGGCCCGTCGTCGGGCGCGGCCGACTACCTCTACCGGCGACCGCGGCTGCGGCTGGCCGGCCTGCTGTCGGCGCCATTGCTGTGGCTGGTGGTGCTCTACCTCGGGTCGCTCGCCATCATGTTCGTCGCGGCCTTCTGGACCACGGACACCTTCACCGGTGCTCTCATCAAGGAGCCGACGCTCGCGAACTTCCAGACGCTGGTCCAGGGGCAGGTGTACTGGGTCGTCGCGCTGCGCACCGTCGCGATCGCTCTCGTCGTGACGGTGATCGACATGGTGCTCGCGGTGCCGCTGGCGTTCTTCACGGCGAAGGTGGTGCGGAGCCGCAAGGTGCGCTACGCACTCGTCATCGCCGTGACGATGCCGCTCTGGGCGGGCTACCTCGTCAAGGGCTACGCGATGCAGACCATGTTCCTCAACAACGGCGTCATCGACTGGATGCTGGCGCCGTTCGGGCTCAAGGGTCCAGGGCTGGGCCTGGTCGCCGTGACGGTCTCGCTCGCCTACCTCTGGCTGCCCTACATGGTGCTCCCGGTCTACGCCGGTCTCGAGCGCCTCCCCGACTCGCTGCTCGAGGCCTCGGCCGACCTGGGCGCACCCGCCGGGCACACCTTCCGGTCCGTCGTTCTCCCGCTCCTGGTGCCGTCGCTCGTCGCGGGCTCGATCTTCACGTTCTCGCTGACCCTGGGCGACTACATCATGGTCAAGATCGTCGGCGGCTCGTCGCAGATGTGGGCCAACATCATCTACGACAACGTCGGCGTCGCGAACAACCTGCCGCTGGCTGCGGCAGCTGCGCTGTTCCCCGTCACCGTCATCGTCCTGTACCTGCTCGCTGTGCGCCGTACCGGCGCCCTCGAGAACCTGTGAGCTGTCGGCCATGACCATCACAACGCGTACGCGATGGCTGCTGGCGCTGCTGTCGTCGGCCGTGCTCGTGTTCATCTACTTCCCGCTCGTCGTCGTGCTCATCAACTCCTTCAACGCGTCGAAGGTGTTCTCGTGGCCGCCCACCGAGTACACGCTCGACTGGTGGCAGAAGGCAGCGACGAACGAGGGTGTGCGCACGGCGCTGCTCACGAGCATCAAGGCCGCCACAGGCGCGACGATCATCGCGCTGGTCCTCGGCGCGATGATCGCGTTCGCGGTCGCGCGCTACGACTTCTTCGGCAAGCAGCCGATCAGCTTCCTGGTGATCCTGCCGATCGCGCTGCCCGGCATCGTCACGGGTATCGCGCTGAACTCGTCGTTCAACACCGTGCTCGTGCCGCTGGGCATCAGCTTCGGCCTGCTCACAGTGATCCTCGGCCA
>DASSQW010000024.1:0-27653 GCA_035702165.1 Candidatus Nanopelagicales bacterium
TCGCCTGGGCGAGGTAGTCGCCGAACTCGCCGTCGAGGTGCTCGCGGTCGACCGGCGGCAGCAGGGAGGCCATGGCGTCGATGATACCGCGGGCCCGGACGACGCGGAGCACCTCGACGTGCGGCGCGAGGTAGTCGCGCAGCGGCCCCTCCCCCTGCAGCGACGCCCTGAACTCGTCGAGGTTGTCCTGACCCATGCCGGCGAGCCAGTCGAGGCTGCCCTGCGACTCGGCATACGGCGCGACGCCGGCGAGCGTCGCGACGGCGTGGAACCGGTGCGGCAGAAGGGCGGCGAGCGCCAGAGCGTGGGGGCCGCCGCCGGACCAGCCGACCGCCCAGGCGCGGTCGATGCCGAGCCCGTCCAGCACGGCCGCGGCGTCGGCGGCGTACGACGCGACCCGGCGCTCGGGCGCCCGGGTGGAGCGGTCGTAGCCCGGGCGCGACCAGGACACGACGCGCATGCCGCGGTCGAGAGCAGCGCGGCCGAGGTCGTCGGGGATCAGAGCGCACGAGGGGGTGCCGTGGACGTACACGAGGGCAGGCGCATCATCGGGACCGTCCACGCGCAGGTCCAGGACACGACCGTCGCCGAGGGGGAAGGCGGTCATGCTGCGACCGTACGCCGAGCGTGGTGCCGCCGCGTGCCGTCCCCTGCAGGTGTCCGGCGTCCGGGCGATCAGCTCTTCTCGAGGTAGTCCGCGCGCTCCTCGTCGAGAAGCCGCTCGACCGCGCGCGCCAGCGCCGGCACCTGGCGCAGCGCCGGGTCGCCCGACACCAGTGCCGTGGCCTCCTCGCGCGCCGCGACGATGACGTCCTCGTCGCGCAGGACCGTGAGCACCCGCAGCGACGACCGGCGCCCGGACTGCGAGGCACCGAGCACGTCGCCCTCGCGACGGGTCTCGAGGTCGTAGCGCGAGAGCTCGAAGCCGTCGCTCGTGGCGGCCACGGCGTCGAGCCGTTCGCGAGCAGGGCTTCCTGGCGGCATCTCCGACACGAGCAGGCACAGCGAGGCGTGGGACCCGCGGCCGATGCGGCCGCGGAGCTGGTGCAGCTGCGACACGCCGAAGCGGTCGGCATCCATGACGACCATGACGGTCGCGTTCGGTACGTCGACGCCCACCTCGATCACGGTGGTCGCGAGCAGGACGTCGACGCCGTCGGGCGACGCCGGTCCGCCCGCGAAGCGGCGCATGACGTCGTCCTTGTCGTCGGGATGCATCCGGCCGTGCAGCACCGCGACCCGCAGTCCGGCGAGCGGCCCGTCGACGAGCCGGTCGGCCATGTCGAGCACCGCGAGAGGTGCCCGGCGCTCCTGCTCGGAGTCCTCGGGCACGTCGACGTCCTCGTCGGTGGCCTTGTCGCCGCCGATGCGCGGGAACACGACGTAGGCCTGGTGCCCGTCGGCCACCTCCTCGCGGATGCGGTCCCAGGCCCGCTCGAGGAACTGCGGCTTCTCCGCCGCGGGCACGACGTGCGTGGTGATCGGCGACCGGCCCTTGGGCAGCTCGGTGAGGGTCGAGACCTCGAGGTCGCCGAAGACCGTCATGGCAACGGTGCGCGGGATCGGAGTCGCGGTCATCACGAGCACGTGCGGGCGGGTGTCGTCGCGCGACTTCGCGGCGAGCGCCGCCCGCTGCTCGACGCCGAAGCGGTGCTGCTCGTCGACGACGACGAGCCCGAGGTCGAAGAACGAGACCTTGTCCTCGAGCAGCGCGTGGGTGCCGACCACGATGCCCGCCTCCCCTGAGGCGATGTCGAGCATCTCCGCCTTGCGCCGGGCAGCGGGCACCGAGCCGGTGAGCAGCGCGACACGGGTGCCGACGTCGGAGCCGCCGAGCATCCCGCGCTCGGCGAGCGGGCCGAGCATCGCGGTGATCGACCGGTGGTGCTGCTGCGCGAGCACCTCGGTGGGGGCGAGCAGCGCCGCCTGGCCGCCGGCGTCGACCACCGCGAGCATCGCGCGCAGCGCGACGAGGGTCTTGCCGGAGCCGACCTCGCCCTGCAGAAGCCGGTGCATCGGGTGCGAGCGGGCCAGGTCGCCGGTGATCGTGGCGCCGACCTCGACCTGCCCCCCGGTGAGCTCGAAGGGCAGCCGCGCCTCGAAAGCCTCGAGCAGCCCACCCGGAGCCGCCACGCGGGGCACGGCCGGCAGCGCCGAGGCCGCGAGACGTCGCTGCGCCAGCACCGTCTGCAGCACGAACGCCTCGTCCCAGCGCAGCCGCTCGCGCGCGGCGACGACGTCCTCCCTCGAGTCCGGGCGGTGCACGGCGAGCAGTGCCCCGCGCAGGTCGGGCAGCCGGTGCCGCTCGCGCGTCGACTCCGGGATCGGATCCTCGAGGTCGTCGGGCAGCTGGTCGAGCACGACGCCGACCGCGCTCGCGATCTTCCACGACGCCATCTGCGCGGTCGCGGGGTAGACGGGGATGAGCTGGCCCGCGAACCGCAGGACGGTGTCCTCGGCCTCCGGGTCGACGCTCTCGGGGAGCCGCTCGGTGTCGGGCAGCAGCACGTAGTCGGGGTGGGTCAGCTGGCGCTGGCCGCGGAACGCCCCGACCTTCCCGCTGAACAGGCCGACGCGGCCCTCGCGCAGCTCGTTCTTGCGCCATGCCTGCTTGAAGAACGTCAGGGTCAGCTTCCCCGTGCCGTCGGTGACCACCACCTCGAGCCGGTCGGCCCGCCGACCGGTACGGCGGTCCTGGTACTGCTTGGACTCGGCCTTGAGCACGCGTGCCATCACCGTGACGTGCTCGTCGATCTCCAGCGCTGCGAGGTCGGTGAGCTGACCGCGCTCGGCGTACCGGCGCGGGTAGTGGCGCAGCAGGTCCTCGAGGGTGTGCAGCCCGAGACCGTCGGCGAGCGCCTTCGCGGTCGCAGCGCCGAGCACGCCCTTGAGCGGGTCGGTGAGTCGCAGCTCGGCCACGGTCACTCCACGCCGAGGATCAGCGGCCAGAACGGCTGACCGCCGTCGTAGGCCACGACCTCGGCCCCGGGGTGCTCGCGACGGGTGCGCCGGGCCAGCGCGTCGGTGATGCCGGGCTCCGCCTCGCTGCCGCGCAGCAGCGTGACCAGCTCGCCGCCCGCCGACATCAGGCGCGCGATGACGCGCGCGGCCACGTCCTCCACCGAGTCGCCGATCTCCACGACATCACCTTCCACGATGCCCAGGACATCGCCCACCTGGCAGCGGCCGGCACTGGTGACCGCCTCGCGCGAGGCGATCGAGATGCCGCCGTACCGGGTGGCGGTGGCGGCGCGGGTCATGGCGACGACGTCGTCCTCGATCCGGGCGTCGGGGTCGTGCACCGCGACCGCGGCGAGGGTCTGCACGATCGACCGGGTGCCGACGACGGCGACGCGGATGCCGGTCGCGCGGGCCTTGTCGGCCGCCGCCTCGGCGACGGCCCGGATGTCGGACTCGCTGGGGAGCAGCACGATCTCGTCGACGCCCGCCCGCGTGATGCCGTCGAGCAGCTCGGCCGTCGACGGCGCGACGCGCGGCGTCGCACGCACCACCACCGCACCGGCTGCCTCCAGCAGCGCGGCGGCTCCGGTGCCGTGCGCGACGGCGACGACGGCGCGGCCGTGCGGCCGGGCGCGTCGGGCGGCCGCCTCCTCGCGCAGGTCGGTGACGCGGATCCGGTGCGGCCGCCCCGCCACGATCCCGGCCTCGACCGAGGCGCCGATGTCGTCGCAGTGCACGTGCACGTTCCAGAGCCCGCCGCCCCCCACGACCACGACGGAGTCGCCGAGGTCGGCGAGCGCGCTGCGCAGCACGTGCGCCGCGGCGTCGTCGGCATCGAGGAGGTACATGACCTCGAAGGCGCCGCCACCCTCGTCGAAGGACTCGGCGTCGAGCGGGACCGGAGGGGCGGTCGGCCCCGGGTCGCGGCGTACTCCCGTGACGGTCTCGACCAGCGCCTCGAGCAGCACCACGAGGCCCCGGCCGCCCGCATCGACCACACCGGCGCGGCGCAGCACGTCGAGCTGCTCGGGCGTGCGGGCCAGCGCCTCGGCGGCGGCGTCGGCGGCGGTCGTCACGAAGCCCGCCAGGCTCGTGCCCGGGCCGAGGCCCGCGACCGCGTCGGCGGCCGCGCGGGCCACGGTGAGGACCGTGCCCTCGCGCGGGCTCGCGACGGCGGCGTACGCCGAGTCCGCCGCCCGACGGAACGCGGTGACCATGACCTCGCGCTCGCCGAGCGCCTGCTCCCGCGCCGACGCCAGCGTCTCGGCGACGCCGTGCACGAGCTGGCTGAGGATGATCCCGGAGTTGCCGCGGGCCCCGAGCAGCGCGCCGCGGGCGAACGTCGCGACGCTCTCCCGGACCGACTCGCTCGGGTTCTCCGCGAGCGCGGCGGCGGCCGCCTCGAAGGTGAGGAACATGTTCGTTCCGGTGTCGCCGTCGGGCACCGGGAAGACGTTGAGCGCGTCGATCTCGCCGCGGTGGCGGCCCAGGGCGTCGAGGCCGAGCCCGGCCCAGCGGCGTACGGCGGGGGCGTCGAGCCGCTCGATCACGCGCGCCCCCTCGGGTCGGTCCGGACGTGCCGCCCGCCGAGGGCCCGCAGGACCGCCCGAGGGCTGCGACGTGGGCGGCGTCACCGCCGCTCTGCGCGAGCGTAGTGTCGCGCGGGTCGCGACGAGGTCCGGCGGCCCGGCTGCCGCTCACGGCCGGTTTGGGCGGGCGGGGCCCCTCCCTGTACCCTGTCCAGGTCGCCCGGCGTCCCGGGCCCACCCCTGAACTCGAGCGCGAAGGACTACGACTGTGGCTGCCAACTGCGACGTCTGCGGCAAGGGCCCCGGTTTCGGCCACTCCATCTCGCACTCGCACCGCCGCACCAAGCGGCGCTGGAACCCCAACATCCAGACCGTGCGCGCGATGGTCGGCAAGACCCCGACCAAGCTCAACGTGTGCACCTCGTGCATCAAGGCCGGCAAGGTCGCGCGCGTCTGACACCCGTCCCGCGAGGACCGCTCCCCCACGGGGATGCGGTCCTCGCGGCGTTTCCGGGCCGGTACGCCGTACCGCCCGGCCGTCGCCCTGAGGAGGATCGGAGCATGATCGAGATCGAGGTGGGTCCCGACGGCATCCGGCTCGGCCAGCTGCTCAAGTACGCCGGCGCCGTCGAGTCGGGCGGCGAGGCCAAGGCGGTCCTCGAGGCCGGCGACGTGGAGGTCAACGGCGAGGTGGAGACCCGCCGCGGCCGACAGCTCGGCCCCGGCGACGTGGTCGCCGTCCACGACCGCACCTGGCGCCTGGTCTGACCCCGCTCTGGAGGTTCGAGAGTCACCTCTAGGGCACTCTCAGACCTCCAGAGCGGGTGCTGTCAGGGGCGGAAGTGGTCGTGGCCCCCGGCGCCCGCATAGGGCTCGTCGTCGACGAGGACCTGCGGATCGCCCTCGCGGACCTCGCCGATCGCGGTGAAGCCGTCGGGCAGGGGGGTCCCGGCGGGGAAGGTGGCGAGCAGGGCGTGGTCCTCGCCACCGGTGAGGACCCAGACCAGCGGATCGACGTTGAACGCCGCGGCCGCCTCGGCCACCGGACCTGCTACGGCGAGGGCCGCCGTCTCGAGGGCCAGCACGGCGCCCGAGGCCCGCGCCACGTGCCCGGCGTCCTGCACGAGCCCGTCGGAGACGTCGATCATCGCCGTCGCGCCCGCGTCGGCGGCCTCCCGGCCGGCGGCGTACGGCGGCGACGGCACGCGGTGGGCGTCGGCCAGCACGCGCGGGGACCGGAAGCCCCGGCCGAGCACGGCCAGCCCGGCGGCCGACCAGCCCAGCCGCCCGGCCAGGGCGACGACGTCGCCCGGGCGGGCGCCCGCGCGCGTGACCGGGTCGCGCCCCTCGAGGTCGCCGAGCGCGGTCACCGCGATGACCACCGTGTCGCTGCGTACGACGTCGCCCCCGACGACGGTCGCGCCCACGAGCGCGCACTCCTCCGCCAGCCCGTCGGCGAGCCCCGTCGCCCAGTCCGCGGGCAGGTCGGCCGGTGCGCCGAGGCCCACCAGCAGGGCGGTCGGGCGGGCGCCCATCGCGACGACGTCCGCGAGGTTCTGGGCCGCGGCCTTGCGGCCCACCTCCCGCGCGCTCGACCAGTCGCGTCGGAAGTGGCGGCCCTCCACGAGCAGGTCGGTGCTCGCGACCACGCGGGAGTCGGGAGCCGCCACGATCGCGGCGTCGTCGCCCGGGCCGAGCAGCACGTCGGGCGTGACCGGGAACCGGGACGCCACCTCGGCGATGAGGCCGAACTCGCCGAGGTCGCCGACCGTGCCGCCGTCCGACATGCCTGCTCCGCTCCTCGTGCGCCCGCGACACCGGTGGGAGACGCGTGCTCGCCGGGCAGTAGTGTCCTGCCCGGGGCGATCGCCCCGCAGCCCGACCCGCGCGACGTGCGCGCCGACCCGAGGAGGACGACCGTGGTGGTCCAGGCCTACATCCTCATCCAGACCGAGGTCGGCAAGGCGGCCAACGTCGCGGCGACCATCGGCCAGATCAAGGGCGTCACGCTGGCCGAGGACGTCACCGGCCCCTACGACGTCATCGTGCGCGCCGAGGCCCGCACCGTCGACGAGCTCGGGAAGCTCGTGGTCGCCAAGATCCAGGCCGTCGAGGGCATCACGCGCACGCTGACCTGCCCCGTCGTCCACCTGTAAGCGGTGCGCGCGACCCGGGTCGCACCCGCTGCGCTCGGTGTCGCCCTGCTCGCGACGACGCTCACCGGCTGCCAGCAGGCGCTGCACGTCGACCCCCCGGCCCTCTCCGGCGCGACGGCGTACTCCTGCGCGACCCTGCACGGCCGGCTGCCCGACGAGGTCGACGGCCGCACCGTCACCGCGCTCGACCCGCGCAGCCCCTACACCGCCGGCTGGGGCCAGCCCACGATCGTCTGGCGCTGCGGCGTCCCGACCCCGGTAGCGCTGACGCCGACGTCGGAGACGATCGTGGTCGACGGCGTGCAGTGGCTCCCCGAGAAGCTCACCGACGGCTACCGGTTCACGACCGTGGGGCGCCAGCTCAACGTCGAGGTCAGCGTGCCGAGCGCCTACCAGCCCGAGGCCGACGCCCTGGTCGACCTCTCCCCCTCGATCGCGCAGCAGGTCCCAGTGGGGTCGCCGTCGCCGTCGCCGTCCTGACCGCGGTACGCCGTCAGCGCAGGCCGGTGCCGCGCCGCAGCGCGTCGGCGACGAGCCGGTCGACCAGCGCGGGGTAGTCGACCCCGCTCTCGGCCCAGACCCGCGGGAACATCGAGATCGACGTGAAGCCCGGCATCGTGTTGACCTCGTTCACGAGCACGCGGCCGTCGGGCAGGACGAAGAAGTCGCAGCGGGCCAGACCCTCGCAGCCCAGCGCATCGAACGCGAGGACCGCCAGCTCCTGCACCCGCGCCGCGACCTCGGGCGCGAGGTCCGCCGGCACCACGAGGTCGGCGGCGTCGTCGAGGTACTTGGCCTCGAAGTCGTAGAACTCGTGCTCGCCGTGAACGACGATCTCGGCGCAGACGCTCGCCCGCGGCTCGCCGTCGGCGTCGACGAGCACGCCGCACTCGACCTCGCGCGCGCCCTCGACCGACGCCTCGACCACCACGCGCGGGTCGTGGCGCCGGGCCTCCTCGATCGCCGCGACGATCGCGGCCGCCGACCTCACCTTCGTGATGCCCAGGCTCGACCCCGCACGCGCCGGCTTCACGAACACCGGGAGCCCGAGCTCGGCCACCCGCGCGAGCGACTCGTCCCGCCGACGGCGCCAGTCGCGGTCGGTGATGACGACGTACGGCGCCTGCTCGAGCCCCGCCTGGGCGAACACGGTCTTCATCGCGCCCTTGTCCATCGCGACGGCGGACGCGAGGACGCCGGAGCCGACGTAGGGCACGCCCGCCATCTCGAGCAGTCCCTGGATGGTGCCGTCCTCGCCGAACGGTCCGTGCAGCACGGGGAACACGACGTCGACCGTGCCGAGGCTCTCGGGCACCTGGTTGGCCTCGTGCACCTCGAGGTCCGGGCGCGTGGGATCGGCGGCGAGGACGATCGAGGTGCCGCCCGCATCGACCTCCGGGAGCTTGCCGTCGGTGATGGCGAGGCGGTCGGGCTCGTCGGCCTCGAGCACCCAGCGGCCGTCCGGCGTGACGCCGACGGGGACGACGTCGTAGCGCTCGCGGTCCAGCGCCCGGAGCACCGAACCGGCGGAGACGCAGGAGATCGCGTGCTCGCTGGACCGGCCCCCGAAGACCACGGCCACCCGGATGCGCTCCCTCACGCGAACCACCCTACGGGGGTCGGTACCGTCCTCGGGTGACCACCGCCGAGCACCTCTCCCCGCAGACCGTCGTCGTCGCGGCCGGCCGCCCGCCGAAGGCTCCCGACGCCCCTGTGAACGTCCCGGTCGTGCTCTCGTCGACCTTCCACGCCGGCGGCCCGATCGCCTACGGCCGGTCCTCCAACCCGACCTGGGAGGCGTTCGAGGAGGTCCTCGGCGCCCTCGAGGGCGGGCGCGCGCTGGCCTTCGCCAGCGGCATGGGGGCCATCTCCGCGGTCCTCGACCTGGTCCCGCTCGGCGGAGTGGTCGTCGTACCGAACCACTCCTACTCCGGTACGGCAGCGCGCCTGCGCGACCTCGAGGCGGCGGGCCGGCTGACGACGCGACTGGTGCCCGTCGACGACGCCGACGCGATCGAGGCCGCCCTCGACGGCGCGGCGCTGCTCTGGCTCGAGAGCCCGACCAACCCGGCGATGGAGGTGTGCGACCTGCCCGCCGCGATCGCGGCGGCGAAAGCCGCCGGCGTCCCGACCGTGTGCGACAACACCTTCGCGGGTCCGCTCGTGCAGCGGCCGCTCGCGCTCGGCGCCGACCTCGTCGTGCACTCGGCGACCAAGTCGCTCGCCGGGCACAGCGACGTCCTCATGGGCGTCGTGGTCACGACCGACGACGACTGGTACTCACGCATCCTGCGCGCGCGCACGCTCGTCGGCGCGATCCCCGGCCCGTTCGAGGCGTGGCTCGCTCTGCGCGGGGTCCGCACGCTGGCGCTGCGCGTGCGCCAGGCACAGCAGAGCGCGCTCGAGCTCGCGACCCGGCTGCAGTCGCACCCTGCGGTACGCAACCTGCGCTACCCGGGTCTGCCCGGCGACCGCGGGCACGCAGTGGCCGCGCGTCAGATGGACGGATTCGGCGCGATCCTGTCGTTCGAGACGATCGGCGACGCCGACACCGCCGAGCGGGTCTGCGACGCGACGCGGCTCATCGTGCACGGCACCAGCCTCGGCGGCGTGGAGACGCTGCTCGAGCGTCGTCGCCGGTGGAGCGAGGAGCGCCCCGACATCGGCGAGACCCTGATCCGCCTCAGCGTCGGCATCGAGGACGTCGACGACCTGTGGTCGGACCTCAAGCAGGCCCTCGACTCCGTCCTCTGATCCAGCTCCTGCCCACCTTCTGGCCCTTTCCCACGGCGTGTCGCGGTCGGGAAAGGGTCAGAAGGTGGGCAGATCGTGGTGCGGGTCAGGAGACCTCGGCCTCGGCCTTCGTCGCCCGGTTCATGAAGGCCTGCAGCATCTTGCGCGGGTCGAGGTCGTGGTGCACGACCTGCACGACCTGCTCGGTGATGGGCATGTCGACCCCGTGCTTGCGCGCCAGCTCGAGGATCGAGCGGCACGACTTCACGCCCTCGCAGGTCTGCGTCGTGACGGCGACGGTCTCGTCCATCGACAGGCCCTGGCCGAGGTGCTCGCCGAACGTGCGGTTGCGCGACAGCGGCGACTGGCAGGTGGCGACGAGGTCGCCGATGCCGGCCAGGCCGAGGAAGGTCAGCGGCGAGGCACCCAGGGCGACGCCGAGCCGCGTCATCTCGGCCAGGCCGCGCGTGATGAGCGACGACTGGGCGTTCTCGCCGTAGCCCATGCCCACGGCCATGCCGTTGGCCAGCGCGATGACGTTCTTCACCGAGCCGCCGATCTCCGTGCCCACCACGTCGGCGGTCCAGTACGGACGGAAGTACGCCGTCGTGCAGGCGTCGGCCACGAGCTCGGCGACCGCCTCGTCGGGACAGGCGACGGTCGTCGCGGCGGGCTGGCGCTGCGCGATCTCGCGGGCGAGGTTGGGGCCGGACACCACCGCGATGCGCGAGAGCTCGACGTGCGAGACAGCGTGCGCCACCTGGCTCATCCGCTGCGAGGTGCCCTGCTCGATGCCCTTCATGAGCGACACCAGCACGGCACCGCGAGGCACGAGGCCGTCCCACGACGCGAGGTTCTCCCGCAACGACTGCGCGGGGACGGCGAGCACCACGATCGCGGCGTCGGCGAGCGCCTCCGCGGCGTCGGTCGTGGCGCGCAGCGAGTCCGGCAGGACCACTCCGGGCTGGTACGTGGGGTTCTCGTGCTGCTCGGTCATCGACGCCGCGAGCGCCGGGTCGCGCCCCCACACGACCACGTCGTTGCCGGCGTCGGCGAGCACCATCGCGAACGCGGTGCCCCACGACCCGCTCCCCATGACCGCGACCCGCATCAGGACACCTCTCCATCCGTGCTGCCGGGCTGCGCGGCCCGGTTCTTCCTGAGGTCGTAGCGCTCCACGGGCGCCTTCTCCCCACGGATCTCCTCGAGGATGGCGGTGATGGCCGCCATGATGCGCGCTGTCGCCTCGGCGAGCACGGCGGTGTCGAGAGGCCGGCCACGCAGGTCGTCGAGGTCGACGGGCGGACCCGCCCAGACGTGCATCGTCTTGCGCGGGAACGCCTTGAACTCCGTCTTGTAGGGGCCGATCACATCCTGCGCGCCCCACTGGGCCACGGGGATCACGGCCGCGCCCGTCGCGAGCGCGATCCGCGCGGCGCCGGTCTTGCCGGTCATCGGCCACAGCCCGGGGTCGCGGCTGATCGTGCCCTCCGGGTAGACGACGACGCACTCGCCCCTCTCGACGGCCGCGATCGCCTCGCGCACGGACGCCGCGGCGTCGACAGTCTCGCGGTAGACCGGGATCTGCCCGGCACCCTTGATGATCCGGCCCGCGACCGGGACCCGGAACACCGCCTCCTTGCCCAGGAAGCGCGGCGGCCGGCCGTTGTCGTAGAGGAAGTGCGCGCACTCGAGGGGGTCGAACCACGAGATGTGGTTCGTGCAGACGACGATGCCCTCCTGGCTGCCGTCCGCGCGGACCTCCGCGCGCAGGTGCTGGGCACCGCGCCAGTCCCGCCGGGTGACCGCCATCATCCCGGGCCGCAGCAGCCCGACGGCGAGGTGGTACCAGCCACCGAGCCGCTTCCCGCTGCGCACCGCGACCACGACGCCCCACTCCTCCCGCACCGACCTGGCTCGACGAGCCCCGATCCTGTCGGCACCGAGCATCGCGGGTCCAGCGCGACACCGCACATGGGCCAGGATGGTGACGTGCCCGACTCCACCGCCCCCGGCCCCGCGACCTCCTGGACCGTCGTCGTCCCCGTCAAACGGCTCGACGGCGCCAAGTCGCGCCTGTCGACCCGCGCCGCCGCCGTACGCCGCGACCTGTCGCTGGCCTTCGCGCTGGACACCGTGGCGGCCGCGCTGGCCGCGGGACCGGCGGTGCATGTCGTGACCGACGACGAGCGGGTGGCCGAGGCCGTGCGCTCGCTGGGCGCCGCGGTCGTGACCGACTCCTCAGGCGGCGGACTCAACGACGCGCTGCGCCTGGCCGAGGACGTGCTGCGCGCCGGCGGCGCAGGCGATCTCGCCGCTCTGGCGGGCGACCTCCCCGCGCTGCGTCCCGGCGAGCTCGCGGCCGCCCTGGCCGAGGCCGGCGAGCATGCGCGCGCCTTCGTCCCGGACGCCGTCGGCACGGGCACCACGCTGCTGTGCGCTCGCGCCGGGACGCCGCTCGACCCGCGCTTCGGTGCCCGGTCCTGCGCCGCGCACGCGTCGTCGGGCGCCGCGCGCCTCTCGGCCCCGGGTGCGGCTGGGCTCCGCCGCGACGTCGACACCGAGGTCGACCTCTGGGACGCCGTACGCCTCGGTGTCGGGCCTGCCACCGCCGCCCTCACCGGCCCGTAGACGGCCACGAGGCCGGTCCCCCGAAGGGTTCCGGCCTCGTGGCCTCGAGCGTCCGTGCGTGCGGTCCGACGACCGCGGGCGACTAGCGCTTGCGGGCCGGAGCCTTCTTCGCGGGCGCAGCCTTCTTGGCCGGGGCGGCCTTCTTGGCGGCGGCCTTCTTCGCGGGCGCAGCCTTCTTGGCCGGGGCGGCCTTCTTGGCCGGGCGCTTGCCGGCGACGGCGTTCTTGAACTCGGCGCCGGCGCGGAACTTCGGCACCGACGTGGCCTTGATCTTCACGGTCGCGCCGGTCTGCGGGTTGCGGCCCACGCGAGCGGCGCGGTCGGCCTTCTCGAAGACGCCGAAGCCGCTGATCGCGACCTTGTCGCCCTTGGCGACGGACTTGGTGATCTCGTCGACGATGGCCTCGATGGCCTCGCCGGCTGCCTTCTTGGTGATCCCCAGCTTGTCGGACAGCCGGTCGATCAGCTCGGCCTTGTTGACGCTCTCTGCCACGATGATTCTTCCTCCGGAAGGAATGCCGGACCCACCGCCCGGCTCCTGAGAAACCTAGACGGCTCAGTGGGGTGGAGCAACGACGCCGCGCCGAGGATTTCCGGTGTGTCGCAACGATTTCGGGGTGCGCTTCGTCACGTCGTCCGGTAGTGGGCCGCCCTGCAGCCCGCGAGGTCTACGCCGTGGTGGGGGTGAACGACGGGCGCGACGCCTCGAACTCGGTGATCTCGGCCTCGTGCTGGAGGGTCAGGCCGATGTCGTCGAGGCCCTCCATGAGTCGCCAGCGGATGTAGTCGTCGACCTCGAACGGGGCGACGAGGTCGCCGGCGCGCACCTCCCGGGCCTCGAGGTCGACGGTCACCTGGGTACCGGGGTCGGTCTCGACGAGCTCCCAGAGCGCCTCGACGACCGACTGGTCCACGACCGCGGTGAGCAGGCCGCCCTTGCCGGAGTTGCCGCGGAAGATGTCGGCGAAGCGGGCCGAGAGGACGACCTTGAACCCGAAGTCCTGCAGCGCCCAGACCGCGTGCTCGCGCGACGAGCCCGTGCCGAAGTCCGATCCCGCGACCAGGATCGAGACTCCGGCGTACGCCGGGTCGTTGAGCACGAACGCCGGGTCCTGGCGCCAGGCGGCGAACAGCGCGTCCTCGAAGCCGTGGCGGGTGATCCGCTTGAGGTACTCCGCCGGGATGATCTGGTCGGTGTCGACGTTGCTGCGCCGCAGCGGCAGCGCCCGGCCGGTGTGGACGATGAACTTCTCCATGGAGCTGCTCCCTGCTCAGGCGCCGACAGGCGCGAGGTCGGCGGGCGAGGCGAGTCGGCCGACGACGGCCGTGGCGGCCGCCACCTGGGGCGAGACGAGGTGGGTCCGCGAACCAGGCCCCTGGCGGCCCTCGAAGTTGCGGTTGGAGGTCGACGCGCTGCGCTCGCCGGGCGCGACCTTGTCGGCGTTCATCGCCAGGCACATCGAGCAGCCGGCGTTGCGCCACTGCGCTCCGGCAGCCTCGAAGACCTTGTCGAGGCCCTCGGCCTCGGCCGCAAGCCGCACGCGCACCGAACCCGGTACGACGAGCGCGGTGACACCGTCGGCGACGCTGCGGCCCTCGAGCACCGCGGCAGCCGCCCGGAGGTCCTCGATGCGGCCGTTGGTGCACGAGCCGATGAAGACGGTGTCCACCGCGATGTCGCGCATCGGCGTCCCGGCCGCGAGCCCCATGTACTCCAGCGCGCGCTCGGCCGCCGCCTTCTCCGAGGGGTCGGCGTAGTCGTCGGGCGAAGGGACGCTGGCCGAGAGCGGAACTCCCTGCCCCGGGTTGGTGCCCCAGGTGACGAAGGGCGCGAGGGTGGCGGCGTCGATGCGCACGACGCGGTCGAACGCGGCGTCGGCATCGGTCTCCAGCGTGCGCCAGTACGCGAGCGCGGCGTTCCACGCGTCGCCCTGCGGGGCGCGGTCGCGGCCCTCGAGGTAGTCGAACGTGGTCTGGTCCGGCGCGATGAGGCCAGCACGCGCGCCCGCCTCGATCGACATGTTGCAGATGGTCATGCGCGCCTCCATCGAGAGCGCGCGGACGGCCTCGCCGCGGTACTCCAGCACGTAGCCCTGGCCACCGCCCGTTCCGATCTCGGCGATGACGCGCAGGATCAGGTCCTTCGCCGTCACGCCCTCGGGCAGCGGCCCGTCGACCTCGATCGCCATGGTCTTGAACGGCTTGAGCGGCAGCGTCTGCGTCGCGAGCACGTGCTCGACCTCGCTGGTGCCGATGCCGAACGCGAGCGCGCCGAAGGCGCCGTGGGTGGAGGTGTGCGAGTCGCCGCAGACCACGGTCATGCCCGGCTGGGTGAGGCCGAGCTGCGGGCCGACGACGTGCACGATCCCCTGCTCGGCGCTGCCGAGCGAGTAGATCGGTACGCCGAACTCCGCGGCGTTGACCCGCAGCGCCTCGACCTGCGCTCGCGACACCGGGTCGGCGATGGGCTTGTCGATGTCGATCGTCGGGATGTTGTGGTCCTCGGTGGCGAGGGTGAGGTCCGGACGGCGCACCGGGCGCCCCGCCGCGCGCAGGCCGTCGAAGGCCTGCGGGCTGGTGACCTCGTGCACGAGGTGGAGGTCGATGTAGAGGAGGTCGGGCTCGCCCTCGGCTCGACGCACGACGTGCGCGTCCCAGACCTTCTCGGCCAGCGTCCTGCCCATGGGTGCTCCTCACGTTCTCGCGCCGTCGACTTGCCATCTCGCATGCTGAGACGGCAGTATCAGCACATGGACAACACTAGCGGAGTCGGCGTCCTCGACAAAGCGGCCACCGTGCTCGGCGCCCTCGAGGCCGGACCGCTCACCCTGGCCGGTCTCGTCCAGGCGACGGGTCTGGCCCGTCCCACCGCCCACCGGCTGGCCACGGCGCTGGAGCACCACCGCTTCGTCGCTCGCGACCTGCAGGGCCGCTTCGTCCTCGGCCCGCGCCTGGCCGAGCTCGCCACCGCCGCCGGCGAGGACCGGCTGCTCGCCGCGGCGGGTCCCGTGCTCACGGCGCTCCGCGACGCGACCGGCGAGAGCTGCCAGCTCTACCGCCGCCAGGGCGACCAGCGCATCTGCGTCGCTGCGGCCGAGCGCCTCTCCGGACTGCGCGACACCGTCCCGCTGGGTGCCGTCCTGAGCATGCACGCCGGATCGGCGGCACAGGTGCTGCTCGCCTGGGAGGAGCCCGAGCGCATGCACCGCGGGCTCATGGGTGCGAAGTTCACGGCCACCACGCTCGCCGGCGTACGCCGCCGCGGCTGGGCGCAGAGCGTGAGCGAGCGCGAGGTGGGCGTCGCGTCGGTGTCCGCCCCGGTGCGCGGCCCGGCCGGCCGCGTCGTCGCCGCAGTGTCGGTGAGCGGTCCGATGGAGCGCCTCGGCCGTGCTCCGGGCAGGCTCCACGCGCAGGCGGTCGTGACTGCGGCGGCGCGCCTCACCGAGGCCCTGCGCCGCGCCGGCGTGCAGTGATCGGCGGCAGGCGGCCGCCCCGGCTGCGCCGCAGCTGGGTGGAGCGCACGTTCGACGACCAGGGGCCCGGGCTGGACCGGTTCGGCTTGACCCTCGTGCTCACCGTCGTCTCGGTCGTCGGCCTCGCGCTCGTCGACGTGAGCGGCACGGAGTACGACCAGTCGCAGGACGTCGGCGCTCTGATCTCGGCGGTCGTGGTCGGGCTCACGCTCGTCGTCGCGCTGCGCGCGTCGGGGCTGCGCCGACGCCGGCAGCGCACGGTCGACCTCCTCGTCGGTCTCGTGGTGCTGGGCTACGGCGTGAGCCTGTTCGGCTCGCGGACCCCTCAGGGATCGGCGGGAGCCGGTGTTTCTGTGGTCCTCGTCCTGCTGTCCGTCGTAGCTCCGGTCGTCGTCGTGCTGCGCCTGCTCCGCCATCGCGAGGTGACGCTCGCGACGATCCTCGGTGCGATCTCGGCGTACCTGCTCATCGCGGTCGCCTACTTCTACGTCTTCCTGACGCTCTACAAGTTCCAGGACCGGTTCTTCGCCGAGCCGCAGCCGAGCTCGTCGTACATGTACTTCAGCCTCACCTCGATCACGACGGTCGGGTATGGCGACCTCACTGCGGTGACCCGCGTCGGCCGCCTCATGGCCAACAGCGAGGCTGTGATCGGTCAGGTCTACCTCGTCACGTTCGTCGCGTTCATCGTGAGCCTCGGCGCGACCGCGTGGCGCTCCAGGCGCGACCAGGAGTCGGCGTCCGCGGCGGACGAGCAGCCCTAGGCGCCGGACGCAGCGGGTCGCGGGCTAGGTTCGAGGGCGAACCGCTCCCGGAAGGACCACCGTGACTCTGCGCAGCCAGGACCGCGACCCGTCGGCCGACCCCGGCGCCGACTTCTACCGCTTCGCCAACGGCGGGTGGATCGACGCCAACCCGATCCCGCCGGGCTTCGGCAGCTGGGGCTCGTTCGAGGAGCTGCTCACGCGCAACGAGCTCGTGCTGCGCGCCGGGCTCGAGCGGGCGGCCGAGTCCCCCTCCGACGAGCTCGAGCGCAAGCTCGGCGACTTCTGGGCCTCGGGCATGGACATCGACGCGATCGAGGCGGCCGGCGTCTCCCCCATCGCCCCGCTGCTCGAGGCGGTCACGACCGCCACCACCCACGACGAGTGGCTCGCGCACCTGCCCACGGTGATCCGTCACGGCATCCCGCTGCTCCTCGCGGCCGGCGTGACGGTCGACCACGAGGACGCCGGCCGCTACCTGCTCTGGCTCGTCCCGGCCGGCTTCGGCCTCCCCGACCGCGAGTCCTATCTCGCCGACAGCGAGGCGGCCGTCGCCCTGCGCGAGGCCTACGTCGCGCACGTCGCGGCGCAGCTGCACAACGCCGGTCTCGAGGCCTACGCCCAGCACGCCGCGGACGTCCTCGCCTTCGAGACCCGGCTCGCCGAGCCGCGGCTGAAGGCCGAGGAGGCGCGCGACCGCGGTCGCACGCTCAACAAGACGGCCGTGGCCGAGCTCGACGCGCTGGCGTCCGGCCTCGGCCTGCCCGGCTACCTCGCCGCGCTCGGCGCCTCCGCCGCGACCACGGTCAACGTCGCGCAGCCGGCGTACACCGCGGCGATCCACGACGTCGTGACGAGCACCGACCTCGAGGTGCTGCACGCCTACGCCGCGTTCCAGATCGTGCGTGCCGCCGCCGACGCCCTGCCCGCGCGGTTCGAGGACGAGGCGTTCGAGTTCTACGGCAAGCGGATCGAGGGCAAGCAGGAGCCCAAGGACCGGTGGAAGCGCGTGGTCGCCGCCGTCGGGGCCGACATGGGCGAGGCGCTGTCGCAGCTCTACGTCGGCGCCACCTTCTCGGAGAGCGCGAAGGACCGCGCGCAGCACATGGTCGACGAGATCCTCGCCGAGATGCGGCACTCGCTCGAGACGCGCTCGTGGATGACCGACGCGACGCGCGAGCGGGCGCTGGTGAAGCTCTCGTCCTTCGGCGTGAAGATCGGCTACCCCGACATCTGGCGCGACTGGTCGGGCATCTCGATCGACCGCTCCTCCTACGCGCACAACCGGATCGAGGCCTCGCGCTTCGACCTCGACCGCCAGCTCGGCAAGCTCGACGAGCCGGTCGACATCACCGAGTGGGAGATGCCGCCGCACGTCGTCAACGCCTACTACCACCCGGTGCGCAACGAGATCGTGTTCCCCGCCGGCATCCTGCAGCCGCCGTTCTTCGACGCCGACGCCGACGACGCCGTGAACTACGGCGCGATCGGTGCCGTCATCGCGCACGAGATCAGCCACGGGTTCGACGACCAGGGCCGCCGCTTCGACGCCGACGGCACCTTCCGCGACTGGTGGCAGCCCGAGGACGCCGAGCACTTCACCTCGCTCGCCGACCGGGTCGTGGCGCAGTTCGACGACTACGTCGCGATCGACGAGGTGCACGTCAACGGCAGGCTCACGCTCGGCGAGAACATCGCGGACCTCGGCGGCGTCGCGCTGGCGCAGCGCGCCCACGCGCGCGTGAGCGCTGGGTCCCCCGACGTCGACGGGCTCTCACCTGCGCAGCGCTTCTTCCTCGCCTACGCCACCGTGTGGCGCGGGCGGATGAGCGACGAGCTCGCGCGCACCTACGCGCAGATCGACCCGCACAGCCCGCGACGGTGGCGCGTGCACGGGCCGCTCGCCAACAGCGACGCGTTCCAGGCAGCCTTCGGTCTGTCCGACGCGGCCCCGCTCCTGCGACCGCGCGAGGAGCGCATCGAGATCTGGTGAGGTGTCGGAGGCCGGGTCTAGCGTGGGGCTCCCCGACCCTCCTGGAGGTCCGACATGGCCAGCCGGCTCAACCCCTACATCTCGTTCCGCTCCGACGCACGCGAGGCGATGGAGTTCTACCGCGACGTCCTCGGGGGCGAGCTGACCATGAACACGTTCGGCGAGTACGGCATGGAGGGCGAGGGCTCCGAGCAGATCATGCACGCGCAGCTCGAGACGCCGGCAGGCTTCACGCTGATGGCCTCCGACACCCCGCCAGGGATGGAGCACAACCCCGGTGGCGCGGTCACGATCAGCCTCAGCGGCGACGACCGCGACGACCTCCGCCGTTACTGGGCCGGTCTGGCCGAGGGCGGCACGATCACGATGCCGCTGGAGCCGCAGGCGTGGGGCGACGAGTTCGGCATGCTCACCGACCGGTTCGGGGTCGGCTGGATGGTCAACGTCGCCGGCGAGCACGGCTGACCACCTCGGTGCTCAGAGGTAGCCGCGGCGGCGCATGAGCGACAGCGACACGTAGCCGTAGACGGCAGGCACGGCGTACGTCGCGAGGCGGTAGACGATCGCGGTCGACATCGCCGCCGCCTGCGGGATGCCGAGGGCGATCAGCCCTGCGGTGAGCGCCGCCTCGTAGACGCCGACGTTGCCAGGCACCGGCATCAGACCGGAGAACAGCGCGACCAGGGTGTTGATGAGGATCAGCTCGGCGAACGTCGCGCTGTGCCCGAACGCCTGCAGCGAGCACGCCAGGACCAGTGCGGCCACGACGTTCCACATGAGGCTGCCGATGCCGATGCGCGCGAGCTTGCGCGGGGAGCGCAGCACCCGGAGCGAGTCGCGCCCCTCGGCCGTACGGGCGAGCACGAACTGCCGGGCCTTGGGCACGAGGCCGATCACGGCCGCCACGACGACGAGGAGCGCCAGCGCCACCAGCCCGACGGTCGTCCAGTCGATGTTCGCCAGCGTCGAGCCGATGCCGGTGCCGCTGGTGGTCGACGGCGTCAGCGTCACGAGCCCGGTGAACAGCGTGAGCACGATGACGAGGACCTGGACGAGCAGGCCGCAGAGCGCGTCGAGCAGGCTGATCGTCACCGCGGCGGTGGGGTTGGAGCCCACCAGCTGAAGGAAGCGGACCGTCAGCCCGACCTTGGCCGCCGACGCCGGCACGGCGAGCCCCACGAAGGCAACCGACGTCTCGAGCCCGAGCACCGGCACGAACGGCAGGGCATCGACGTTCGCGCCCTGCACGGCGATCGCCTGCCCGACGTAGATGCCCACGGCGACGATCACCGCCGCGGCGATCCACCACCAGCTCGCCCCCTGGAACTCGTCGACCAGGTTGCTCAGGCCGATCCCGGCGATCGCGCCGATGATGACGTAGGCCACGACCACGACGACGACGGCCATCACCAGCGACGACAGCGTGACGCGGCGCAGCTTCTCGAGGGGCGGGGCCTCGGCCCCCGTGTCGGTCGTGATGGCGTCGCGCAGCGCGGGGATCTTCCACGGCGCCGCCTTGATCTCGCGCTTGGTCTCCGCGTCGAACGCCGCCACCTGCAGGTAGGGCATCGCCGCGACGAGCGCGTCGTCGCCGAGCTCGTCACGCGCCACCCGCACCGCGTCGTCGATCCCGAGCCGCAGCGCGGTGACCACGAGGAGGTGCGCGCGATCCGCGGCAAGGTCGGTGGCGGTCGCACCCGTCACGGCCGAGGCGAGGTCGGTGATGCGCACGACGTCGCCGTCGAGCGACAGGCGCCGCGATCGCAGATCGGTGTGGGCGATGCCGGCGTCGTGCAGCGACCGCAGCGACGACCAGGCCGAGCGCGCCTGCACCTCGCCGAACGCGCCGTCGGCGGCATCGAGCAGCATCACGCCGTCGTCGCGCCGCACGAGCAGGGCGTCGCGACCCCAGGCCGTCCCCGCCGCCAGCACCGGCTGCACCGGTACGCCGGCGCGCTCGGCCACCAGCGTGAGGAAGCCCTCGTGCTCCGCCTGCTCCTGGCGGCCCACCGAACCGGTGCCGCTCCGCTTGTACCAGAGCCGCTGCCACACGTCCGCCAGCACCGACGCCTCCCAGGCGTCGCGGCCGTACACCCGCACGAGAACCGGACGGGAGTCGGAGTCGATCCCCTTCGCCAGGACCGACACGTGGCCCGGCTCCTCGGCGTAGCGCAGGTCGGTGACGTCGACTCCGAGGTCGGCCAGCTGGGCCTGGATCTGCTCGAGCGGCACGTGCCCGCCCGGGGACCCGACCGCGACGTGGACGACGGACGCCACCGTGGCGCCGAGGAGCAGGCCGGCGACGAGCCCCAGCGGGGTGTCGATGTCGAGCGCGAGCGCACCGAGCCCGCCGAGCAGCACGACCCAGAGGCCGAGCCGGCGCATCGGGCGGGAGAGGTGCGGCGCCGTGACGGCGATGACCGCCACGACGACCGTGAAGCGCACGGCGGGGTAGACCGTGGTGCTGTCGTGGCTGACGAGCGAGGCCCAGACCGCGCTCCAGGTCGAGCCCTCGAGCACGGCGACGAGCCCACCGAGGCCGAGCGCGAGCACGACCGCACCGAGCTGCTCGAGGACGAGCACGCGGCGGTGCGGGGTGGCGAGCGCGGCGACGACGAGCACGAAGGTCCACAGCAGCGCCGCGGCGTAGGTCGACTCCCAGAACCAGCCGAGCAGGCCGGGCAGCGCCGCGATCGCAGCCGTGAGCTTCGTGTCGAGATCCGTGGGCCCCGGCGCAGCCAGCGACAGCAGCGCCACCGCGAGGGTGCCGAGGACGGCGATGCCGGCGTCGGTCGGGCGGCGCTCGCGCGGGGCGTCGGCGGCCGACGACCAGAAGGTGGCGCCGCTGCGCCAACGGACCAGCCGACCGCGGGCGCCGCCCGCGCTGCCGGTGCTGCTCGTCACGTGGTCGCTCCCTGCTCCGCGGCGTCCACCGCTGCGTCGAGCAGGCACGCTACTGCGTCGGCGTGCGGCGACGGGTCCCGGCACGCACGAAGGCCCGGGTCCTCGTGGACCCGGGCCTTCGATCGCGTAGCCCCGACGGGATTCGAACCCGCGCTACCGCCTTGAGAGGGCGGCGTGCTAGGCCGCTACACAACGGGGCCGTGCGGTGCTGCCGTGCCCCCGGAGGGACGCCGTGCCAGCGGACCGGAACGCTACCCGAGCGCGCGGAGAGCCACCAAATCCACCGGGGACCGGTACCGCGCACGAGGGCGACCGTGACGATCAGCTGGGGTACCAGGACTCGAACCTAGACTAACTGAACCAGAATCAGTTGGGCTGCCAATTACCCCATACCCCAAGGTCAGCGACCCTTCAGGGCCGTCGACGTCGTCGATGATAGCCCGTGGCCGCGCGCTCGCCCAAACCGAGCCTCACCCCTGCCACTCCCACCCGTTCGTGCCCACGTCGCGGTTGCTTGCGACGGCGTACCGCCGCGGGAACCAACCGCGCGGCGGGCAGATCGTGGTGGTCAGCGATCGAGGGCCGCGGACAGGCGGCGCAGCGTGCGCTCGCGGCCGAGCAGCTCGATCGACTCGAACAGCGGCGGCGAGATGCGGTGGCCGCTCACCGCGACTCGCACCGGGCCGAAGGCGACCTTGGGCTTGAGACCGAGGCCGTCGACGAGCGCCGCGCGGAGCGCCGCCTCGATGGCCTCGTGGGTGAAGGGCTCGAGCGAGGCGAGGGCGTCGTGCGCGGCCTGCAGCGCTGGCCTCGCGTCGGCCGTCAGGACGCGCTCGCGGTCCTCGGCGTCGACGACGAAGTCCTCCTCGTCGACGAGCAGGAACTTCAGCTGCGCGGCCCCGCTCCGCAGGGTCTCCATCCGCTCCTGCACGAGGGGTACGGCGGCGTCGATCACGGCCTGCTGCGCAGCTGTCGGGGTGCCGAGGACGGCGCCCACCGCGTCGAGGTAGGGCACCATCCGCGCCGCGAGGTCGGATGCACCGATGTGACGGATCCAGTCGCCGTTGATGGCGAGGCACTTCTTGGAGTCGAAGCGGGCCGGGTTGGGCTGCACGCGCGCGAGGTCGAAGAGCTCGGCGAGCTGCGTGGGCGAGAAGAACTCGAGGTCGTCCCCCGGCGACCAGCCCAGCAGCGCGAGGTAGTTGAGCAGCCCCTCCGGCAGGTAGCCCTCCTCGCGGTAGAGGTTCAACGAGCTCTGCGGATCGCGCTTGGACAGCTTCTTGTTGCCCTCGCCCATGACGTAGGGCAGGTGGCCGAAGCGCGGCGTCGAGCCGTCGCCGACGCCGACCTTCGCCAGGGCGGCGTACATCGCGAGCTGGCGCGGGGTGCTCGACAGCAGGTCCTCGCCGCGCAGCACGTGGGTGATGCCCATGAGCGCGTCGTCGACGGGGTTCACCAGCGTGTACAGCGGCTCGCCGTTGCCGCGCACGATGACGTAGTCGGGGACGTGGTCGTTCTTGAACTCGATCGGCCCGCGGACCAGGTCGTCCCACGACCAGTCCTGGTCGGGCATCCGCAGGCGCAGCACCGGCTGGCGGCCCTGGTCGCGGAACTCGGCCTTCTGGTCGTCGCTGGTGTAGCGGTCGGCGTTGTCGTAGCCCAGCTTCGGGTCCTGCCCCGCGGCCCTGCGGCGCTCCTCGACCTCGTCGGGCGTCGAGAACGACTCGTACGCGAGACCGGCATCGACGAGGCGGGCCGCGACGTCGCTGTAGATCTCCATCCGCATGCTCTGGCGGTAGGGCTCGTGCGGGCCGCCGACCTCCGGTCCCTCGTCCCAGTCCAGGCCGAGCCAGCGCAGCGCGCCGAGCAGGTCCTCGTAGGACTGCTCGCTGTCGCGCTGGGAGTCGGTGTCCTCGATGCGGAACACGAACGTGCCGCCGGTGTGGCGCGCGTAGGCCCAGTTGAACAGCGCCGTGCGCACCATGCCGACGTGCGGGTTGCCCGTCGGCGACGGGCAGAAGCGCACGCGTATCGGCGACGAGCCGGTGACGGGGAGGGACGAGGTCGCGTCAGTCACGGGTGACCGCCCGGTTCGTGAGGGTGCCGAGGGAGGAGATGGAGATCGAGACGCTGTCTCCGTCGACGATCGGGCCGACGCCCGCCGGCGTACCGGTGAGGATGACGTCGCCGGGCAGCAGCGTCATCACGTTGCTGATCCACGCGACGAGCTCGTCGACGCCGCGCACCATGTCGGCCGTGGTGCCGTCCTGGCGCACCTCGCCGTTCACGGTGCACCGCACGGCGACCGACGACGCGTCGAGCTCGGTCTCGATCCAGGGGCCGAGCGGGCAGAAGGTGTCGAAGCCCTTGGCCCGGCCCCACTGGCCGTCGGAGGCCTGCAGGTCGCGTGCGCTGACGTCGTTGGCGCAGGTGTAGCCGAGCACGACGTCGGGCACGCGCCTGATCGGGACCTCGGAGCACAGCCGACCGATCACGACCGCGAGCTCGGCCTCGTGCTCCACCTGCTCCGACTGCAGCGGCAGCGCGATGGCGTCACCGGGGCCGATCACCGACGTCGACGGCTTGAGGAAGATCATCGGCTCGCTGGGGACCTCGTTGCCGAGCTCCTTCGCGTGGGCGGCGTAGTTGCGACCGACCGCCACGATCTTGCTCGGCAGCACCGGGGCCAGCAGCCGGACGTCGGCCAGCGCGAACGGCGACCCCGCGATCTCCAGCGGGCCGTAGGGGTGCCCGACGATCGGCGTGATCGACGACGAGGCGTCGGTCTCGCCGTCGGGGCCGACCCCGTCGACCACGCCGAAGCCGACCGAGCCGTCGGGACCTGAGTACCTCGCGATGCGCACGCGGGGAGCCTAGTCGGTGAAGGCGGGAGCCTCCGCAGCGCGACCGGCGCGGAGCAGGCCGTAGGCCACCGC
This sequence comes from Candidatus Nanopelagicales bacterium, assembly GCA_035702165.1. GTDB lineage: Bacteria > Actinomycetota > Actinomycetes > S36-B12 > CAIYMF01 > Longivirga. The sequence goes on from DASSQW010000024.1 coordinate 24,081, forward strand.
GTCCTCCAGGGCCAGCCACGACGCCGCGATGACGTTCTCGTGGACGCCGACCGTGGTCCAGTCCTTGACGCCGTCGGTCGTGCCGACCAGCACGCGCGTGACAGCACCCGTGCCCGAGCCTCCGTCGAGGATGCGGACCTTGTAGTCGATGAGCTCGAGCGACGACATCTCCGGGAACGCGGAGAGCAGCGCGCCGCGGAGCGCGTTGTCGAGCGCGTTGACCGGGCCGTTGCCCTCGCCGGTCGAGACGTGGCGCTCGCCGTTGGCGTGCACCTTCACCGTAGCCTCGCTGACGACCTCGCCGGACGGGCGCTGCTCGACGATCGCGCGCCACGACTCCACTGCGAAGTGCCGCCTCTTCTCGCCCGCGCGCGCGTCCCGCAGGAGGAGCTCGAACGAGGCGTCGGCCGCCTCGAAAGTCCATCCCTGGGCCTCGAGCTCCTTGACCTTCTCGACCACCGTCGTCAGCACCTGCGGCTCGAGGTCGTCGAAGCCGAGCTCGCGGCCCTTGAGCTCCACCGACGCGCGGCCGGCCATCTCCGTGACGAGCACGCGCATGTCGTTGCCGACGAGCTCGGGGTCCATGTGGTTGTAGAGGTCCTGGTTCACCTTGAGGGCGCTCGCGTGCAGACCCGCCTTGTGCGCGAACGCCGAGACCCCCACGTAGGCCTGGTGGGTGTCCGGCGGCAGGTTCGCGATGTCGGCGATGGCGTGCGAGACGCGCACGAGCTCGTGCAGCTTGCCCTCGGGCAGCACCCGCATGTCGCGCTTGGTCTCGAGGTTGCCGACGACGGCGAACAGGTCGGCGTTGCCGGTGCGCTCGCCGTAGCCGTTGGCGGTGCACTGCACGTGCGTCGCACCTGCCTCCACGGCGGCGATCGTGTTGGCCACGGCGCACGCGGTGTCGTCCTGGCAGTGGATGCCCAGACGGGCGCCCCCGGTTCGCTCGCGCACATCGGTCACGACGGCGGTGATGCGGCTGGGCAGGCAGCCGCCGTTGGTGTCGCAGAGCACGTTGACCGACGCTCCGGCCGCCGTCGCCGCGGTGATGAGCGAGACGCCGTAGTCGGGGTCGTTGCGGTAGCCGTCGAAGAAGTGCTCGTAGTCGACGAAGACGCGCCGCCCCTTCGAGACCAGGTGCGCGACGGTGTCGACCACCATGGCGAGGTTCTCCTCCGGCGTCGTGCGCAGCGCCTCGGCGACGTGGCGGACGTCGGACTTCGCCACGAGCGTGATGACGGGCGCCTCGCTGGCGAGGAGGGCCTGCACCTGGGCGTCGTCCTCGACCTTCACGCCCGCCTTGCGGGTGGCGCCGAACGCGACGAGCTGCGCGTGCTTGAGGTCGAGCTCGGTCCGCGCTCGCTCGAAGAACTCGGTGTCCTTGGGCAGGGCACCGGGCCAGCCGCCCTCGATGAAGCCGACGCCGAGGTCGTCGAGCAGCCGCGCCACCGCGAGCTTGTCGGTCACGGAGTACGAGATGCCCTCGCGCTGCGCGCCGTCGCGCAGGGTCGTGTCGTACACGTGGAAGTCGTCGCTGGTCATGTCCTCGGTCCGGTTCTCGCGATGGTGCTGCGGCAACGAAAAAGCCCCCCGCACGGGTGCGAAGGGCTGCGCGTCGGCGGCGGGTGCCGCGGACGCGCTATCGAATGATCACCAGGGTGGTCACGGGACCGAGGATGCCACAGCCATCCACGGCTCGGACATCCCTGTCCCACCTGCTGGACACGTGAGCCTCGTCACCGCCCCCTCTCCCCCGCCCGTCCCTCTCAGCAGGCGCTCAGGACGCCGACGTACCCTTCCCGGGTGGACGGCGAGGAGCTCGGCACGGGGGCAGCGGCCCGCGCCTTCGTCGACCCCTTCGAGGACACCGCGCCGCAGCCGGTCGTCGGCCACGCGCACGAGGCGCACCCGCACCACCACGAGGGCGGTCCCGGGCCGGCCGCCTCTCCGCCCGGCCACCACGTCGCGGACCCCGCGACGGTCGTGCCGGGCCGGCACACGGACGGCCGCCGGCGGACCGCGCTCGTCGTGGCCACGGCGACGGTCGCAGCGATCGCCCTGGTGGCCGCGGTCGGCTGGGCGCTCGTGGGACGCGGACCGACGACGGCGGCTGAGCCCGCGACCGGCGCGACCGCCGGCCCGTCGATCGGCGGGTCGCCCTCCGCGACGCCTTCCGGGTCGACCAGGGCGACGACCGCAGCCATGCTCCCGGCGTCGCAGCCGACCCTCGTGCTCGGCGACTCCCTCGGTCTCATCGTCTACCCGTACCTCGCCGACCTGGTGCCCGACCGGTACGTCTCCTACGCGGCCGAGGTCGGACGCTCGACCGCGAACACCGCGAAGGCCCTCGGGAAGCTCGCGTCGGTGCCCCCCGTCGTCATCATCAGCTCGGGCACCAACGACGGCACGGCCGCCGAGCTCACCGACGGAGCCACGACGATCCTCGACGCCCTGGGGACGCAGCGCTGCGTCGTCTGGGTCGACGTGGCGCGGCCCGACCGCATCGGCGACCCGCAGGGCGACATGAACGCGGCCCTCGACGCCGTCGTCGCCGGACGGCCCAACGTGACGATCCTGCGCTGGAGCGCGATGGTCGCCGCGCACCCGGAGTGGCTCTCGGGCGACGGCATCCATCCGACCGAGGAAGGAGCGAGGGCGCGGGCCCAGGCCTACGCCGACGCGTCCGCGGCGTGCTCGCCGATCGATCCCTCGGCCCCGAGGGCCGAGAGGCAGTACCTGCCCGACAGCGTGTTCTGGGGCCCGGTCTCGGGCTCGGGCCACCAGGGCTCGAGCAGCGGGTCGTCGTCGAGCGGCTCCCCGTCGCGGAGCTCGTCCCCGACGCGGATCTCGTCGCCCTCGCCGTCGAGGACGGGCACCCCGTCGCCGACGGGGACCAGCGAGAAGCCGACGCCGAGCCCGACACCGACCCCGTCGGCCTCGACCGCGGCGAGCGCCGCGAGCAGCGCACCTCCCGCCGTCTGACGTCGGAAGGTCAGGGCGCGGGCACCAGGGTGCGCATCCAGCCGTGCGCGTCCTCGGCGCGGCCGGTCTGGATGTCGAGCAGCGCGTGGCGCAGCCGCAGCGTGACCTCGCCGGTGCCGCCGTCGGCGACGGTCCAGTCGTGGGCGGCGCTCTTCACCGAGCCGACCGGCGTGATGACCGCCGCCGTGCCGCAGGCGAACACCTCGGTGATCTCGCCGGAGGCGTTGCCCTCGCGCCAGTCCTCGATGCTGATCCGCCCCTCCTCGGCGCCGTAGCCGAGGTCCTTGGCCACGGTGAGCAGCGAGTCGCGGGTGACGCCCGCGAGCAGGCTCCCCGAGAGTTCGGGCGTGACGATGCGGGCGTTGTCACCGCTGCCGTAGACGAAGCAGAGGTTCATGCCCCCCATCTCCTCCACCCAGCGGTGCTCGTGCGCGTCGAGCCACACCACCTGGTCGCAGCCCTTCTCCGCGGCCTGCGCCTGCGCGACGAGCGACGCGGCGTAGTTGCCGGCGAACTTGGCCTCACCGGTGCCGCCGGGTGCGGCGCGGACGTACTCGGTCGAGAGCCACACCGACACCGGCTTCACGCCGC
>DASSQW010000025.1:0-14141 GCA_035702165.1 Candidatus Nanopelagicales bacterium
CGTCCACGGCGACGACTACTTCGCGCCCCACGACGACCCGCTCACCTGGGGCGACTTCGACGAGGAGCGGTTCGATGCCGACGTCCTGTCGCGCGTCCGCGCAGGAGAGCGCTCGATCCCCGTGCAGCCCTTCGACTTCCCGGCGGGGCGGCTCGGCGGCCTACGGCCGGTGCGGGTCGAGCGCGGGCTGATCGTGGAGCGCTGGTTCGGCTTCGGTCTCGATGCGCCGTGGGACGTGCGGATCTGGGTGGAGACGCCGGCGGAGGAGTGCCTGCGCCGAGGGCTGGCACGCGACGGCGGGGTGGCGCTCGGCGAGCGGGCCCGCCTGGCCTGGACGACCGTGTGGCAGCCCCGCGAGCAGGCCTACATCGACCGGCTGCACCCCCACGACGTCGCCGACCTCGTCCTCGACGGCACCCAGCCCTTCCCCGCCCAGCTCGCAGAGCGCGCGTAGCAGGTGTTGGTGCGCTCTCCCGGGCCGCAACCCCCGACAACGCCGGGTGGTCAGGGGACGGGGAGGGTGGCGAGGCGGGGGTAGCGGGAGTCGAGATCGGCGCGGATGTCGCGGGAGATCTCGGTCGCGGCGGCGCGCGGCGAGACGCCGTCGGCGTCGGCGCGCTCGAGGATGCGGTGCACCACCGGGCGCATCCGCGCGCGCAGCGTCGAGAACGCCGAGCAGGCGGTCGGCTCGACGTCGCCGAACACGACCCACCACCACCACTGGTTCGTGCCGCAGTTGGCGACGAAGTCGGGGACCACGACGCAGCCGCGCCGACGGAGCGCCTCCTCGGCGTCGACCAGCGTGGCGACGTTCGCAGCCTCCACCACGATGCCCGCGCGGATCCGCTCGACGTCGTCGGCGGTGATGACGTACGACATCGCCGCAGGAACGAGCACGTCGGCGTCGAGCGCCAGCCAGTCCTCGCGAGGCAGCTCGACATCGCCGTCGCGCAGGGTCGCGCGGTCCATGACGCCGAACGCGTCGCGCGAGAGCAGCAGCGTCTCCACGTCGAGCCCCTCGTGGTTGTGCAGCAGCCCCTCGCGGTCGGCGATGCCGACCACGCGCACCCCGGCCCGCGCGAGGTAGCGCGCGGCGGCACCGCCCATCGAGCCGAAGCCCTGCACCACCGCCCGTGCGTCGGACGCCGCGATCCGCCGATGCTCGAGCGCCGCGAGAGCGGCCTCGGCGACGCCGTACCCGCCGACGAGCTCGGGCAGCGGTACGCCGTCGACGGCGACGTTCCACGCGAGGTGCTCGCGGTGCTTCGCCGCCGCCTCGCCGTCCGGCACGAGGGCGTAGCCGGCGTGGGCCGAGGGCTCGAGGCCGTTCTCCTCGAACACCTCGTCGAGCACGTCCTGGCGGACACCGAAGTCCTCGCCGGTCGCGAAGCAGACGTCGAGCAGCGGTTTCATCGCCCGCGCCCAGCGACCGAGGACCTCGCGGGCGCGCGGGTCGTACGGGTCGCAGTCGATGCCGCCCTTCGCGCCGCCGAAGGGCACATAGCGGTCGCCCTCCTGCCAGAGCACGGGATCCTTGAGCGTCATGCCGCGCGCGAGGTCGCGCACCTCGTCGAGGGTCACGCCCTTGCGCATGCGCAGGCCGCCGCCGGCGACGCCGCGCGAGAGCCGGTCGATCACGACGTAGCCGCGGATCCCTGTCTCCTCGTCGGTCCAGGTCAGCTCCAGGTACGACACGTCATCCCTCCCGGGGGGCCTCGGGCACGACGACGACCGTCGGTCCCGTGCGGGTGCGCGCGGCGGCGATCTCCGCCGCCAGCTCGTCGGGCGTCTCGACGCGTACGCCGTGCGCTCCGAGCGATCGCGCGAGGAGCACGAGGTCGCGAGGGGGCGCGTCGACCGCCACCGGCTCCTCGTCGCGGTCGAGCATCTCGTTGCGGATCTCGCCGTAGCCGCCGTTGTCGAACACGACGACCGCGATGGGCAGCCGTGCCTCGGCGGCGGCCGCGAGCTCGGTCGCGGTGAAGAGCAGCCCGCCGTCGCCGCTGACGCCCACCACCTGGCGCCCCGGCGACGCAAGCGCCGCGCCGACCGCCACGGGCACGGTGAAGCCGAGGGTGCCGAACCCGGTCGGGAAGTGCAGCGACGAGGGGCGGCGCACGACGAGGTTCGGGATGACGCCGTAGTAGACGCACATCGCGTTGTCGGTGGCGATGACGGCGTCGTCGTCGAGACTGTGCTGCAGGGCGGCCACCCATGGCAGCCACCGCTCTCCCGAAGCGGCGGTCTCCGCGGTCGCGGCTCGGCGCAGCTCGTCGACCCAGGGCCCGGTCCGCCGTTCGACGCCGCGGCCGCGCAGCTCGTCGCGCAGCATCGCCGCGGTTCTCTCCGCCGGCCCGACCACCAGGACGTCGGCCGCGACGTTGACGTCGCGCATCGCCGCGTCGATGTCGAGGCGCACGACCGTCCCGCTCGGGGACACAGGTCCGACGAAGAGGTCGGACTGCGCGAGCTCGCAGCCCACGAGGAGGACGGCGTCGACCCTGCCGATCGCCTCCTTCACCGCGTGCGTGCCCAGCCGCGACCCCACACCGAGCGGATGGTCGGCGGCTACGACGCCGGTGCCGTTGATGGAGGTCACGACGGCTGCGCCGAGCAGCTCGGCGACCTCGCGCACCGCTTGTGCCGCACGGGAAGAGCCGCCTCCGGCGACGACGAGCACCGTCTTCGCGCCCAGAAGCGCGTCGACAGCCGCCACCACGGAAGCGGCGTCGATCTCGGGCATCGGCGCGGGCAGCGGGTCGCGCACGACCGCGTCGCCGCGCGCCTCGAGCAGGTCGAGCGGCACCTCGAGGTGCACCGGTCGCGGGCGGCCGTGGGTCATGAGCGCGAACGCCTCGGCGACGGCGTCGGCGATCCCCTGGTGCGTGGTGGGCCGCAGGCTCGCTGCCGCGACGAGGTCCATCACGCCCTGCTGGTCGCGCGCCTCGTGCAGGTAGCCGGTGCCCGGGCCTCCGGGCTCGAAGGCCACCGGCATCCCCGGCGACACGAGCAGGAACGGCGAGGAGTCGGAGTAGGCCTGCGCCACGGCGGTCGCGGCGTTGAAGACGGCCGGGCCGCTCGTCACGACCGCCACGCCCGGTCGGCCGCTCGTGCGCGCGTATCCGTCGGCGGCGTACCCGCAGCCCTGCTCGTGCGTCATCGGCACGACGCGCACGCCGTGGCGGCGCATCGCGTCGAAGACCGACAGGTTGTGCGTGCCCGGGATGCCGAGCACGAGGTCGACGCCGTGCGCCGCGAGCGCCGCGACGACGACCTCGCCGCCGGTGACGCCGACGAGGGACGCGCTCACGTCGCCAGCCTCCGCGAGATGACCAGGCGCTGGATGTCGCTGGTGCCCTCCTCGATCTCCTCGAGCTTCGCGTCACGCATCCACTTCTCGGCGAGGAACTCGCGCGAGTAGCCCCAGCCGCCGAGGGTCTGAACGGCGCCCCAGGTGCAGAACATCGCGGCCTCCGAGGCGACGAGCTTGGCCTGGGCGCAGGCGGCCGCGGCGTCCTTGCCGGCGTCGAGCAGCTTGGCCGCGCGCCAGGTCATGAGGCGCGACTCCTCGACCTTGGTGGCCATGTCTGCGAGGCGGAACGCGACCGCCTGGTGCTCCATGATCGGCCTGCCGAACTGCACGCGCTGCTGCGCGTACTCGAGCGCCAGCTCGGTGGCGGCGCGCGCCGTGCCCGTTGCGGCCGCACCGAGGATCGCGCGCGAGGCGTCGAACGTGTGCATGAGCCCGTAGAAGCCCTGCCCCTCCTCGCCCAGCCGGTCCTCGTCGGCGACGAAGACGCCGTCGAGGAACACCTCGCAGTTCACCATCGCGCGCTGGCCCATCTTCTTCATCGGTGCGCCGAACGACAGGCCCTCGGACCCCTTGCGGACGAGGAACGCGGTCACTCCGCGCGCCCGCTCGCTGGGATCGGTCTTGGCGAAGACGCCGTAGAACTCCGCTGCGCCTCCGTTGCTGATCCACGTCTTCTGCCCGTGCAGCGTGTAGCCGCCAGGCACCTTCTCCGCGCGCGTCGTCATCGACGCGGCATCCGAACCGACGCCTGGCTCGGTGATGCACAGCGCTGACAACGGCGGGTCGCCGCCGGTCAGCGGGCGCAGCCATCGCTCCTTCTGGTCGTGGGTGCCGAGCTCCATGAGGGGATGCGCGAAGAAGCCGCTCGACCCGATGAAGTTGCCCAGGCCGCTGTCGCCGGCGCACAGCTCCTCCTGGACGAGGCACTGGGTGAAGACGTCGGTGAACCCGCCGCCGCCGTACTCCTCGGGCAGTGCGAACGACGTGATGCCGACCTCCGACGCGCGCCGCCAGATGTCCCACGGCACCTCGGTGTCGGCCTCGTCCACCTCGCGCGCGATGGGCCGGATCTCGCGCTCGGCGAAGGTCCGCACGAGGTCGACGATCGCGAGCTGCTCGTCGGTGAGCGGCACGAGGTCGGTGGGCAGGTCGCGCAGCATGCGGGTCTCCTCGGACGGCGTGAGGCGATCATGCTACTGACTCGTGAGTCAGTAAGCGAGCCGCCTTGCCGACCCGGTACCCCACCAGTCGGCACCGCCCGGGAGGATGGCGACGTGCCGACCTGCACCCGCGTCGCCCACGACGACCCTGCCATCCTCGCGCTCACCCGCGAGGTCGTGCAGGAGTATGCCGTCCGCTACGACGATCCGGACGGCGACATCGCGCCGACCGCGCCGGACGCGGTGTGGGTCCTCGTCCGCGACGCCGACGGCACGCCCGTGGCGTGCGGCGCGGTGCAGCCGTGGTCGCACACCGTCGCCGGCTCGCCGTCGAGCGTCGGGGAGGTCAAGCGGATGTACGTCGTGCCCGCTGCGCGCGGACGCGGGCTCGCGCGCGCGGTCCTCGACGAGCTCGTGGCGGTCGCGCGCGAGCAGGGACTCGCGGCCCTCGTCCTCGAGACCGGCACGGAGCAGCCCGAGGCGATCGGCCTGTACTCGTCGTACGGCTTCGCACCGATGGCGGTCTTCGGCCCCTACGCCGACGACCCGCGCTCGCGCTGCTTCCGCCTCGAGCTCGCCTGACGTCGACACGCTGCGGGCAGACCCCGCGCTGCCGGGCCCGGCCCTCGCGGCCTAGCGTCGGCGGGTGGAGCGCAGGCAGATCCCCGACCCCGACCGCTACTGCCCGGTGTGCGGGGAGGACCGCGCGTACTGCCTCTGCGCGAGCCGGACCGACGACCTCACAGAGCGATGCCGGTGAGGACCAGCACGCGCTCGTAGGTGAGGTCCTCCATCGCCGACCGCACGCCCTCGCGGCCCACGCCCGACGCCTTCACGCCGCCGTAGGGCATCTGATCGGCGCGGAACGACGGTACGTCCCCGACGACGACGCCGCCGACCTCGAGCTCCGCGTGCGCCCGGAAGGCCACCTGCAGGTCGTGGGTGAAGACGCCGGTCTGCAGACCGAAGCGGCTCGCGTTGACGGTCGCGAACGCGTCGTCGACGCCGTCGACCGGCGCGAGCACGAGGACCGGTCCGAAGACCTCCTCGCACGACACCTTGGCGTCGGCGGGCACGTCGGTCAGGACGGTCGGCGCGTACGTCGCGCCGTCGCGCGCGCCACCGGTCAGCAGCGTCGCACCGGCGGCGACCGCCTCGTCGACCCACGACTCGACCCGCTCGGCGGCGCGCTCGTCGACCAGCGGGCCGACGACCGTCGCCTCGTCCCACGGCGAGCCGGTGGCCAGCGACTCGACCTTCGCCACGACGAGCGGCAGGAGGCGCTCCCACAGCGAGCGGTCGACGAGGACGCGCTGCACCGACACGCAGCTCTGACCGCCCTGGTAGTTCGCGAACATCGCGATGCGGGTGGCCGCCCAGTCGAGATCGGCGTCGCTCGTCCAGTCCGGGCAGACGACCGCAGCGGCGTTGCCACCGAGCTCGAGCGTGACGTGCTTGTGCGGCACCGCGGCCTGGATCGCGAGGCCGACGCCCTCCGACCCGGTGAAGGACACGACCGGCAGGCGCGGGTCGTCGACGAGCGCCGAGGCCACGTCGTTGCCGACCGGCAGCACCGACCACGAGCCCGCGGGCAGGTCGGTCTCGGCGAGCAGCTCGCCGAGCAGCAGTGCCGACAGCGGAGGGGCCGGCGCCGGCTTCACGACGATGGGCGCGCCCACCGCGAGCGCGGGCGCCACCTTGTGCGCGACGAGGTTGAGCGGGAAGTTGAACGGCGCGATGCCCAGCACCGGGCCGGTCGGGAAGCGGCGCACGATGCCGGTGCGGCCGGCGGTCGAGGCATCGGTGTCGAGGCGCTGGATGTCGCCGCTCCACCGGCGGGCCTCCTCGGCCGCGAACCGGAAGACCGACGCGGCACGGCCGACCTCGGCGCGCGCCCACATGATCGGCTTGCCGTTCTCGGCGGTGATGAGCTCGGCGATCTCGTCGGTGCGCTCGACGAGGCGGCGCGACACGTGCGCGAGCGCCTCGGCGCGCTGGTGCGCCGACGTCGCGGCGAAGGCAGCGCGCACCGCCCACGCGGCGGCCACGGCCTCCTCGACCTGGGCGGCGTCGGGCACCGCGTGCGCGCCGGCGACGGAGCCGTCGTAGGGGTTCGTGACGTCGACGTGGACGTCGGAGGACTCGGCGCGGCCGGCGACCCAGAACGGGCGGAGATCGGTCATGCCGTCGACGGTACGGGCCGCCCCGCGCGACGGTCGCGCCGAAGCGGAGCGCACGCGAGGCAGCACACGCCCAGCTGGATGGTCAGCCCGGCTGGCGCGTGAGGGCCAGGTAGAGCTCGGCGCGCACGCCGGGGTCGTCGAGCGAGCGGCCGAGCAGCCCCTCCGCGCGGCGCAGCCGATGGCGGACCGTGTGCCGGTGCACGCCGAGATCCGCCGCCGCCGCATCGACCTGGCCGTGCCGCGACAGCCACGCCAGCAGGGTTCCCGCGAGGTCGGCGCGCTCCCCCGGCTCGTCGAGCGGGGCGAGCAGCGCGACCGCCCAGGCGTCGGCCGCAGCGGGGTCGAGCAGCGCCTCGAGCCCGCCACCGAGCTCGTCGTAGGCGCGTACGCCGCTGCCGCCCGCGGCCAGCGCACGCCGGGCGCGGGTGAGCGAGCGGGCCAGGGCGTCAGGATCGTCGAGACCCGCACCGTCGCCTGCCCCGACGGCCGCGACCAGCTCGAGGTCGTCGGCGGCGAGCGCCGCGCCGTCGAGACCGGCCGCCGCGGGCGCTACCGCGACGACGAGCGTCGGGTCGTCGCCGACCAGGCCGGCCGCGACCGCGCCACCGGGCAGCGCCTCGGCGAGCCGGTCCTCGCAGCCCGCGACCACCACCGCGTCGGGCGACGCCGGCCGCGCGACCAGCACCCGCACGGCACCGCCGCGCAGGGCCGTCCAGCCGAGGGCGTCGAGAGGCAGCTCCGAGGCGCGACCGTCGAGCAGCAGCCGCAGCGCCGCGGCGCGCACGCCGCGCTCCGCGGCGGAGCGTCCTTCGGCCCGCGCGAGCGACAACGAGAGCAGCGACACGGCGAGGTTCACGACCGCCTGATCGTTGGCGCGCAAGGGCCCTGAGGCGCCGACGGCGAGGAACCCGCGCGCCCGGCCCCGCACGCCGAGCGGCTGGATCACGACGTAGTCGTCGGCACCGGAGACGACGGCGGACGCCAGCAGTCCGCGCGGCCGCAGCCGAGCGATCTCGGCCTCGAGGTCAACGACGCGCGAGCCCGCCGATGCGGGGCTCGCATGCAGCACGTGGCCGGCGGGATCGAGGACGAGCGCGAAGCCGGAGACGTGCTTGGCGAGCCGCGCGACGACCGCCGACGTGCCGCCGTCGTCGGACGAGAGCGCCGCCCGGATGAGGTCGCGCTGGCTGGAGAAGCCGCGGGCTGCCTCGTCGTACTCCTCCGCCGCGAGAAGGCGGGACACCGCCTTGGTCACCGCGATGAACGGCGTGCCCTCGGGCACCTCGATCAGCGGGAGGCCCGCCTTCTCCGCGGCGGCGACCAGGACAGCGGGCACCTCGGCGTGGCTGAGTCCGACGCCGAGCCCGAGCCCCACGACGTCGGCCGCCACGAGGCGCTTGACGTATGCCGCAGCGGACGCGGACCTCTCGGGCAGGCGCATGCCGGTGGTGAGGAGCAGCTCGCCGCCCTCGAGGAAGGGCGCGGGGTCCTCCAGCTCGGAGACGGCGACCCAGCGCACCGGCCGGTCGAGGTGGGCCACCGCCGCGCGGACCACCAGGCCGAGCTCGGGGAGGGCGACGACCTCGCGCAGCACCGGCGGCACGGCGTACCCCTCCCTGGTGGCTGTCCGGACCGGACAACTCTAACCGAGGTGTTGGCCCGGAAGTCCAGGTCGCGGAGGGGCGCGAGGGCCCTACGCTCGGCCCATGACGACCTCTCCCCTCACCGCAGCGGACCTCCCCCAGGAGCGCCGCCTGGTCACCGCCATCCCCGGCCCCAAGTCGGCCGAGCTCCAGGCCCGACGCACCGCCGCCGTGAGCGCGGGCGTGGGTGCCACCCTGCCAATCTACGTCGAGGCCGCCGGTGGCGGCGTCATCGTCGACATCGACGGCAACTCCCTCATCGACATGGGCTCCGGCATCGCCGTGACCAGCGTCGGCAACGCGGCGCCGAAGGTCGTCGCGGCCGTGCAGGAGCAGGTCGCGAAGTTCACCCACACCTGCTTCATGGTCACGAGCTACGCCGGCTACGTCGAGGTGTGCGAGGCGCTCAACCGCCTCACCCCCGGCGACCACGAGAAGCGGTCGGCGCTGTTCAACTCCGGCGCCGAGGCGCTCGAGAACGCCGTGAAGATCGCACGCGCCTACACCAAGCGCCAGGCCGTCGTCGTGTTCGAGCACGGCTACCACGGCCGCACGAACCTCACGATGGCGATGACGGCGAAGAACATGCCGTACAAGCACTCCTTCGGTCCGTTCGCGAGCGAGATCTACCGCGTGCCGCTCTCGTACCCGTTCCACGACGGCAACAAGGACGGCGCGAAGGCGGCGGCCGAGGCGATCAGCCGGATCGACAAGGAGATCGGCGCCGACAACGTCGCGGCGATCGTCATCGAGCCGATCGCGGGCGAGGGCGGCTTCATCGTCCCCAACGCCGGCTTCCTCCCGGCGCTCGCCGACTACGCGAGCGCCAACGGCATCGTGTTCGTCGCCGACGAGGTCCAGACCGGCTTCTGCCGCACCGGCGCCTGGTTCGCCTGCGAGCACGAGGGCGTCGTCCCCGACATGATCACGACCGCGAAGGGCATCGCCGGCGGCCTGCCGCTCGCAGCCGTCACCGCCCGCGCGGAGATCATGGACGCCGTCCACGCAGGCGGCCTCGGCGGCACCTACGGCGGCAACCCGATCGCGTGCGCCGCCGCGCTCGGTGCGATCGCCGAGATGGAGGAGCACGACCTCAGCGCGGCTGCCCGCCGCATCGAGTCCGTGATGAAGCCGCGCCTGCAGACCATCGCCGAGAAGACCGGCGTCATCGGCGACGTGCGCGGTCGTGGCGCGATGATCGCCGTCGAGATCGTCAAGCCCGGCACCGACGAGCCCGACGCCGCGCTGACGGCCGCGATCGCGAAGGCGTGCCACGAGCAGGGCGTGGTGGTCCTGACGGCCGGTACCTACGGCAACGTGCTGCGCTTCCTCCCGCCCCTGGTCATCCCCGACCAGCTGCTCGACGAGGCGCTGACGGTCATCGAGGAGCAGTTCCTCGCGCAGACCGGCCACTGAGCGACCAGCACGCGCGAAGGCCCGGATCCCGCGGGGATCCGGGCCTTTCCGCGTCCGCTGCCAGGGTGGTCAGGATGGATGGGTCTCGGAGAGGACGCCGTGGGTCGCGGGGTCGCGCTCCTGCAGGCCCCAGGGCTGGCCGTAGCCATCGCGGAGCAGGTCCAGGAACGGGACCGCGTCGAACGCCTCGGGACCGACGACGCCGGAGCCCGACCACACGCCGGTGGCGAGCAGCTCGAGAGCGACGACGGGGTTCATCGCGGTCTGCCAGACGACCGCCTGGGCGCCGTACTCCTGCATCGTCCAGGCGTTGTCGGCGACGTGGTAGAGGTAGACCTCGCGGGGCTGCCCGTCCGTGCCGGTGCCGGTGACCCAGGTGCCGGCGCAGGTCTTGCCCTCCATCCTGTCGCCGAGCAGCAGCGGGTCGGGGAGGCAGGCGGCGACGACGTCGCGCGGGCTGACCTGCACGCCGCGCACCGTCACCGGCTCGGTGCGGTCCAGACCCAGCTTGTGGAGGACCTGGAGCACCTCGATGAACTCGTCGCCGATGCCGTACTTGAACGTGACGCGCTTCGCGTCGAGGAATCGCGGCATCAGCAGCACCTCCTCGTGCTCGACGTTCACGCACTCGACCGGGCCGATGCCCTCGGGGAACTCGAAGGTCTCCGGCTCGGAGAACGGAGCGGTGGTGAACCAGCCCTTGTCCTTCTCCCACACGACCGGCGGGTTGAGGCACTCCTCGATCGTCGTCCAGATCGAGAACGACGGCGCGAAGTCGTAGCCGTGCACGACGAGGTTCGCGCCGTCGCGCACGCCGAGCTCGTCGATCTCGCTGAACAGGTGGTCCGCGGCGTAGCGCGCGAAGACGTCGGCGAGACCCGGCTCGACGCCGATGCCGCACAGCGCCAGACGCCCAGCGACCTCCCAGCGCGCGGCCTCGGCGAACTGCTCGTCGCCGAGCTTGACGCCGGTGAGCGCGAAGGGCTGCTCGGGGTGGCGGTGCGACAGGCTCATCGCGGTGTCCAGGTAGTCGGCGCCGGCGAGGAAGGCGCCCTGGAAGATCGGCAGCACGAAGCGCGGGTCGACGACGTTGAGCACGTGGCTGATGCTGTGCGCGCGGCAGAGCGCGGCCACGGCCTCGGGGTCGGCGGCGTCGACCTGGGCGGCGCTGAAGCGCGGATCGCCGATGCGCTCGACGAGGGAGGCGGCCCGCGCGTGGTCGTAGTCGGCGACGACGACGTGGTCGAAGAAGTGGCGACGGGCGGCGATGAGTGCGGCCGACGAGCCGACACCGCCCGCGCCGACGATGAGGATGCGCATGATCGGTTCCTTGGTCCCGGGCCGGCGCCGTGCCAGCCTCCTGCTCCGCACGTTAAGCCATAAGATGCTTATATGAGATCTCGGACGCCGAGCACGGTCCAGCCCCGTCTGCACGCGCTGCCCGAGGGCGCGCCCCGGCCCGCGCGCACCCGCGCCTCGCGCGCGTTCGCGGCCAACGTGCTGGGCACCTTCGCGCTGACGGTGTCCGACCGGATGGGCATCGCCACCCGGCGAGCGGCCGGCCACGGCGCCAACGCGCCCGCGGCGCTGGTGACGCTCCTCTGGTACCCCGACCGCCCCATCGCGTTCCTCGCCGACCGGCTGCGCATCAGCCATCCGGGCGCGGTCCAGCTCGTCGACCGGCTCGAGCACGACGGACTGGTGGAACGGGTCCCCGCCCACGACGGGCGCACGAAGCTGCTCGCGCTCACCGACGGGGGCCACCGAGCGGCGCTCGACGTGCTGGCCGAGCGGCGCGACCTGCTCGAGCGCGCGGTGCGGGCGCTCGACGACGAGCAGGTCGCGGCGCTGGTCGACTCGGTCGGAGCGATGCTCGAGGCGCTCACCGACGACCTGCTCACGAGCGAGTTCATGTGCCGCATGTGCGACGAGCTCGCCTGCCCCGATGCGCGCTGCCCGGTCGAGCGGGCGCAGGCCACGCCCCCGCACCGTCGCGGCACCGGGTACGGCGTCGCCGACGGGACTGCGGACTAACGCGCGGTCCCTCTCGCCGCTTGCCGGCGCGAGTCGCTCGGCCGCGGCACCGCCGCGGTCGTTCCGGACGAGGACCTGCGATCAGCCGCTCGAGGCGTCGCCCTCGTCGGGGCCCTGCTCGCCCGCGGTCACGCAGAACTCGTTGCCCTCGGGGTCGGCCATCACCTGCCACCAGTGGCCGAAGCGCTCGACCCGCTCCCCCACGACCGTGGCGCCGAGGCGGCGCAGCCGGGTGATGTGGGCCTCGGGATCGTCGGGGTGGCAGTCGAGGTGCATGCGGTTCTTGCCGCTCTTGGTCTCGGGCACCGACGCCAGCACGAGGACGGGGCCGTCCTTGCTGGAGTCGCGGGGGACGAGCACGCGGTACTCGTCGAGCTTGTCGCTCAGCACGTAGTCCAACGCCATCTCCCAGAAGGGGACGAGCGCGTCGGCATCGCTGCAGTCCAGCACGACAGTGACCCTCATGGACCGACGGTACGGGCCTGCGCCCTCCGCCGTTCACGGAATGCGGAGAGCGACCGCTCATCGGCGCAGAGTGCCCGCAGCCGCGTCGTACGCGGACGCCGGCGTACTCCGGCCACACGCAGCCCCGCCGCCCACGGGGGGCGACGGGGCTGCGACAGGGGCTCGCGGCTCAGCCGTGCGTCGGGAAGCCCAGGTTGATGCCGCCGTGGCTGGGGTCGAGCCAGCGGCTGGTCACGACCTTGCCGCGCGTGAAGAAGTGGACGCCCTCGATGCCGTGTGCGTGGGTGTCGCCGAACAGCGAGGCCTTCCAGCCGCCGAAGGAGTAGTAGGCCATCGGCACCGGGATCGGCACGTTGATGCCGACCATGCCGACCTCGACCTCGTTCTGGTAGCGGCGCGCGGCCCCGCCGTCGTTGGTGAAGATCGCCGTGCCGTTGCCGTAGGGGTGGTCGTTCACCATCCGCAGCGCCTCGTCGTAGGAGTCGACACGGACGACCGAGAGCACGGGGCCGAAGATCTCGTCGGTGTAGACGGTCATGTCGGTGGTGACGTGGTCGATGAGCGTCGGGCCGAGCCAGTAGCCGCCGGGCTCGCCGTCGACCTCGGGGTCGCGGCCGTCGACGACGATGGTCGCGCCCGCGGCCTCGCCGGCGTCGACGTAGCCCTTCACCTTGTCGCGGTGCTGCTCGGTGACCAGCGGGCCCATGTCGCAGCCGCGCCGGCCGTCGCCGGTGCGCAGGCCGGCCATGCGCTCCTGGATCTTCGCCACGAGCGGGTCGGCGACGTCGCCGACAGCGACGAGCGCGGAGATCGCCATGCAGCGCTCGCCCGCGGAGCCGAAGCCCGCGTTCACCGCGGCGTCGGCCGCGAGGTCGAGGTCGGCGTCGGGCAGCACGACCATGTGGTTCTTGGCGCCGCCGAGCGCCTGGATGCGCTTGCCGTTCGACGTACCGCGCTCGTAGACGTACTTCGCGATCGCGGTGGAGCCGACGAACGAGACGCTCTTGACGTCCTTGTGATCGAGCAGCGCGTCGACGGCGACCTTGTCCCCGTGCACGACGTTGAAGACGCCGGCGGGCAGGCCGGCCTCGGCCCAGAGGCCCGCGATGAAGTTCGCGGCCGACGGGTCCTTCTCGCTCGGCTTCACGATGACCGTGTTGCCCGCGGCGATGGCGATGGGGAAGAACCACATCGGCACCATGGCGGGGAAGTTGAACGGCGAGATGACGCCGACCACGCCGAGCGGCTGACGGATCGAGTAGACGTCGACACCGGTCGAGACGCCCTCGGAGAAGCCGCCCTTGAGCAGGTGCGGGATGCCGCACGCGAACTCGACGACCTCGAGCCCGCGCGTGACCTCGCCCAGCGCGTCGGAGAGGACCTTGCCGTGCTCGGCCGTGATGATCGCGGCGAGCTCCTCCTTGCGCTCGTTGAGCAGCTGGCGGAACGCGAACAGCACCGTCGCGCGCTTGGTCAGCGAGGTCCTGCCCCACTCGGCGAACGCAGCCTTGGCGGCAGCGACCGCCTCGTCCATGACCTCCGGCGTCGCGAAGTCGACGCGGCCGGTGATGGCGCCGGTCGCGGGGTCGCGGACCTCGCCGGTGCGGTCGGCGACGGCGCCGAAGGGCTTTCCGTCGATCCAGTGGGAGATGCGGGTGGGCTCGGTCATGGGCGCCATCCTGTCGTCCGAGACCGTACGGCGCCACCGCCACAGTGACGGCGTACGGACGATCTGCTTGACGACCTGTCAGGCACCCTCCGCCGCTCGGGAGTCGGGAGTGTCGCCAGCGGTCTGGAGCGCCGCCGTCGACGAGGCCACCGCCGCGTCGACGACCGCGGGGGACGCGAAGGCCACGCGGCCGCTCTTCTCGCCGGTCGCCGGGTTGTACACGTCGCCGTGGCGCTCGGCCGGGCGCTCCCAGAGCTT
>DASSQW010000026.1:0-4214 GCA_035702165.1 Candidatus Nanopelagicales bacterium
CGGCTTCGGCGGCGCCGGGCGGGGCGTCGGCGCGACGGGCGCACCCGGGGAGCCGACCGCGAGCGCCGGGCCGGCGGAGGGGCCGGTGGCGGCGTAGGACGCGACCGGGCTCGTGAGCACGAGCCCCAGGGACAGGGCGCCGACGGCGACGCTGCGACGGACGGACATGGCACTCCTCACGACACCGTGTGCTGACCGTTCTACGTCATCCATCGGCCGGGCGGTGCGCTGACGTGAGTGCTCTCAGCGGATCTGGAGGTTGCGGCGTTCGCGCGCTACGCCTCGTTCCAGCGCGGGGAGGTGGTGCGCGGCGGGTGGAAGGCAGCCTCGAGCACGACCATCGCGGGCCCGTCCACCGCGCGGGCCTCGGCCAGCGCCTTGGCGAGCCCCTCGCCCGGATCGTCGGTGCGCAGGACCGGTACGCCGTACGCCGCGCCGAGGTCCTCGTAGTGGGGCTCGACCAGGTCGACGCCGCGGTGCTCGTCGCCAGCCACGGTCTGGTCGAAGCGGAGCATGCCGTAGCCGCCGTCGGTCACGAGGAGGACGACCGCCGGAAGCTGCTCCTGCACCAGCGTCGCGAGCTCGCCCGGCCCCATCGCGAAGCCGCCGTCGCCCACGATCGCGAGCGTCTCGAGGCCGACGGCCGCCGGCCCGATCGAGGCGGGGAACCCGAAGCCCAGCGTGCCCCAGCCGACGGGATAGGTCAGGCGCCGTGCGCGGGGCTGGCGGGAGTAGCCGCCGGTCCAGTAGCCCGCGATGCACATGTCGACGACGACCTGCCCGTCGCTCGGCCACGACTCCTGCACGGTCCGGACGAAGGTCGCTGCGGCCGCGGTGCGCGGGTCGGCGGCGATGGACGCGAGGATCGAGCCGGTCAGCTCGTCGGCCGCAGTGGCTCCGCCCGCGCCCGTGCCGGCGCTCGCGCCGAGAGCGTCCACGATCGCGGCGGTGCTCGTGGCGATGTCGCCGACGACCTTCGCGGCGAGGTCGTAGTCGCCGAGGCTGAGGCCGGCGTCGTCGACCACCGCGACGATGCTCGGGGGCACCGGCATCCGCCAGTTGCGCGTGGTCATCCCCGCCAGGTCGTCGCCGATCACGAGGAGCACGTCGGCGGCCGCGATGTGAGCGGCGACGGCCGGCTCGTGCGGCGGCGCGACGATGCTCCCGGCGTACTGCGCGAGCAGTCCGCGCGCCTGGTACGTCGTGACCACGTGCGCGTCGAGCACCTGCGCGAGCCTCAGGACCTCGGCCTCCGCCGCCACGGCGCGCGCACCGAGCCACAGCACCACCCGGCGGCCGCGCAGGGACTCTGCGGCAGCCGCGACGTCGGGAGCCGACGGACGCGCGCGCTCGATCGGCAGCGGGCCGGGGACCGGACCGTCCCACGGCTCGTGCAGCACGTCGGCGGGCACCCCGAGGTAGACGGGTCGACCGGTGCGCAGCGCGTGGGCGCAGAGGCCGGGGAGCGCCGCGACGGCCTCGACCGCAGTCGTGGTCGAGACGGCCTCGGCGCCGAAACCGGCGCGGACCATCTCGGCCTGGCTGCGCATGCCGTGCAGCAGCCCGTCGTCGTACCCGCTGCGACGACGTGGCATCGCCGGGGCCTCGCTGGAGAGCAGGACGACCGGCGAGAACGAGGTCCACGCCTCGCCGAACGCGGCGAGGGCGTTGACGAAGCCGGGACCTGTCGTGGTGAGGACTGCGCCCAGCCGCCCGGTCGCGCGGGCCAGCGCGTCGGCGGCGTACCCGGCGGCCTGCTCGTGCCGAACCCCGACCACGCGCGGGCGTCGTCCGACGCCAGCTCCCACCCACAGCGGCAGGTTGTGCACGCCGGGGATGCCGAACGCCACGGTCACGCCGTGGTCGGCGAGCTGGTCGAGCAGGACGTCGGCGACGGTGGTCGTCTCCGGTGAGGACATGCGCGCACGCTCCGTTCGTCAGCCCGCGACGGGCCGTGCCGATCATCCTCCGCGCAGGTGCCGCGCGTGGGGCGGCGTTCCGCCCTCAGGGAAGCCGGCGCGCTACCTCTGCGCCGCGAGGGCGTCGAGGTCGCGGGTGGCGTAGCGCAGGTGCTCCCAGCCCTCGTCGAGGACCGTGCCCAGGCAGTGCCGCACGGTGACGCGATGGTCTGGGCCCCAAGGGTGCGGCCGTTCCTCGGCGAGCTGCTCCGCGGTGACGTCGTCGAGGAGCCGGCGCACTGACTCCGTGCGGCTCGCGTAGGCCGCCAGCACTTCGGCGTACGGCGGCGTGCCCGTGACGAACAGCGAGAGGTCGACGCCGTCCTCGGCGGACTCCGGGATGGTCTGGCCGAGCGGGTGGAAGGGTTGCTCCACGCGGAGCACCGTCTTGCCGATCCATGCGTCGATCGCGAACACGAGGTGCCGCAGGGTCTGGGCGAACGACCACTCGTCGTCGACCGTGACGTCGACGGTGCCGTCGGGCATCGTCGCAGCACGCGCGATGGCGGCGTCCCATGCGAGCTCGACGGCCGACCAGGCGGCGCGGATCCCGTCGGCGTCCTGCGCGTGACGCAGCGCGCGTCCGGGGAAGCGGCGGTCGAGCTCGGCGTCGACGTACGGCGCGACGTCGACCCCGTTCACGATCAGCGTCGCGCCGTTCTCCAGCAGCCAGGGCGCGTCGATCTCCGCGTCGTCGACGATGACGCCGCGCATCACCGCGCCGCTGAGGTCGGAGCGGATGAAGCGCGCGTCGGACAGGTCGGCCTCGACGAAGTGCTTCTGCATCCGCATCCTCCCGTTCCAGGTCGTCCTCGATCGCGCAGGGCGTGCCGATCGCGCGTTCCGTCTCGAGCCTACGGCCGTCCCTCCGCAGCCACCACGGGTCGGGGCGAGCCGCAACGCGCTCGACGACCTGAGCCCGCCGACCTAGCGTGGTCGCATGGCCCTCGATCTTGTCGCGCTGTGCATCGATGCGCGGGATCCCTTGCGCCAGGCGGCGTTCTGGTCAGGGCTCCTCGGCGGACGTGTCGTCGACGACCCGATCGACGGTCCCGCGGTGCTGCTCGACCCGATCGTGGGGTTCCGGCTGCGGTTCCCGCGCTCCGACGCCTCGAAGACCGGCCAGAACCCGCGTCACTTCGACCTCACGAGCTCGTCGCTCGAGGACCAGCGCACGCGTGTGGAGCGTGCGCTCTCGCTCGGCGGCGCGCATCTCGACATCGGTCAGGGCGACGACGCCGAGCACGTCGTGCTCGCCGACCCGGAGGGCAACGAGCTCTGCGTCATCGAGCCCGGCAACAACTTCCTCGCGGGCTGCGGTCTTGTCGGCGCTGTCTCGTGCGACGGCTCGCACGCCGTCGGGGAGTTCTGGAGCGCCGCGCTCGGGTGGCCGCTGGTATGGGACGAGGGCGAGGAGACCGCTGTGCAGTCTCCGCAGGGCGGTCCCAAGCTCACCTGGGGAGGCCCGCCACTGCTCCCGAAGCACGGCGTCACCCGCTGGCGGTTCGACCTGGTCCCCAGTGATGACAGCGACGTCGAGACAGAGGTCGCCCGCCTGGTCTCGCTGGGTGCCTCCCGGCTCGGCTCGGACGCGCACGGGGTCGTCGTCGCCGACCCGGACGGCCACGAGCACCGCGTGCTCCCGGCGTAGTCCTCCCTGCGCGTGCATCCGGACCACCGCAAATCGCGCCCCGCGCGCGGTCTCGCTGCGCGTCGCCGATTCGGGCGGCCCCGACCGCCGCGTACGGCTCCGTCGTCGAGCTGCACAGATTCCGCGTCGTCGCACCGCGCGCGGCTGGCTACGGTGGCGACGTGCTCATCCGCCCGGCGACCCCCGAGGACTGGCCGCGGATCTGGCCGTTCTTCGCGCGCATCGTCCGCGACGGTCGGAGCTACGCCTACGCCGAGGACCTGACCTCGCCGGAGGCAGAGTCGCTCTGGATGGAGCAACCTCCGGGCCGCACGGTGGTCGCGGTCGACGACGAGGGCCGGATCGTCGGCAGCGCGAAGATGGGACCGAACCGTCCCGGTCGCGGCGCGCACATCGCCACGGCGAGCTTCATGGACGACCCCGACGCGTCCGGCCTCGGCACTGGTCGCGTCCTGGGCGATCACGCCGTGTCCTGGGCGCGCGAGGCCGGCTTCCACGGCATGCAGTTCAACGCCGTCGTCGAGACCAACACGGTCGCGGTAGGGCTGTGGCAGTCGCTCGGATTCGAGATCGTCGGGACCGTTCCCGAGGCGTTCGACCACCCC
>DASSQW010000027.1:0-4895 GCA_035702165.1 Candidatus Nanopelagicales bacterium
AACCGGTGCGACGATGGCGGGGTGCCTGACGTCGAGCTGGTCCCCGTCGGCCCGGAGCACGTCGAGGCGCTGACGCGGCTCAGCCAGCTCGAGCGACACGACCTGTCCGAGTTCCGCGGCACGCTGCCGGGACCCGACGGGCTGTTCCCCGATCGGCGGCTGCCCCTCTACCTCGAGGACCCCGAGCGCGAGGCGTTGCTCATCCGCAGCGGAGGGCACCTCGTGGGCTTCGTCCTGGTGCGACCGCACGAGGAGGGCGGGCGCTCGATCGGCGAGTTCTTCGTGGTGCGCGCCGTACGCCGCACCGGCATCGGGAGCGCTGCCGCCCACGCGCTGCTGCGCGGACGGCCGGGGCGCTGGGGCATCGCGTTCCAGGAGGAGAACGCCAAGGCCGCGCGGCTCTGGCGCCGGATCGCGGCCGAGGCAGCGGTCGGCGCTGTGGTGGAGGAGGTGCGGCTCGCGCGCGACGGCGTCCACGCCGACACCTGGCTCTGGCTGGAGGTGGCCGATCCCGCGGTGCAGCAGGAGTGGGACGCGTTCGCGGACTCCTTCGACGACGAGCCCGACCACGGGCTGCGCGACCCGGAGGCGCGCGCGGCCTGGGCGAGCTCCCTCGCGCCGCTGCTGCCCGAGGCGCCCGCGAGCATCGCCGACATCGGTTGCGGCACAGGAACTCTCAGCGTCATGCTCGCCGAGGCAGGGTACGCCGTGCGCGGCATCGATCTCTCGCCGCGGATGGTCGAGCTCGCGCGCGAGAAGGCACTCCGTGCTGGTGTGCGCATCGACGTCGCGACGGGCGACGCGTCGTACCCGCCGTGGCCGGCCGCCTGGGTCGACGTCGTCCTCGCGCGCCACGTCGTGTGGGCGCTGCCCGATGCCGCGGCCGCGCTCGGGCGCTGGATCAGGCTGCTCGCTCCCGGCGGACGACTCGTGCTCGTCGAGGGCTTCTGGGGCACCGGCGCGGGCCTGCACGCGGAGGACCTCGCCGCGCTGCTGCGCGGCCTCGGCTGCAGCGTCGAGACGACGCCGCTCACCGACCCGCTGCTGTGGGGCGGGCCGGTCGACGACGAGCGCTACGCCGTGGTCGCGCGACCGGCTCAGTAGACGAGCGCCTGCGCACCCTCGGCGAGGGCCTCCTCGACGAAGGTCGCGGCGCCTGCGATGCGCACCCCGGGTGCGACGTCGTCCGCGCCGATGCCCCGACGGGTCGCGCACTGCGAGCACGCCGTGACGGTCGCGCCGGCGAGTACGGCGTCGACGAGGTCGGACAGCGGCACCGCGTGCTCGAGGCCGAGGTCGGGCACCCTGCCGGGGACGGCGAGCCAGACGGCGTCGCCGGTGAGCCACAGCGAGACGTCGACCCCGGACGCGACGGCGGTCGCGGCCACGGTGACTCCCTGGGAGAGGCGCTCGGGCGCCTCGGCGCCGCAGGTGACCTTGAGGACGAGGGAACGGGCCATGCCCGAGAGCGTAGGCGTGCCGGACGCGGCCCCGGCTCGCCCACCGCCTAGGATCGGCGCGTGGTCGAGACCGTCACCACCGTGCTCCTGGTGCTCGTGATCCTCGTGGTCGTGGGCGTCGGCGGTGCCACGGTCGTGCGCCTCTACCGCGACCAGGACTGAGCGCGCCGCCGCTGCGGCGCACGACGGGGACCGCGGGGTCCTTGCGGAGGCCCATGTGACCGACCAGCCAGCCGACGAGCAGGCCGAGCAGCCCTCGCTGCCCGACGAGCTCCTCCCGCTGTCGTGGCTGCTCGGCTCCTGGGTCGGCGTCGGTGTCGGCGGCTACCCGACGATCGAGGAGTTCCAGTTCGGCCAGGAGGTCACGTTCGCGACCGACGGCCGCCCGTTCCTCTCCTACTGGAGCCGCACCTGGAAGCTGGACTCCGAGGGGAACCGGATCAAGCCTCTCGGCACCGAGGCCGGGTTCTGGCGCCCGCGCCCGGACAACAAGGTCGAGCTCCTCCTGGCCCACCCGACCGGCTACGCCGAGGTATGGATCGGCGAGATCACGGTCACCGGCATCGTCGACGCCCGCATCACCGGCGCGCGCGCCGAGCTGCAGACCGACGTCGTCGCGCGGACCGACTCCGCGAAGGAGGTCAGCGGGGGCACCCGCCTCTACGGCCTCGTCGACGGCGAGCTGCTGTGGCGCTACGACATGGCGGCCGTCGGCCAGCCGCTGACCCCGCACCTGTCCGCCCGTCTGCAGAAGGTCTGACGCCGTGGCCGGGGAGGACTGGGAGCAGAAGCTGCGGCGCGGCGGCTACCGCATCACGCCGCAGCGCCAGCTCGTGCTCGAGGCGATCGGCCGTCTCGGTCACGGCACGCCCGAGCAGATCCTCGCCGAGGTGCAGCGCACCGCCACCGGCGTCAACCTCTCGACCGTCTACCGCAACCTCGAGGTGCTCGAGGAGGTCGGTCTCGTCACCCACGCGCACATCGGCCACGGCGCCCCGACGTACCACGCGGTCGACGACCACGTGCACATCCACCTGGTGTGCGACACGTGCGGCGAGGTGCAGTCGATCGATGCCGCGCTCGCCGAGCCGTTCCTCGACGAGCTGCGCCGCCGCACCGGGTTCGTCACCGACGTCAGCCACGTGGCCCTGCACGGCCAGTGCCAGAGCTGCTCGTCGGCGTCGACGGCATGACCAGGGAAGCATCGCGGCCGCGCGGGGGTTGACCCCACCATGACCACCAGCCCGCTGCTGTCGCTGCCCGGGGCCTGCCCTCCCCCGGAGGGCTCGGTCGACTCCGGTGTCGCCTGGCACTACGGCGACCCGCTCGGCGAGCAGCGCGCGCTGCTGCGCGGCGAGGGCTGGGTCGACCTGTCGCACCGCGGTGTGGTGACGGTGACCGGTCCGGACCGCCTGTCGTGGCTGCACGACCTCACGACCCAGCACGTGCGTGAGCTCCCCACGGGCGGCAGCGCGCTCGCCCTGATCCTGTCGCCGCACGGTCACGTCGAGCACGAGCTGCATCTCGCCGACGACGGCACCACGACGTGGATCACCGTCGAGCCCGGCACGGCCGAGGGTCTCGCCGCCTACCTCGTGCGCATGCAGTTCCTGATGCGCGTCGAGGTGGCCGACGTGTCGTCGTCGTACGCCGTCGTCGCGGAGCCGGTCGCCGCACCTCGGCCCGACCGTCCGACGTACGTGATCCCGCAGGTGTTCGGCGAGCTGGAGGCGCACGACCCGGCGTCGCTGCGCTACGTGCCCGAGCGACCCGACGTCTGGGTGGGCCGCGAGGTCGTCGTCGCGCGCGAGGACCTCGCCGCCTACGTCGCCGGGCGGGCGGGCGCCGGCACGTGGGCGTGGGAGGCGCTGCGCATCGCGGCAGCCGTGCCGCGGCTGGGCTTCGAGACCGACCACCGCACCATCCCGCAGGAGGTCGGCTGGGTGCCGTCGGCTGTGCACCTGGACAAGGGCTGCTACCGCGGGCAGGAGACGGTCGCGCGCGTGCACAACCTCGGCCGCCCGCCGCGACGGCTCGTCCTCCTGCACCTCGACGGCAGCGCCGCGCGCCGCGCCGAGCGCGGAGACCCGGTGCTGCACGCAGGCCGCGATGTCGGTGCCGTCACCTCGGTGGGCGAGCACGCGGAGCTGGGACCGGTGGCCCTGGCCGTGGTGAAGCGGTCGGTGCCCGTCGACGACGACGTGCTCGTCGGCCCCCTCGACGCGGAGCCCGTGGCGGCGTCGCAACAGGTCGTCGTCACAGCGTGATGCCAGCCCGCTGGCGGGTAGGGGGAGCACTGTTGTGGTGTCATGGCGGCACGAGCACGAGAGAGCGGTGGCGGACGTGGACGAGATCGTGACCAAGGCGGTGATCCCGGCCGCCGGCCTCGGGACGCGGTTCCTGCCGGCGACGAAGGCGACTCCCAAGGAGATGCTCCCGGTCGTCGACACCCCCGCGATCCAGCTCGTCGTCGAGGAGGCCGCTGCCGCCGGCCTCGACGACGTCCTCATGGTGACCGGTCGCAACAAGCGCCCGCTCGAGGACCACTTCGACCCCGCGGCCGAGCTCGAGGCGACGCTCGAGTCCAAGGGCGACACCGAGAAGCTCGACCTGGTCCGCCACAGCTCGGACCTCGCCACGGTGCACTACGTCCGCCAGGGAGAGCCCAAGGGCCTCGGCCACGCGGTCCTGTGCGCTGCCCGGCACGTCGGCGACGAGCCGTTCGCCGTGCTGCTCGGCGACGACCTCATCGACCCGCGCGACCCGCTGCTCACGACGATGATCGACGTACGACGTCGGCTCGGCGGCAGCGTCATCGCTCTGATGGAGGTCCCGCCCGAGCAGATCCACCTCTACGGCTGCGCGGCGGTCGAGGCGATCGCCGGGGAGGACGACGACGTCGTCCGGGTGACCGACCTGGTGGAGAAGCCCTCCCGCGAGGAGGCGCCGAGCTCGTACGCGATCATCGGCCGGTACGTCCTCGACCCCGCAGTGTTCGCGATCCTCGAGAAGACCGAGCCGGGTCGCGGTGGGGAGATCCAGCTGACCGACGCGCTCTGCGCCCTGACCCAGGACGTCGAGCCGGCAGCGGGCGGCGGTGTGACCGGCGTGGTGTTCCGCGGTCGCCGCTACGACACCGGCGACCGCCTCTCGTACCTGCAGGCGGTCGTGCAGCTCGCGTGTGAGCGGGAGGACCTCGGGCCCGAGCTGCGGGCCTGGCTGACGGACTTCGTCGCGACCTTCTAGAACGACGCGCCGCTACCGCACGCGATTGAGGAACGGTCGCCGAGCGCGCCCGCGACCTCCTCCGACGTGACCGAGAGCGGCGGGGTCCTCCCGAGTCAGCCCACCTCGAGGACGAGCGTGATCGGCCCGTCGTTGACGAGCTCCACCCGCATGTCGGCGCCGAAGACGCCCGTGCCCACCGTCGCGCCG
>DASSQW010000028.1:0-4698 GCA_035702165.1 Candidatus Nanopelagicales bacterium
ACCCGCGCCCGCGGTGCCGGAACCGGCCTGGGCCTCTCGATCGCGCAGGCGGTCGTGGCCGCCCACGGCGGCGAGGTGTCCCTCGTGTCGTCGCCGGAGGGTGGCACGCGCGTGACGCTGCGGCTGCCGCTCGCCGCGGACGTGCCGGCTGCGGTGGAGCCTGCGAACGCCTGAGCCGCAACGGATCCGGCGTCAGAGCCGCTCGGCGACGAAGCGCAGGCGCACGTAGTCGATCCACCAGCCCGGCTCGCCGTCGGGGCGCCGGTCAAGACCGGCGGCGGACGCGTGCGCGTCGACGGCGTGGTCGAACGCGGCGCGGGACGCGGTGGGCACGTCGTCGACGAGGACGGCGCCGAACATCCGCGCCCAGTCCGCTGCGGTGTCGCCCGGGTTGAGGGGCGTCGGCCGGTCGTAGAGGCTGACGAGCCGGACCCGGAACCCGTGCCGCTCCAGGCGGACGGCCTGCTCGCCGGGGGTCGGGAAAGTCCAGGACGAGCGCACGTCGGGGTCGAGCCCGACGTCGCGCCGCGCCGCGCTGATCGACTCGTGCGCCCGCCGGACGTTGCCGCTGCCGCCCATCTCGACGACGAGCCGGCCCCCCGGGCGCAGCGCCTCGGCGAGCGCCGCGACGACATCGTCCTGGCGCGGCATCCAGTGCAGCGCCGCGTTCGACAGCACGGCGTCGTAGCCGACCGACGCGACCACAGCGCTCATCGCCTCGCGGTCCTGCGCGTCGGCGCGGTGGAAGGACACCTCCGGGTGCTCGGCGCGGGCGACCTCGAGCATCGCGGCGTCGGCGTCGACTCCCACGACGTGAGCGCCGCGCGCCGCGAGCTCGGCGGCCTGGTGGCCGGTGCCGCAGCCGACGTCGAGGATGCGCTCGCCCGGCTGCGCCTCGAGCAGGTCGAGCAGCGCCGCGCCGTACGACGTGACGAACGAGAACGACCGGTCGTAGCCCTGCGCGTCCCAGCTGCTCATGGACGCCAGCCTGGACCACCATCCGGTGGGTGAGACAGATCGTTCCGGATGATGAGATGCCTCAGTTGAGGCGGGCGCGGGCCTGGCGGGCGATCCGACGCGCGTGCTCGGCCTCGAGCGGCATCGGTCCGGCGACGGTGTCGGCGTACTCCTCCAGGACGCGCGAGGCCTCCGGGTAGCGGCCGACGGCGATGAGCGCCTCGCCGTAGTCGCGGCGCAGGCCGAGGTCGTGGCGGGGGAGCAGCAGCGCCAGCTCGGCGGCCCACAGCCGGTGCCTGGCACGCTCCGGTGTCGAGGCCCACGTGCGGATGTTGGCGAGCACGCGGTCGATCGTGTCGATCGGGTCGTGCGGCCGCAGGTGCTCGGGCTTGAGCGAGCGGCCGGTGCTGGCCACGAGCTCGCGCGCACGGTCGTAGGGGAGCAGCGTGCCGCCGGCCCACGGGTCGACCAGCACGCGCGAGCCGTCCGGGTCGCCCACACCGACCACGAAGTGACCCGGGAGGCCGACGCCGTACGCCGGTACGCCGGCGCGGCGCGCGACCTCAGTCCATACCGTCGAGAGCAGGATCGGCAGGCCGCGGCGGTCCCGCAGCACCTCGGTCAGCAGGCTGGCCTCCAGGCGCGCGTAGTCGGTCGACTCCCCGGCGAACCGTCCGAGGACCGTGCGCAGGCGCAGGTCGTCGCGCCCCTCGTCGGGCACCGCGGCCGCGAGCGCGTCGAGCTCGGCCACGCCGCGGGCGACGAGCAGGTCGAGGCCGCCGCCGGCGACCACCTCGTCGGGGCCGGCCTCCGCCGAGAGCAGCAGCAGGGCCAGGTCGAGGCGGACGTCGGCCGGGTCGCCGGCGGCGCCGCCGGCGCGCACGACCTCGGCGAACCGCTCCCGCGACGCCTGGCTCACGCCCCCGATCCTGCGCCACCGACCCGTCGCACGCACGCGCACCACCCCGGCGTGTCCCCAGCCGTCCGCGGAGCGGTCAGCGGGCTCGCCGCGGCGGAGCCGGCGGGACGCGCTTGGCGGCGACGACGTCGTCGAGCCGGACGGTCGCGACGCTGCTGTCGCGGCGCTCGATCCGCAGCACGTCGCCGCCGTCGGGTCCCGGCTCCCACGACCGGAGGACGCCGACGACGTCGGTCAGCGAGGCAGTCGGGTCGTCGTGCAGGCGGTGCCGGACGGTGACGCGCGAGCCGACGTCGTCCGACGTGATGCGCACGGCGAGCAGCGCGGCGGGCCGGGCGGTCGACCCGCGGGCCGGCGAGCCTGCGGGCGGCGGACCGGCGGACGCTGGTCCCGGAGGGCCGTCGGAGGCGGACGACACGGGCGCACCCTCTTCCAGCCAGGTGGGGTCCTGCCGCGATACTAGGCGCGGCCCGGCTGCTAGCGTCGCGCCTGCGACCCCGCCCGCGCGGGGTCACCCCCGGTACCGCTGGAAGGGATCCGTCCGTGACCTACGTGATCGCGCAGCCCTGCGTCGACCTCAAGGACAAGGCCTGCGTCGAGGAGTGCCCCGTCGACTGCATCTACGAGGGCGAGCGGATGCTCTACATCCACCCCGACGAGTGCGTGGACTGCGGTGCGTGCGAGCCCGTCTGCCCGGTCGAGGCGATCTTCTACGAGGACGACGTCCCCGAGCAGTGGAAGGACTACACCGCGGCCAACGCGGAGTTCTTCGACGAGCTCGGCTCGCCCGGCGGCGCCGCCAAGCACGGGCTCATCGCGAAGGACGCGGCGATCGTGTCCGCGCTCGAGCCCCAGGAGCACGAGGGTCACTGACCCGCCGTACGTCGACTGCGCGCCGTCGCCCTCGGGGGTGGCGGCGCGTCGTCGTGAGGAGACCCGCATGACCCGTCTGGCAGACCGCCTCCCCGACTTCCCCTGGGACCGCCTCGCGCCGTACGCCGTCACGGCCCGCGCCCACGGGGACGGCATCGTCGATCTGTCGGTGGGCACTCCCGTCGACCCGGTGCCCGCGGTCGTCCGCGAGGCGCTGGCCGCGGCCTCGGACTCGCCCGGCTACCCGCTCACCGCCGGTACGCCGGCCCTCCGCGAGGCCGTGAGCGCCTGGGCGGCGACGACGCTGCACGCCGAGGTCGCGCCGGCGGCGGTGCTCCCCGTGGTGGGCACCAAGGAGCTCGTCGCGCTCCTGCCGCTGCTCCTCGGCCTCGGACCGCAGGACCGGGTCGTGATCCCGGAGCTGGCGTACCCGACGTACGACGTCGGCGCGCGGGTCGCCGGGTGCGAGGTCGTCGCCGCCGACTCGACCGTCCAGCTCGGGCCCGAGCGCGTCTCGCTGGTCTGGGTGAACTCGCCGTCGAACCCGACGGGGCAGGTCCTCGGTGTCGAGCACCTCGCGAAGGTCGTCGCATGGGCGCGCGGCCGTGGGGCGATCGTCGTCAGCGACGAGTGCTACCTCGAGCTCGGGTGGGAGGCCGAGCCGGTCTCGGTGCTCGACCCGCGCGTGAACGGCGGGTCCTACGACGGCATCCTCGCGGTGCACTCGCTGTCGAAGCGGTCGAACCTCGCGGGCTACCGCGCAGGGTTCGTCCTCGGCGACCAGGAGCTCGTGGCATCGCTGCTCGAGGCGCGCAAGAACCTCGGCCTCATGGTCCCGCGCCCGGTGCAGGCGGCCGCGATCGCGGCGCTCGGCGACACCGCGCACGTGGCCGTGCAGAAGGAGCGCTACGCGCGGCGCCGCGACCACCTGCTCTCGGCCTTCCTGGATGCGGGGTTCTCCGTCGAGCACTCCGAGGCCGGGCTCTACCTGTGGCTGTCCCGCGGCGAGGGCTGCTGGCAGACCGTCGAGTGGCTGGCCGAGCGCGGCATCCTCGTCACGCCGGGCGAGTTCTACGGCGCCCGCGGCGCCCAGCACGTCCGGGTCGCGCTCACGGCCACCGACGAGCGCGTCGCCGCCGCCGTGCGCCGCCTCGCGCGGTCGTGACTCAACGGATTGGCTCGACCTCCGCGAGGGACCCCAGCACGTAGGCCGCGGCCGCGAACGCCGCCATGAGCAGCGTGAGCACGAGCGCCCCGACGGCAAGCACGACCACCCCGCCGCCCACGTGCTCCCCGTGCGGCGTACCGCTCCAGCCGATGGCGACGCCGAACCAGGCCAGCAGGCCGAGCACGCCGCAGACACCGGAGACGGTCGCCGCCTCGGACGACTTGGTCTGCAGCGTCCTCGCCCGGTCGGTCCCCGCGGTGCTCGATGCCATAGCCATCCCCCTTCGACGGGGTCAGGCTAGACCTGCGTCAGGGACGTTGTGGTGTGGCTCACCTGATGGGACGTCGGGGGACACGGCTTGATGCGGTAGGTAGCGTGCCGCTATCGGGACGCGGCACCACCGCCCCGACCGGATGCCCAGGAGGCGCCCCGTGTCCGACGTGACCCTCACCTACCCCGGGGGCGAGCTGCCGCTCGCACGCGTCCCTGCGACCGACGGCAACGACGGCTACGACATCTCGTCGCTGCTCAAGACCACCGGCGCCGTCACCCTCGACAGCGGGTTCACCAACACCGCGTCGTGCGCGTCGGCGATCACGTTCATCGACGGCGACGTGGGCATCCTGCGCTACCGCGGCTACCCGATCGAGCAGCTCGCCGAGCAGTCGACGTTCCTCGAGACGTCGTACCTCCTCATCTACGGCGAGCTGCCCACACCGGCGCAGCTCACGGCGTTCGAGGCCAACGTCAAGCACCACACGATGCTGCACGAGGACCTGCG
>DASSQW010000029.1:0-11787 GCA_035702165.1 Candidatus Nanopelagicales bacterium
GCCGCAGCGCGCGCAGTCGACGTGCACGCTGGCGATCACGTTGTCGGCCACCGGACCATCGTGACAGAGGCACCCCTCACTAGCCAGGCAGCACGCCCCCCGTGGAGAAGGTTGTCGCGGAGGGTGACGACGGGAGCCTGCACGGTGTCCACCCGTTCGCGGCTTGTGTGCACGAGCGGTACGGCGAGTTCACGCTCCGCAGTCGCTCCTCGATGATTTCACCCGATCGGAGGAGTGTAGAGCGCGACGTGATCGTCCCCCCACGGTCCGTCGTGCAGCGAGGTATCGAACGGCGTACTTCGCCACGCTCCGGGAACGGGCCGTGACGCTGCGCCGATCAGTGGGGCGGTTCGCTCCCACGCCATGTAGCGGTTTCGTGACGCTCCGCAAAAGCACTGGGCCACACGGGATTCCGGTGATTGTTCTGTAACAACGGATGCCTTCCGTTGTCACGGCGTTCAACTAGCGTTCAGGCCCTCGGGGGGACCGGGGTGCTGGGGGGTACGTCGTCGTGGTCACGCCACGCCAGGGTGGAGACACCGTCACGGTGGTCGTCCTCGCGCGCCCCGGCACGGCCGACCGCCGGTCCCGGGCCCGCGACCTCGTCCACGTCCTGGGGTCCGCCGACGTCGACGTCCTCTACCTGCCGGACGACCCGTCCGCAGGGGCCGACACGCTGTGGAGCTCGGTCCTCGACGCCCGTCGATCGCTGCTCGCGCTGAGGGCGCAGCGGCGCGTCGCCGCCGGTGCTGCCCCGCCGTCGCCCCGGTCGCGCCGCCGCCCGGTCGACTGGCTCGTCCTCCTCGACGACAGCACCGACGTCCCGGCGGGACTGGTCCCGGGCCTGGTGGGCACGGCCGCGCAGACGCGCTCCGACGTCGCCGTCGTACGCCGCACCGACCGCGGGCCGTCCCGCTCCTCGGGCCGCCCGTGGCGCTCCGCTGCTGCCGCGCCGGGCGCGCCAGGCCTCGAGCGGATGCTGCACAGCATCGTCCCGCCCCGGACCGCGGCCAGCAGCGGCGGCGGCTTCGCCGTGCGCCTCGACCGGCTCCCCGTGGCCGTGGGGCGTCAGCGCACCCAGGCCGCAGGCCGTCGACGCATCGACCACGAGCCCCTCGTCGTCGCGCACCACCGCGTGGCCGGTGCTGCGCAGCAGCCGGTCGCCGCCGTCCCGCCGGCCGCGCCCGCGTCGGGGCGCGAGCGTCTCGTCGCGCAGAGCCGTCGGGTGCTCGGCTTCGCGGGCGCCGGCGCCACGGGCATCTTCGTGAACAGCGCGGCGCTCTGGCTGTTCGTCGACATCGTGGGGGTCCCGCTCGTCTGGGCCGCCCTGCTGGCCACGCAGGTCTCCACCCTCTGGAACTTCGTCCTGGTCGACCGACTGGTCTACCGCGGCGAGAAGAGCCGTTCCTGGCTCGTGCGCTACCTCGGGTTCGCAGCGGTGAACAACGCCGTCCTCCTCCTGCGGCTCCCCCTCCTGTCCTGGTTGGTCTACTCGCTCTCCGTCCCCTACCTGATCTCCAACCTGGTCACGCTGGCTCTCGCTTTCCTGGCGCGCTTCCTCGTGGCCGACCGTCTGCTCTTCCGAGCTAGGAGTCCCCATGACGATCACCCCCGACAAGCAGCAGACGGGGTCGGCGACGCGCTCGAGCGTCCCGACGTCATCGACCGAGCGCCCCGGCAAGGGGCGCCCGGTCGAGCTGGTGGTCGATCTCCGCAACCTGCAGTCGCTCGGTCGGCCTGACCCGCGGCGCGCCACCACGCTGGCGCACCGCTACGACATCCACGGCATCGTGACCGTGGGGTCGACGGTCGTGCTCAAGGAGCTCGAGTCGTTCCGCTCCGATGAGCTCGAGGGCCCCTTCGACATCGAGGTGCGTCCCGGCTCGGTCGGGCGCGGCTCGGTCCGCAGGCGCACCCGCATGACCCAGTACATGTCGCCGGCCGGCGTCACCTACGAGGAGCACCTCGGCCGTCGCGGCTCGGACTTCTCCATCGAGCTCGGCGACACGATCCAGGTGGTCGTCGGCCCGATGCTCGTGCGGTCCCCGCACGTGCTCTACACGAACATCATCGAGGCGCTGCTGCGCTTCGTGATGGTGTCGCGCGGCTACATGCTCCTGCACTCCGCGTGCCTCGAGCTCGACGGTCGCGGCGTCATGCTCTCGGCGCGCACCGACACGGGCAAGACCGGCACGATCCTCCGCCTGCTGCGCGAGAACGACGCCAAGTTCCTGTCCGACGACATGACGATCATCAGCTGCGACGGCGTCGCGCTCACCTACCCCAAGCCGCTCACCATCAGCGAGCACACGCTGCGCGCCGTCAACGCCGGCGACCTGTCGAAGAAGGAGTGGCGCAAGCTGCGCGTGCAGAGCCGCCTGCACTCCAAGGAGGGCCGCGGCATCGGCACCTGGCTCGGAGACCAGAACCTGCCGATCATGAGCATGAACGCGCTGACGCAGTACGTCGTGCCCCCGCCGAAGTACACCGTCGGCCGCCTGGTCCCGACCACGATGGCGACGAGCGTCCGTGTCGAGGAGATCTTCATCATCGAGCGCAAGCCGTTCGACCTCGCGCCGATGGAGTTCGACGCGCTCGTCGACGAGCTGGTCGAGAACACCGACGACGCCTACGGCTTCCCGCCCTACCGCTACGTCGCGCCGGCGCTCGTCGTCGGCGGCATGGGCTACGAGGAGCTGCGGGCCAAGGAGCGCGCCATCCTCACCGCGTTCCTCGCGGGCATCCGCGCCCGTCGCCTCGCCACGCCCGACTTCACCTGGGCCGACCGCATCCCCGAGCTCGTCCGCGACGACATCGTCCTCCCCGCCCAGCGGTCCGAGGAGATCGAGGTCGACCTGCGGGAGGCGGTCGTCGAGGCGCCCGACTCGGTGACAGCGACCGACTGACCATGAGCGCCCGAGCCCTGACGCGCGCGGCGGCGTGGACGACGGCAGTCGTCCTCGCCTGCGCCAGCGCGCTCGTCGCGGCTCCGGCGTACGCCGCCCCGACGCCCGACACCGTGATCGACACCGGGCCCGCAGCGTCGGTGAACGTCACCAACGCGTCGTTCACGTTCCACTCCACGCGCACACCCGCGACGTTCACCTGCAAGCTCGACACCGCCGCCGCGACGTCGTGCTCCAGCGGTGTCAGCTACACCAACCTCGCGCAGGGGCTGCACACGTTCACCGTGGCGGCGACCGCGGGCGGGCAGACCGACAGCAGTCCGGCCACGCTGACCTGGCGCGTCGACCAGACCCCGCCGAGCCTGCCGACCAGCCTCACCGGCAACGGCGCGACCCCCACCTCGGTGGTGCTGAGCTGGACTGCCTCGACCGACAACGTCGGAGTCACCGGCTACGACGTCTTCCGCAACGGCGTGAAGCTCGCGTCGGTCGGAGCCGTGACCACATTCACCGACAGCACGGTCACCGCGGGCTCGTCGCACCCGTACGCGGTCCGCTCCAGGGATGCGGCCGGCAACTCCTCCGCGCTGACGACGGCGATCACCGTCACCACGCCGACGACGGTCGTGGCGCCCGACACCGTCATCGACTCGGCCCCGGCTGCGCTGACGAAGGCGACCGCGGCGTCGATCGCCTTCCACTCGACGATCACGGGGTCGACCTTCACCTGCCGGCTCGATGGCGGCCGCGCGAACGCGTGCACGAGTCCGGTGGCCTTCAACGGGCTCGCCGAGGGCGCGCACACCGTCACCGTTGCCGCGACCGCGAACGGCGTCACCGACGCGACCCCCGCGGCCGCGACCTGGACGATCGATCTCACCGCGCCGAGCGTCCCTGCCTCGATCACGTCGACCACTGACGGCTCGAGCGCGGCCCTGTCCTGGACCGCCGCGACGGACGCCAACGGAGTCGCGGGCTACGACGTCTACCGCGGTACGGCGCTTCTCGCCTCGGTCGGCGCGGTCACGTCGTACAGCGACACGACGGTGACCCGCGGCTCTGTGTACCTGTACTCGGTGCGGGCCAAGGACGCGGTCGGCAACGTCTCGGCCGCGAGCTCGCTGACCTCGATCAAGGTCATGGCGCCCTACGACGCGCACCTCACGCGCGCGCCGTACCTCACCGACCTCGTGGGCAACCACGTCGCGATCAACTACGCGACCGACCAGTCGGCAACGACGGGCACCGTGCTCTGGGGTGCGGTCGACGGCACCGGCGCCTGCACGCCGTCGACGACCGTCGTGCCGGCGCGCGTCACGATCCAGGTCGGTCCGGTCACGGAGTACCAGTGGACGGCGCAGGTCGACCTGCCCACCGCCGGCACCTACTGCTACCGCGTGAGGCTCGGCGCCACCGACCTGCTCGGCGCCAATCCGTCGCCGCGGTTCACCACCCAGACGGCGTTCGGCTCGACCGCGTCGTACTCGTTCGCGGTCATCGGCGACTGGGGCCAGGTCGACGGCGCGGGCCGCAACCAGGACCAGGAGAACCTGCTCGCGCAGATGGCGAACAGCGGTGCGCGGTTCGCGGTGTCGGTCGGCGACAACGGCTACCCCAACGGCAACCAGGTCGACTACGGCGACCTGCAGCAGACGGCGACCAGCGCGATCTTCGGGCCGAAGGGCTGGAGCGTCCCGGGGTCGACACTGCCGATCTTCACGGCGGTCGGCAACCACGGCGTCTCCGGCGTCACCCACACCGACATCACGACGTGGACGCAGGCCCGCGCCGTCGCGACCTCGGGCGGCCGCTACCAGAACGACGTCTACTGCTGCGTGAACGGCTCGAGCTCGGTGAACTACGGAAGCGAGTGGTACGCCTTCGACGTCGGCAACGCGCGGTTCTACGTCCTCGACTCGGCCTGGGGCGACACCAACGCTGGGACCGCGGACCCGTACGCCAACGACGCCCTCGCGCACTTCGCCCCGGGCACGCCCGAGTACACCTGGCTCGCCAACGACCTCGCCACGCACACGCCGCAGCTGAAGTTCGCGTTCTCGCACTACCCGTTCTACTCCGACCAGAAGGACGAGCCCTCCGACACGTTCCTGCAGGGTGCGGCCAACCTCGAGGGCCTGCTCGGCCGCAACGGCGTCCAGCTGGTGTTCAACGGGCACGCGCACATCTACCAGCGCAACACGGCCAGCGCCGCCGGGATGCCGATCACCTACATCACCGGTGCCGGTCTCGGGGCGGTCGCCGGAAGCAACAACAACGTGCAACCGGTCGGTCCCTGCCTGCTCACCAACGACGCCTATGCGATCGGCTGGTCGCCGTCGTCGGGGACCGGGTCGGCGTGCGGCCGCGGTGTCGCTCCGACGAGCTCGGCGCAGCTCACCCACTTCCTCAAGGTGACGGTCTCGGGCACGTCGGTGACCGTGACGCCCACCGACTCCACCGGCCGCACGTTCGACGTGCAGACCTACAACTTCCGCGTCGCCCCCGACACCTATCTCGACTCCACGCCGGCCGTGGGCACGACGAGCTCGTCGGCGACGTTCACGTTCCACTCCACCGGCGCGAACGCGTCCTACACGTGCTCGCTCGACGGCGCTGCTGCCACCAGCTGCACGAGCCCGAAGACCTACACCGGTCTCGCCCAGGCCAAGCACACCTTCAAGGTCACGGCGAAGGTCGGCACCCAGTCCGACACCACCCCGGCCCTCTGGTCCTGGACCGTCGACTCCACGGTCCCCTCGCGGCCGGCATCGCTCGCCGCGACCGCCACCTCGCCGTTCTCGGTGAACCTGTCGTGGCCGGCGTCGACCGACAACACGGGCGTGACGGGCTACGACATCTACCGGGACGGGTCTCCGCTCACCCAGGTCGGGCCTGTCACGGCGTACGTCGACAACGCCGTGCTGGGCTCGTCGCCGCACTCCTACCAGGTCCGGGCGCGCGACGTTGCGGGGAACACGTCGGCGTTCGCCGGCCCGGCCTCGGCGACCACGCCGCCCCCGCCCGTCCCGGTCATTGCGGACGGGTTCGAGGGAGGCACGCTCGCGGGCTGGACCTCGAAGGGCCTCGTGCTGCAGTCGTCCACCGTCCACGGCGGAGCCCAGGCCGTGGAGGGGAACACGACCACGGGCAGCGCCTACGCCAAGCGCACCCTGCCGGCCACGTACTCCGACGCGTACGCGCGCGTCTGGTTCGACGTCGTCGCGCAGCCCGACCAGGTGAACCTGCTGCGCCTGCGCGACGCCGCCGGCAACTCCCTGGGCTACGCCTACGTCGAGACCACCGGGCAGCTCGGTTTCCACAACGATGCGCTCGGCACGAACGCTCTCAGCGCCACCGTGCCCGCGCCGGGCTGGCACGCGCTCGAGCTGCACCTGCGCGCCGACTCCGCGGCCGGCGTCGCCGACGGCGCGGTCGAGCTCTGGCTCGACAACGTGCGCATCGCCGACCTCTCGAGCACCGCCGTCGACACCGGGTCCGCGCCGGTCGGCATCCTGCAGATCGGCGAGACGCAGACCGGCCAGACCTACGACGTCGCCTTCGACGACGTCGCGTTCGGCACCAGCCGCCTCGGCCCGGTGGCCGACACCGTGGCACCGACGGCCCCGGCGACCGTCACCGCGACGGCGACCTCGGCGTTCTCCGCAGATGTCACGTGGTCGCCCGCCACCGACGCCTCGGGCGTCAGCGCCTACCGGGTCCTGCGCGACGGCGTACTCGTCGCCACGGTCGACGGTGCCACCACGACGTGGACCGACTCCGCGCTGCTGCCCTCGACCACGTACGGCTGGACGGTCGTCGCCGTCGACCTCGCCGGCAACGCCTCGGCGCCGAGCACGTCGGGCGTCGCGACCACGCCGGCTGCCGCGATCCCGGTCTTCGCCGACGGCTTCGAGACCGGTACGACGAGCAGCTGGACGTCGTCGACCGGCCTGACCGTCCAGGGCACGACCGTGCGCAACGGAGCGTTCGCGGCCGAGGGGGCGACCCCCACCGGCGTGGCCTTCGCGAAGAAGACGCTGTCCGCCGGCCCCTACGCCGACGCCTACGCGCGGGTGGCCTTCGACGCGCTCGCGACCAACGGCAACCAGGTCACGCTGCTGCGGCTGCGCGACACCGCCACCGGCTCGGTCGGGTTCGTGTTCCTCAGCGCGACCGGCCGCCTGGGCTTCACCGGTGGTTCCGGTCTCACGGCGACCACCCTCACCAGCGCTGTGGTGCCCGGTCCGGGATGGCATGCCGTCGAGCTCCACATCGCGTCCGCAGGTGCCAGCAGCGTGGTCGAGGTCTGGCTCGACGGCGCCCTGGTCGATGCGCTGTCGGGCACGGTCGACCTCACCGGGTCGGGTCCGATCACGGTGATGCAGATCGGTGACACCGCCGCCAACGCGGGCGGGTGGGACGTCGTGCTCGACGACGCCGCCTTCGGCACCAGCCGGCTCGGCCCGTCCGGCGACGTCGTACCGCCCACGGCGCCCACGGTCACCGCCTCGGCGAGCTCGGCGTTCTCGGTCGACCTGACCTGGACGGCGGCCACCGACAACACCGGCGTGACCGGCTACGACATCGCGCGCGACGGCACGCCGATCGCGAGCGTCGACGGCGCCACGACGGCGTGGACCGACACCTCGGTCTCCGCGTCGACCACCTACACCTATTCGGTGGTCGCGCGCGACGGGGCCGGCAACGTCTCACCGGCGTCGACCGCCACGGCCACGACCGGCACCGCTGCACCGCCGCTGTTCTCCGACGGCTTCGAGACCGGCAGCACCACTGCGTGGACCTCGTCTCAGGGCCTCACCGTGCAGAGCACGACCGTGAACCACGGCGGTTTCGCCGCCGAGGCCGCGAGCGCCACCGGGAGCACGAACGCCAAGAAGACGCTGCCCGGTTCCTACACCGACTCCTACGCACGCGTCGCCTTCGACGCGCTGGCGACCAACGGCAACCAGGTCACCCTGCTCCGCCTGCGCGACACCGCGAGCGGCTCGGTCGCTGCCGTGTTCCTCAGCAGCCAGGGACGCATCGGCGTCGTCGGCGGGCCGTCCGGCCCGCTGTCGGTCACGCGCACCAGTCTCACCGTGCCGTCGGCCGGGTGGCACTCGGTCGAGCTCCATGTGGTCTCCGCCGGGGCGAGCAGCACCGTCGAGGTCTGGCTCGACGGCGTCCGCCTCGACGACATCTCCGGCGCGATGGACCTG
The DNA here is from genome assembly GCA_035702165.1 of Candidatus Nanopelagicales bacterium. Taxonomy (GTDB): domain Bacteria; phylum Actinomycetota; class Actinomycetes; order S36-B12; family CAIYMF01; genus Longivirga. Next base: position 8,126 of record DASSQW010000029.1, read on the forward strand.
AGCTCGTCGGGCGCCGTGACGATCCTGCAGGTCGGCGACACGGCCACGAGCTCCACCGGCGGATGGGACGTCGTGCTCGACGACGCCGCATTCGGCACCAGCCGGCTCGGCACCTCCGGCGACGTCACGTCACCGAGCGCGCCCACCGTCACTGCCACTGCGACGAGCGCCTTCTCCGTCGACCTCGCGTGGACGGCGTCGACCGACGACGTCGGCGTCGTCGGCTACGACATCGCCCGCGACGGAGCCCCGCTCGCCTCGGTCGACGGCGCCACGCTGGCCTTCACCGACAGCACCGCGCTCGCGTTGACGTCGTACTCCTACGTCGTCACCGCGCGCGACGCGGCGGGCAACGTCGGTGCCTCGCCGGCGGCGCAGGTCACGACGGCGGCGGCCGCGGCCCCGGTCTTCTCGGACGGCTTCGAGACCGGCAGCACGAGCGCGTGGACCTCGTCGCAGGGCCTCACGGTGCAGAGCGCGACAGTCGCCCACGGCGGGTACGCCGCCGAGGGTGCGAGCACCACCGGCACGACCTACGCCAAGAAGACGCTGCCTGGCTCGTACACCGACTCCTACGCGCGCGTCGCGTTCGACGCTCTGGCGACCAACGGCAACCAGGTCACGCTGCTGCGTCTGCGCGACACAGCGTCGGGGTCGGTGATGGCCGTGTTCCTGAGCAACCTGGGCAAGGTCGGCATCACGGGCGGTCCGGTGGGCGCCTCGACGTCGCGGACCGGAGCAGCGGTGGCGGGCACCGGCTGGCACTCGGTCGAGGTGCACGTGGTCTCGGCGGGGGCCGGGAGCACGGTCGAGGTGTGGCTCGACGGAGCGCGCCTCGACGACATCTCCGGCGGGATCGACCTCAGCGCCTCCGGCGCGGTCACGATCCTGCAGGTCGGCGACACCGCGGCGAGCAGCAGCGGTGGTTGGGACCTCGTCCTCGACGATGCTGCGTTCGGGACCAGCCGGCTCGGCATCGGGGGCGATGTCACAGCGCCGTCCGCACCGACGCTGAGCGCCACGGCCACCAGCCCGTTCTCGATCGACCTGGGATGGACGGCGTCGACCGACGACGTGGGTGTCGTGGCCTACGACATCACGCGCAACGGCCTGCCGCTCACGACGGTCGGCCCCGGAACGCTCGCCTTCACCGACAGCACGGTGCTGGCGTCGACGGCGTACAGCTACGTCGTCACCGCGCGCGATGCGGCCGGCAACGTGGCGATGTCGGCCGCTGCTCCGCTCACGACGGCCGCAGCGGCTGCGCCGGTCTTCGCCGACGGCTTCGAGACCGGCAACCTCAACCTCTGGACGTCGGCCTCGAACCTCGCCGTGCAGACGGCGTCGGTGCACAGCGGCACCTACGCCGCGCGGGGCGGGCTCAGCACGGGCAACGAGAACGCGAAGAAGACGCTGCCCGGCTCCTACAGCGACGCCTACGCCCGCGTGGCGTTCGACGTGCTCGCGCAGAACAGCCTCCAGACGACGTTGCTGCGCCTGCGCGACACCGCATCGGGCTCGGTCGCGTTCGTCTTCCTGTCCGGCACGGGGAAGCTCGGTGTGTCCGGCGATGCCGCGGGCAGCCGTACGACCCCCGGCTCGATCAGTGCGGGCTGGCACTCGGTCGAGCTCCACGTCGTGGTCGCCGGCGGGTCCAGCCTGCTCGAGGTGTGGCTGGACGGTGCGAAGGTCGATGCTCTCTCGGGGCCCGCGAACCTCGGCCTTGCCGGGCCGGTCACGATCCTGCAGATCGGCGACACCGTCAGCAGCGCGACCGGGTGGGACGTCGCCCTCGACGACGCCGCGTTCAGCACCGGTCGGATCGGGCTCTCGGGAGACTCGACCGCGCCGAGCACTCCGACGCTGACCGCAGCGGTGTCCGACGCGTTCACGGTCGGGCTGAGCTGGACCGCGGCGACCGACGACACCGGCGTGGTCGGCTACGACGTCGCCCGCAACGGTGTGCCGGTCGGGACCGTCGACGGCGCCACGCTCGTGTGGACCGACACCAACGCGCTGGCATCGACGACGTACACCTACGCCGTCACGGCGCGCGATGTCGCCGGCAACGTCTCGTCCGCGGGCACCGCGGTCGCCCAGACCCCGGCCGCCGCCACCCCGGTCTTCGCCAACGGGTTCGAGACGGCCGACACGGCCTGGACCACGACGACGAACCTGACCACGCAGAGCACCACCGTGCGCACCGGCATCTCGGCTGGCGAAGCGATCGGCGCGGGCACGCAGACCTTCGTGAAGCGCACGATCGGCGGCACGTACGGTGACGCGTACGCCCGCGTCGCGTTCACGGTGAAGAGCCAGACGAGCGCCATCAGCCTTCTCCGTCTGCGCTACACCAGCGCCACGGGCAACGGCGTCTTCGTCGGACTGGCTGCCAACGGGAAGCTGCAGCTGAGGAGCGATGCCGTCGGAAACACCCTGACCAGCTCGCTCTCCGTGACTCCGGGGTGGCACGTCGTCGAGCTGCACGCCCGAGTGGGTGCCACTGGGGGGTCCGACGGAGTGGTCGAGGTCTGGCTCGACGGTGCGAAGGTGCCCGACCTCAGCTTCACTGCCTACAACGTCGGCCCTCTCCCGTTCGGCTGGCTCCAACTGGGCGACGCGTCCAACGTGACCTACGACGTCGTGTTCGACGACGCCGCGTTCGGAACCAGTCGGCTGGGAGTGTCGTGACCGCAGAGCTGACGTCGACGTCCGGATCTGCGCTCGGTGGTCCTGACGCGCTCGACGCCCCCGCGGCCGACCGCCTGGAGGTGGTGCCGGGCCGGTTCGAGGCACTCCGCGCCCTGCCGGTGAGCGGGCGCGCGATCGATCTTGCGACGTTCGGTGTCGCTCTCGTGATCGGGAGCTGGTTGCGGCTGACCGACCTCGGCTCCGTGGGGGTCAACAGCGACGAGGCGGTCTACGCCGGCCAGGCGGCCTCGATCGCCGGCAACGAGCACTTCCTGGCCAACTTCCCGATCGTGCGCGCGCACCCGCTGCTGTTCCAGCTGCTCATCGCGCCCTGGTACACCAACGGCGTCCCCGACACCCCGGGCCGCTACGCGTCGGCCTTCTTCGGGATCGGCACGATCGCGCTGGTCTTCGCCCTGGGCTATCTCACCTACGGCCGTCGCGCGGGTGCCATCGCCGCGCTGCTCATGGCCGTCATGCCCTACGCCGTCGTGCTCAGCCGGCAGGTGCTGCTCGACGGACCGATGACGTTCTTCACGACCGCGTCGCTCGTCTGCCTCGCGCTGCTCGCCCGCACCGAGAACGGGCGCTGGCTGGTCGCCGCCGGTGCGCTCCTCGGCCTGGCCACGCTGACCAAGGAGACCGCGGTCATCCTGGTGATGGCGGTCTTCGCGTTCCTCTCGCTCGTGCCCCGGTTCTGGCGCCCCAAGCGCTACGTCGCGCTGGCCGCCGTGGCAGCGCTGGGCCTCGCGGCGGCGTACCCGCTGTCGACCTCGCTCGCCGGCGGCGGGTCGAAGGGACAGTCCTACGTCGCGTGGCAGCTCAGCCGCCGGCCCAACCACGACTTCCTCTTCTACCTCACCGACATCCCGGTGGCGATCGGCATCCTCACGGTCGTGACCGCGATCGCCGGCCTCATCCTGCTGCGGCGCCGCTCGTCGTGGCGCGAGGTGCTGCTGCTCGCGTGGATC
>DASSQW010000030.1:0-9280 GCA_035702165.1 Candidatus Nanopelagicales bacterium
CGTGGGAAAGCGCTCTCACGCACGGCATTCCGCGCGACCACGACCTCGGCGTCGAGGCGCGATGAGCGACGCTCGACGGGGCCGCCGGTCAGGCCCGGACCGGGAGGGTCACGCGGCGTCCGGATCGGTCTGGTGCAGCCCGAACGTGTTGCCCTCGGGGTCGAGGTAGTAGCCCTGCCAGGCCATGCCCACCAGCGCCGCCTTCGGCAGGGCGACCTGCCCGCCGGCGTCGAGGATCTTCTGCTCCGCCGCGTCGTAGTCGTCGACCTGCATCGTGCAGACGAACGCGTTCGTGCCCTGACCGGCCTGCGGCGCCGGCGCGGGGCGCGGCATCAGACCGCCGTTGATGCCCGGGACGTCGTCCGGGCCGGTGACGATGCCCCAGTAGGCCGCCCCGCCGACGGCCGAGCTCCAGTCCTGGAACTCCCAGCCGAAGACCGCGGCGTAGAACTGCTTCGCACGCTCGACGTCGTCGACCTGGATCTCGAAGTGCACGACTCGCGACATGGACCCTCCCGGGATCGGTGAACGCCCGATCCTGGCAAGGGGGTCCGACACCGGGGAAGCCGGGCGTTGCGCGAGGGGAAGGATTGTTGCGCTCTTGGCACCCAGGGTGCCCTTCAGTGCGGACTGCTCGGCGGGCTTCCGGCGCTCGCGAGGCGGAGACTGGAGACGGGAGCGACCGCGGTGCGCGTCGGCTCCGGATCCGCTGCCGCGAGCGCCGGCGTCCCTCCCGGGGAGGCGGCCATGGACGACGAGACCGGCACGGTGCTGGTGGGAGTCGACGGATCACCGAACGCCGCGAGCGCGGTCGACTGGGCCGCCCGCGAGGCGGTGCTGCACGGGTGGCACCTGCTGCTCCTGCACGCGCAGGTGATCGACGACCCGTACGGCGAGCGCATGCCGCACATCGACAGCGAGAGCTTCCTGCCCACCTACCTCGAGGAGCACCGGCTGCGCCTCGCGGAGGCCTGGCCGCAGCTCGACGTGCGTATCGAGGTCGTGCGCGGCAACCCGGCGAAGGTGCTCATCCAGCGCTCGTCGACCGCGGTCATGACCGTGGTCGGGGCGCGCGGCCGCTCGTTCGCCGAGCGGATACGGCTGGGCTCGGTGAGCCGCCACGTCGCGAACCACGCGCACAGTGTCACCGCCGTGGTCCGCGACGTCCCGACGGGTGTCGGCCGCGACGTCGTCGTCGGCATCGACGACTCGGCGCACGCGCACGAGGTCCTGTCGTGGGCCGCGCGCGAGGCACGGCTGCACGCGGCGCGGCTCGTGGTCGTCCACGCCTGGGAGGTGCCGGCCGGCGACCCGTACGGCACCTGGGTGCCCTCGCCCGAGATGGCCGACGCCCTCGAGAAGGAGGCGCGCGACTTCGTCGTCGAGGCGCTCGGCGCCGTGCGCGACGACGTACGCGACCTCGACGTCGAGATCCGCGTGGAGCACGGCCACCCGGTGAACGTGCTGGGGCGCCTCGCCGACTCCGCGGCGCTGCTCGTGCTCGGCACGCACGGCCGCGGCTGGTTCGAGGGCATGGTGGCCGGCTCGGTCACGGCGGCAGCGGTCCACGACTCGGCCTGCCCGGTGCTCGTCGTCCCCCGCGAACCCGCCTGACCCCCGCACGTCACTGCCGCACTGCAGCCGAACCCGCTCGCTTTCCCTGCGTTCGGGCAGTGACGTCGGAGGGGGACGGTCAGGCGACGACGCGGGTGGTGCTGGGGCCCTGGGGGTGGGTGCGCCGGATCTCGAGGCGCTCGGTGACCTGGTCCTTGAGGTCGGCGACGTGGCTGACGATGCCCACCGCGCGGCCGCCGTCGCGCAGCTCGTCGATCACGGCCATGACCAGCTCGAGGGTCTCGGTGTCGAGCGTGCCGAAGCCCTCGTCGATGAACAGGGTGTCGAGGTCGACGCCGCCGGCCTCGGCGCGTACGACGTCGGCGAGGCCGAGCGCGAGCGCGAGCGAGGTGTAGAAGGTCTCGCCGCCCGACAGCGAACGGGGGCTGCGCGCCTCGCCGGTGTGGCGGTCGATGACGAGGAGCCCGAGGCCGGCCTGGTCGACCTTGCGCTCGGCCTCGTCGGTGCGCTCGAGCTGGTAGCGGCCGGCCGACATCCGGTCCAGGCGCAGGTTCGCGGCCTCGACCACGCTCTCGAACCAGCGCCGCAGCACGTACGTCGACATGCTCATGCGCGGCGAGCCGCTCGACCCGTTGGCGAGCCCGGCCAGGCGGTGGACAGCTGCCGTGGCGGCGTAGACCTGGGCCCGCTCGCTGCGGCGCTGGTCGAGCTGGGCGCGGTGCGCGCGGAAGCCGGCGAGGCGCTGCTCGCGGCGGGTGCGCTCGGCCTGCACCGCCTCGAGGGCTGCGGACCGCGAGGCGCAGTCCTGGTGAGCGGCGTCCAGCGCGGCGACCACTCCGGCGGCGGCGGCCGGGTCGAGTCCGGCCAGTCGCGGGTCGGCAGCGAGCTCGGCAAGGACGACCGCCTGCGACTCCCACGCCTGCACGAGGTCGTCGAGCGCCGCGACCTCGGCGGCGGAACGGACGGCACCACGGGCGTCGTCGGGATCGAGGAAGCCCGACGAGGTCGCGAGCTCCTCGACCTCGCGCTCCTTGGCCTCGACCGTGGCCCGCGCGGCGACGATGTCGCGGACGGCGCCGGCAGCGGCGCGCGCGGCGTGGGCGCGCGCGTGCAGGGAGTCGATGCGCTCGCGGACGGAGTCGAACTGGTCGCGGGCCAGCGTGACCGCGGCCTCGTCGCGGTGCAGGCCCTCGAGCGCCGCAGCGCGCTCGGTCGAGAGCCGCACGAGCTCCTGCCGCGCCTCGGACTCCTCGCGCTCGCCCACCTCCGCCTCGGTGCGCAGCGCAGCGAGCTGCTCGCGCGTTGAGGCGAGAGCCGGCACGGCCGCGCGGGCGTCGTCGAGCTCGACCACGACGGCGGCGAGCTGCGTCGCGGCGGTGTCGAGGTCGTAGCCCGAGGCCTGCGCGGCGAGGGACGCCTGACGCTTCTCGAACTGCGCGACGATGCCCGCCGCCGTCTCGAGCCGCTCGGCCGCGGCGGCCTCGACGCGCTCGGCGTCGTCGACCTGGTCGCGGGTGACGTGGTCGACGCCGAGGTCGGCCGGCATCGGGTGCTCGGTGCCGCCGCAGACCGGGCAGGGCGCGCCGTCGTGCAGGTGCGAGGCGAGCTCGGCGGCCATGCCCTGCAGGTGGGTGTCGAGCAGCGCGAGCCGCGACGCCCTGGCGTCGAGGTGCGCGCGCTCGGCCCCGGTGCGCGCGAGCAGCGCTGCCGCGAGGTCGCGCTCGACGGTGAGCAGGCTGGTGGCGGCGGTGAGCCGGTTCTGCGCGACGTCGTGCGCCGTCTCGAGCGCCGGCAGCGTCGCTGTCAGCGCGGTGAGCCGCGCGACGTCGGTCTCGAGGTCGGCGATCAGCGTCGGCAGCTCGTGGCGGCGCACCTCCAGCTGCTTCGCGCGGCCCTCGAAGACCTCGATCTGCTCGTCGTACGCCGTCGCCCTCGCGCGCAGCTGCGCGAGCGACGCCTCGGTGTCGGCCAGCGGACGCAGACCCGCTGCCGTGTCGTCGTCGGCGCGGGCCAGGGTGTCGAGGCCCTCGGCGTCGGCCGCCGTCTCGTCGCCGGTGAGCCCGGCCCGCAGCGCGACGGCATCGGCGCGACGGGCGGAGAGCACGGCCTGCGCATGGTCGAGCTGACGCAGGACGAGGCCGACGGGTGCGGCGGCGCGGGCGCGATCGAGCTCGAGGAGCCGGGCAGCGTGGGTGTCGGAACCGGCGGCGTGCGCGGCGCGGCGGCCGAGCAGGTCGGCGAGGTCGAGGTGCGCCTGGCCGAGCGCCGCGAGCTCGTCACGGCGGACGACGGCGGTCTCGCGAGCCGCTAGTGCCTCGGCCTCAGCATCGACCGACTCCTCGACCAGCGCCCCGAGCTCGGTCGCGAGCACCGTGAGCGCGACGTCGTCGGCGTCGACCTCGACGGCGTCCTGCAGACCGGAGGCGGCTCCTAGCGCCGCGATCGCCTTGGTCACGGCCTCGTCGGCGAGGTCGCGCTCGCGCCGGGCGTCGCGCCGCCAGTCCTCGAGCTGGCGGGTGACCTTGTCGTAGAAGACGGTGCCGAAGATCTGCGAGAGCACGCTGCGGCGCACGTCGTCCTTGGCACGCAGGAAGGTCGCGAACTCGCCCTGGGGGAGCAGCACCACCTTGGTGAACTGCGCGCGGTTCAGGCCGAGGCGGTGCTCGATCTCCTCGGCGACCTCGGCGATGTTCGAGCTCACGGAGATCCAGCCGGAGCCGTCGTGGCTCTCGAGGTGGACGCGCGCCTTCTCCGGCGTGACGCCGTCGCCACGCCTCTTGGGCCGCAGGTGCTCGGGCACGCGGGTGAGCCGCAACCGCTGGCCGCGCACGGAGAAGGTGAGCACGACGGTCGGCGTGGAGTCGGGCGGGGCGAAGTGCGAGCGCAGCCGGTCCGACGACGTCGTCTCCCCGGCCGGCTGACCGAACAGCGCGAACGTGATGGCATCCAGGACGGTCGACTTGCCGGCGCCGGTCGGGCCCTCGAGCAGGAACAGCCCGCCGCGGGTGAGCGCGTCGAAGTCGATGTCCTCCGTGCCTGCGAACGGGCCGACGGCGGTGATGGTCAGGTGCTCGAGCCTCATCCCGCCGCGACCTCCACGTCGCGCACCGTCTCGACGGCCCGCGCGAGCAGCGCGGCCTCGTCGGGGGTCGGCGGGAGGGTATCGACGTACTCCACGAACATCGTGGCGATCTCGACCGGGTCCGTCGTCCGCCGCAGCCGGGCCATGTCGTCGTCGCTGGAGACGCGGTCGACATCGGGCGCGAACTCGAGGACGAGGGTGTGCGGCCACCGCTCGCGCAGGCGCTCCATCGGGGAGACCGGCCGGCTCGGGTCGGTGATGACCGCCTTGATCCACGACCGGGCGAGCTCGGGGTCGTCGAGCGCCAGTAGCTCGTCGAGCCGGCCGCGGACCTCACGCATCGGACGGGGCACCGGGGTCGGGAGGGTGTCGACCGACGAGACCCCCGCGGCGTCGAGCTCGATCACGACGACGGACTTGGTGTCGTGCTTCTCGCCGAAGGAGAACGCGAGCGGCGAGCCGCTGTAGCGCAGGCGGGTGGTGCTGCCCGGGAGCGAGATCTCCTGCGGGCGGTGCAGGTGGCCGAGGGCGACGTAGGTGATGCCGTCGAAGACCGCTGCAGGAGCGTCGCCGATCCCGCCGACGGCGAGGTCGCGCTCGGACTCGCTCGGCGCCCCGCCGACGACGAACGCGTGGCTCAGGACGACCGTGCGCCCGACGCCGCGCTGCTCGGAGTCGGCGAGGATCTGCGCGACGGCCGCGCGCAGCACCGACTCGTGGCTGCGCTCAGCGTGGAGGCGGTCCTTCACCGCGTCGGGCAGGAGGAAGGGCAGGCCGTAGACGGCGACCGGGCCGTGCTCGTCGGCGAGCAGCACCGGGCGGGCGAGGTCGTCGAGCGTGGTGCGCAGGTGGACGCCGGCCCGCTCGGCCAGGCCGCTGCCGAAGCCCAGTCGGACGGCGGAGTCGTGGTTGCCGCTCACGACGACGAGCGGGATGTCGGCCTCGGAGAACGCCTCGAAGGCGGAGTCGAGCAGCGCGACCGCCTCGAGCGGGGGGACGGCGCGGTCGTAGACGTCTCCGGAGACGAGGACGGCGTCGACCCGCTGCTCGCGCGCGGTGTCGAGCAGCCAGGCCAGGAACCGGCCCTGCTCCGCGAGCAGGCTGGTCTGGAAGAGAGTGCGTCCGAGGTGCCAGTCGGACGTGTGCAGCAGGCGCATCCCGACCTCCTCGAGCCCGTCGCACATGGACGTCTCCGACGCTAGACGAGCCCTCCGACACAGCCCGGGAGGCGCTCCGGCGCCACCGGCCCGCAGTCAGAACGCCGGAACCGGGTGCACGAGCGTCGTGGTGAGGCGACCCTTACTTCATGACGATCACCGCTCGTGGGCGCGACGGCCGCCTCCGCCTCACCGACGCCGGCATCGAGACCGTCCTGATCTTCGACCATGGTGTCGACCTGCCCTCGTTCGCGGCCTTCCCGCTCCTCGATGACCCGGTGGGCAGCGCCGCTCTCGCGGCGTACGCCCGCTCCTTCCTGGAGCTGGCCGGATCGCGCGGCGCCGGCTTCGTCCTGGAGACCCCGACCTGGCGCGCCAACCCCTCCTGGGGACCGGCCGTGGGGTACGACGGCGATGCATTGCGCCGCATCGCGTTCGACGCCGTGTCCGCTGCCCGTGCCGCCGTGGCCGAGACGGGTGCCGAGGACGTCCTCGTGAGCGGCTGCGTCGGCCCTCGCGGCGACGGCTACCGTCCGGGCGACACGATGACCGCCGACGAAGCGGCCGATTTCCACGGAGCCCAGGTCGCCGATCTCGCCGATGCCGGTGCCGACCTCGTCACGTCGTTCACGTTCTCCTACGCCGCCGAGGGCGTCGGCTTCGCGGCCGCAGCGGCCGAGGCGGGCATCCCTGCTGTCGTGGGCTTCACCCTCGAGACCGACGGCCGGCTGGCGTCCGGAGAGACGTTGAGGTCCGCGGTCGCGGCGGTCGACGAGGCGACCGGCGGATATCCCGTCTGGTTCATGGTGAACTGCGCGCACCCCGACCACCTTCGGCCCGCCCTGGATTGGGGTGAGGACTGGACCGCGCGCATCGGCGCGCTTCGCGCCAACGCTTCGCGCCGCAGCCACGCCGAGCTCGACGAGGCCGAGGTGCTCGACTCAGGAGACCCGGTGGAGCTCGCCGCGGACTACGAGGAGCTGCAGGGGCTGCTGCCCGGGCTCGGCGTCGTCGGCGGCTGCTGCGGGACCGACCTGCGCCACATCACGCAGCTCGCGGACCGCCTCCTGGCCTGAGGGAGCGGGGTCAGCAGGTGATCGTGAGCAACGGGTCCTGCGCCGTCGTGCCGCCCTCCGAGGAGAAGAAGCGGGCGCCGTCGCTGCTGGTGCTCGTGAGCACGAGGCCGATCGTGCCGTTGCCCTGCACCAGCGGCGTCACGTCGTAGAGGTACGACGTGCCCAGCGCGACCGCGGTCGGCACGCCGCTCACGCGCGGCCCGGACGGCACGACGCCGGTGGACCACGTGACGGTCGAGCCCGACCACGACGTCGAGCTCGCGGCGAACAGGTCTCCGCCGTAGACGGACTTGTCGTCCGTCGACGTGCCGACGGTGAGGCGCAGGGTGGCCCGGGTGACCGTGCACGACGGCATTCCGGCGACCGAGAACTTCAGCAGCGCGTAGTTCACCGGGCTGTTGTCGATCGTGATGCGCGTGCTGGTGCCGGCGTTCGTCGTCGGCTTCGAGGCATCGACCGTCGCGTCGTCCGTGGCGCCGAACGTGAAGGTCGGCGGCGTGGCGGGCGTGGTCGCCGATGCGGCGTCGGAGAGCGCCGACTCGTTGCCGCTCGTGTCGACCGCGGTGACGCGGTAGGTGTACGTCGTCGACCCGTCGAGCCCTGTGTCGGCGTACGACGTGGACGCTGTCGTCACGATCGGGGTGGTCGCGCCGCCCCGGTAGACCTTGTAGGACTTCACCGCGGTGTCGTCGGTGCTCGGCGCCCACTGCACGTCGATCTCGCTGCTGCTCGCCGCCGTCGCGGTGACCGACGCCGGCGCGGTCGGTGGAGTCTGATCGGTCGTGCCGACCGAGCCGAAGGTGTAGGTCTGCACGTCGTAGGTGCGGCCGAGCTCGTCGGTCGGCACCACGGTCACCCGACCACCGTTCACGACGACGCGGACGAAGCCGTAGACGTGGTCGTCGGTCTGCCCGACCGGTGCCGAACCGCACGACGTGCCGCCGGCACCGATCGCGTAGAGCGTGACAGGCGCGCAGCCGAGGACCTTGCCCATCGCGGCGCCGCCGTTTCCGACGACGTAGGTCAGCAGCCCCGCAGCGTCGGCGCGGTTGCGCTGGTAGCCGTGGGCGTGGCCGTTGAACGCGATCGAGACGCCGTACTGGTCGAGCAGACCCTGCAGCGTGCCCGGCCCGCCCTGCAGGTAGGTGTCGGGCTGCTGCGGGCTGTTGGCCGCGAACAGCGGGTAGTGCCAGAACGCGAACTTCACGCCGCCGGGGTGCGCGGCGAGGTCGGCCGCGAGCCACTGGTATTCCGCGCTCGCCGTGGTCCAGTGCGCGTCGTGGTCGTCCGCGTACACCGTGCCGGTGCCGATGTTGCTGTCGGACCACGCCGCGGTGAGCGCGTAGAAGCGCGCACCGCCGGCGTCGAACGCGTACCACATGCTCGGGTAGCTCTTCGCCGTCGAGCCGTTGATCGAGGGGTACGGCTCCATCGCGTAGCGCCCGCCGGAACCGCTGGCCGCGTTGGCCTCCGGCCAGTTGAGCACCTGCACGGCGCCCTGCGTGAAGCCGTGGTTGCCGGTGACGTTGAACAGCGGCAGCGACCGCCCGGGCACGGCCCAGAACGAAGGGCCGAACACGCCGCTCACGTCGGAGCCGGTCTGCTGCAGGTCGCCGTACTCGCTCTGGCCGCCGCCGGGGTACGCCGTGTCGCCGGTGAGCACCGCGAAGCGCGCGTCGGTGGCGGCGACCTGCTTCATGACGTTCGCCTGGTCGGGGTTGGCGCTGCCGGCGTACGCCTGGCCCCAGTCGCCGAGCACCACGAACGAGAACGGTGCCGTCGAGCCGGCGGCGACCTGCGAGGTGAAGACGGGCGAGGGGTCGGCGCCGAGCAGGTCGGTGCTGCCGAGGAACACGCGGTAGCAGTACGTCGTGTCCGGGGTGACCGGGATCGTCGCCGACCACTGGTACTCCGCGGTCTTCACGACGGTGATCGACGTACGCGTGGCCGCGACGCGGTTCGCGGTGCAGCTGCCCTGCGGGCCCCACGCGAGGCTGCCGGTCGTCGCCGACCGGTCGGTGGCCCAGCTCACGGTGATCGAGGTCTGCACCGAGTCGGTGAGGTAGGGGTAGCGGGTGAGCGACGGCGACGCCGCGACCGCCTGCGGGGCGACGGCTGAGGAGATTCCAGCGGCGACCAGAGCGAGGGCGGCGCTGCCGACGAGCGAGGAGCGGAGCCACCGCCGGGGTCGTGGAGTCTGGTCGAAGCGGCGGTGAGCGGTCACGTGGCCCTCCTCGCACGGCGGGCCGCGCCAACTCGCGCCTCGCCCCGGGAGGCTGCACGCCTCCGCCCGTGTGGCCCCAGTGTCGCGGCGCGAGAGCGTGACGACGAGCACGCGAGCGCTCCACGGCGCGTCGTCCTCGTGACACAGCACCCGCTCTGGAGGTGTG
>DASSQW010000031.1:0-3077 GCA_035702165.1 Candidatus Nanopelagicales bacterium
CGGTGTCGGCGTCGAGGACCACGGCCACCAAGGGGTAGCCGCCGGTCACGGGATGGTCGGCGAGGAACAGCACCGGCAGCCCGCTCGGCGGCACCTGCACCGCGCCGCGCACCACCCCCTCGCTCGGCCACTCTTGGGCCGGGTCCCACGCCAGCGTCGCGGCGTACGACGACTCCGGGCGGGCGAGCCGCAGCGCCACTCGGCTGGTCCCGGCACCGACCTCCCACTCGCCGTCGAGGAGGGCGTCGGCGCCGGGCACGCGGTCGTCGCGCGGGCCGAGCATCGCGCCGAGCTCGACGACGCCCTCGCGCCAGGTGCGCCGGTGCGCGGTGCGCGGCGACCACGGCGCGTCCTCGACGGGGCCGAGCGGCAGCCTGTCGTCGGCGCGCAGCGGCTCGGGTCCGAGCGCTGCCAGGACGTCGCGGCTGCGCGACTCGAGCACCGGCGCCACGTCGATGCCTCCGCGCACGCCGACGTACGCGCGAAGGCCTCGCGCGGCCATCTCGAGCGCGAGCTCTGCGCCGTCGGGCAACCGGATGCGCGCGTCATGCACCGCGGGATCGCCGTCGACCGTGACCGCGCAGGGCGCACCGGAGACGGCCACCCAGAGGTCGCCGACCGCGCGCAGCCGGACACCGCCGACGTTCTCGAGCACGGCGGCGCCGATCGCGTTGCCGACCAGGTCGTTGGCCCGGCGGTACGACGCGCGGTCCGCGGCACCCGACGGGCTCACGCCCCAGCGCGCGAGCCCCGGGCGGCCGGCGTCCTGCACGAGCGTCAGTGGACCGGGCGCGACGACCACGAGGGCGCGGTTCACGACGAGCCGCCGTCCACGAAGCGCACCCGCATGCCCGGCACGATCGCGGCGGGCGGGTCCGCGGCGGCGTCCCACATCACGTGCTCCGTCGAGCCGATGAGCTGCCACCCGCCCGGTGACCGGGTCGGGTAGACGCTGCAGTAGTCGGCGGCCAGCGCCACCGAGCCGGGCTCGACCGCCGCGCGAGGCTCCGCGCGACGTGGCGCGACCAGCCGCGGGTCACCGCCGACGAGGTAGACGAAACCCGGTGAGAACCCGGCGAACGCGGCCGTCCACGCGGTGCCCGTGTGCGCAGCGACCACCTCGGCACGAGTGAGGCCGCTGGCTCTCGCGACGTCGTCGAGGTCGGGGCCGTCGTACCGCACGACGAGCACGACCTCCTCGCCCGAGACCTCGACCGGGACCGACGTCGACAGCGCGCGGTCGACCAGCAGCCCGAGGTCCGGCAGCCGGGCGCCGAGGTCCACGCCCGGCCGGAACCGCACGAGCACCGACTCGCCGGCGGGCACGAGATCCTCGACGTCGCGCAGCGCGCCGAGTCCGTGCGCCGCGCGCAGCGCGTCGTCGAGCGAGTCGACGGCGACGAGGACCGCGCGGTCGCCCGCGGGCAGCACCCGGTACGCCGTCACACGAACGCCCCGACCTCGACCCCGGCCGCCTCCAGCGCGACGCGCACCGTCGCGAGCAGCGAGGCCGCGCCGTCGGTGTCGCCGTGCAGGCACAGGGTCTCCGCCGCCACCGCGATCCGCTCCCCCGAGACCGCGACGACGTTCCGGTCACGGACGAGGGAGACCGCGCGGGCGCAGACCTCGTCGACGTCGTGCAGGATCGCCCCTGCCTCGGTGCGCGGCACGAGCGTGCCGTCGGCGAGGTAGCCGCGGTCGAGGAACGCCTCACCCACCACGCGCAGGCCGGCGGCCGCTGCCTGGCGTGCGATCTCGCCCCGCGGCAGCGCGACGACCGGCAGTCCCGCGTCGGCGACCACGCGCACCACGGCGGACGCGTGGTCAGCATCGCGAGTGCCGTAGAGAGCGCCGTGCGGCTTCACATACCGCACGAGCGCCCCCGCGGCTCGCGCGACCTCCTGCAGCGCCGCGAGCTGCGCGCCGAGCTGGCCGGCGAGCTCGACGGCGCCGACCTGCACCGCACGGCGGCCGAAGCCCTCGGGGTCGGCGTACGACACGTGCGCACCGATGCTGACGCCGTTCTCGGCAGCGAGGTCGACCGTGCGTCGCATCGAGGCGGCGTCGCCGGTGTGCCCGCCGCACGCGACGCTCGCGCTCGTGACGCTGCGCAGGATCGTGGCGTCGTCGGTGCGCCAGTCGCCGTACGACTCGCCGACGTCGGCGTTCAGGTCGATCCGCACGCGACCGATCCTGGCACGGCGCCTGCCCGGAGCACGGACGACCGCAGCCGCTGGTCCGCACATCGGTTCAGGACTGGCCCAAAGGGGTGCGCGGCCCTGGATGCGGTGGCAGCGTGTGGCTCCCGGGCACCCACAGGAGGCGACGATGGCACTTCTCGGATCGGACTGGCACGGACGCATCTACTCCGGCGGGTGGATCGACGGCACCGGTGGGGCGCGCGATGTCGTCTCGCCGTCGACCGGCGAGGTCATCGGATCCATCGGCGTCGCGAGCCCCGCCGACGTCGCGCGCGCGAGCGCCGCAGCCGTCGAGGCGCAGAAGGCCTGGGCGGCGACTCCGTACAACGAGCGCGCCGCGGTGCTGCGGCGCGCGGGCGACCTCTGGCACGCGAACGCCGAGGAGATCACCGACTGGCTGATGCGCGAGACCGGCGCGATCGGCCCGTTCGGCGGCTTCCAGATCATGACGTCGGCCGAGGAGTGCTACGAGGCCGCGGCCATTGCATCGACGCCGTACGGCGAGCTGCTGCGCACCTCGTCGCCGCGCCTGTCGATGGCGCGTCGCGTGCCCGTCGGCGTCGTCGGCGTCATCTCGCCGTTCAACGTGCCGACGATCCTCTCGATCCGCGCGGTCGCGCCGGCGCTCGCCCTCGGGAACGCGGTCATCCTCAAGCCGGATCCGCGCACGTCGGTCGCCGGCGGCGCGGTGCTCGCCGAGATCTTCCGCGCCGCGGGCCTGCCCGACGGCGTGCTCCACGTGCTGCCCGGCGGGGTGGAGACGGGCGAGGCGCTCGTCGCCGACCCGAACGTGCCGGTCATCTCCTTCACCGGATCGACACGCGGCGGCCGCGCCGTCGCTGCCCTCGGCTCGCAGCACCTCAAGCGCGTGCACCT
>DASSQW010000032.1:0-2769 GCA_035702165.1 Candidatus Nanopelagicales bacterium
CGTCCTCAACCACTACGACGTCACGCCGCTCACCGACTCGCCGGCCGACCTCGACGCCGCACGCCGTATCGACGGCCAGCAGAACCGGTGGTGGCTCGACGCGGTCTACCGGGGTGAGTACCCGGTCGACATCGTCGAGGACTTCGCGCGCTGGACGGACCTGTCCTTCGTGCAGGACGGCGACATGGGGACCATCTCCGCGCGCCTGGACTGGATGGGCATCAACTACTACAGCTCGTTCGTCGTCCACGGCCTCGACGCTCCAGCCCCCGCCGGCCCCCGCCCGACCCCGTGGATCGGCTGCGAGGACGTCGAGATCGTGCCCAACGGCGAGCCGGTCACCGCGATGGGCTGGGACGTCGTCCCGTCCGGTCTCACGAAGGTTCTCCAGCGCGTCGCCCGCGACTACGACGCGCCGCCGCTCTACGTCACGGAGAACGGCGCGGCGTACGACGACCTCGACATCGTCGACGGCGTGGTGCAGGACGACGATCGCGTGGCCTACCTCGACGCGCACCTCGGCGCGCAGCTCGACGCCATCGACGCGGGGGTCGACCTGCGCGGCTACTTCGTCTGGTCGCTCATGGACAACTTCGAGTGGGCGTGGGGCTACGCCAAGCGCTTCGGCGTCGTCCACGTCGACTACGACACTCTCGTGCGCACCCCCAAGAAGAGCGCCCACGCCTACGCCGCGATCGCGCGCGCGAACGGCTGGGCCTGACCGACCCCTGGGGCCGCTCCCGGACGCATCGGGAGCGGGGAGCGGCCCCAGGTCTCACGCGGGCGCCGCCGTGATCGCCTGTTTCACGCCCGACGTTCCCCGAACATGATCATGTTCGGGGAAACGTCGGGGGCTGCGTGCGGGCCGTGCGTGCTCGCCGTGCGCGAAGGTCAGGACGACTCGCGCGCGACCAGGCTGACGGGGATCACCTCGTGGCGGGGGGCCGCGCCGCCGAGCTGCTCGAGGAGCAGCGAGGCCATGGCGGCGCCGAAGCCCTGGACGTCCTGGGCCATGGTCGTGAGCGTCGGGCTCGAGCTCTCGGCCATGAGGTCGTCGAAGCCGACCACCGCGACGTCGCCAGGGACGGCCTTGCCCGCCACCCGCAGCTGACGGATCGCGCCGAGCGCCATGAGGTCGTTCTGCGCGAAGACGGCGTCGAGGTCGGGGACGCGCTCGAGCAGCGTCGCCATCGCCTGCGCGCCGGACTCGATCGTGAACGCGCCCGGCTCGACCAGCTCGGCCGACGCATCGAGCCCCGCGGCCCGCAGCGCCTCGCGCCAGCCGCTCCGGCGGTCGACGACCACGTTCATGTCGTCGGGTCCGGTGATCAGGCCGATACGACGACGGCCCCGCTCGACGAGATGCTCGACGGCCGCACGGGCGCCGGCCTCGTTCTCCGAGTCGACCCATCCGACGCGCTCGAGCAAGGAGTCGGCAGGGCGCCCGGCGGTGACGGCCGTGACGCCGGCGTCGACGAGGGCGTGCACGAGCTTCTCGTCACCGCCGCCGCGGACGATGAGGACGCCGTCGAGGCGGGTGGTCGCGAGCTCGATCAGCTTGTCGCGCTCGGACTCCTCGGTGGCCAGGGAGAGCACCAACGCCACGCCGTCCTCGGTGAGGCGGTCGTGCGCGCCGCGCGCGAGCTCGCCGAAGAAGGGGTCGGTCCAGAGCTTGTGCGCAGGCTCGTTGACCAGCAGGCCGACCAGGCCGGTCCGGCCGGTGACCAGGCTGCGCGCCGCGAGGTTCGGGCGGTAGTGCAGCTCGGCCGCGGCCCGGCGTACGGCCTCCACGGCGTTCTCGCTCACGTTGCTGGCGCCGGAGAGCACACGGCTCGCCGTGCCGCGGCTCACGCCGGCCAGCGCAGCGACCTGCTCGAGGGTGGGACGGGACGAGGAACGTCCGGAGGAGCTCGTCATGGTGTCGCGATCCTAAGGTGACGGGGGGTTGTCTCGGACGGACGCTGCGTGACTCCCAGGACGAGTCATGGAGCGCGGAGCGCTCCCTCGCAGCATGACGCGCATCGTCGCGAGCGGCATCAGACCGCTCCCGCGTGTCGGCGCGTCGTGGCACGGTGGAGCACGTGGCGCCCTTACCCCTCGATCTCTATCTCGAACGCGGAAGTGGACGCGTTTTCGGGATCGCTCCCGCCTTTCCGGGTTGGGCACGCTCCCAGCGAGCGTCAGCGGGGGATGACGCCGTCGTGGGGGCGCTGCTGGACTACGCCCCGAGATACGCCGTCGTCGCGCAGCGAGCGGGGCTCGACCTGCCGGACGGCTTCGCACCACGCGTCATGGGCAGCGTCCCGGGCAACGCCACGACCGACTTCGGGGCGCCCGACTCCGAGCTGCCCACCGACCGGCCACGGCGCACCTCGGCAGCCACCGCCGACCTCGAGCGCCAGGTCGCGCTGCTGCAGGCGGCCTGGGTGCTGTTCGACGAGGTCGCTGCCGCGGCGCCCGAGGCGCTCCGCAAGGGCCCTCGCGGAGGCGGTCGCGACACCGCTGCGGTCGTCGCGCACGTGACCGAGGCCGAGCGCGCCTACGCGCGCCAGGTCGGCGTCCGACACAAGCCCTACGGCGCCGGCGAACACGAGCATCGCGACGCCATGCGTCGCGAGCTCGTCGCCGCGCTGCTCGCCGACCGCCGGGAGGGCGCGTGGGCCGAGCGCCGGTGCCTGCGGCGTACGGCGTGGCACGTGCTCGACCACCTCTGGGAGATCGAGGACCGCAGCTCGTAACGACGTCGAGGACCGCACCCGTGGCGGGTGC
>DASSQW010000033.1:0-11075 GCA_035702165.1 Candidatus Nanopelagicales bacterium
GCGTCGAACGTGAGCCCGTAGGCCCGAGCGAGCTCGAGACCCGAGCGCGCCTCGTCCTCGGCCTCGCCCGCCCTGCCCAGAGCGGTGAGCGCGCGCGAGCGCAGCAGGTGCATCCGCGGCAGCAGCTCGACCCCCTCGTCGGACGGACCGTCGTTGGCCGCCTCGATCACGAGCAGAGCCTCCTCGGGACGGCCGGCCACGATGAGGCTCTCGGCGCGGACCAGGGCGGCCTCGAGCACGAATCCCTTGAGCCGTGCCGCGGCGAACTCGACCTCGGCGTCCTGCGCGATCTGCTCGGCGGCCTCGAGCTCGCCGCGGCGGATCATCACGCGCGCCTGCAGCACGTGGGCGTAGGTCGCCAGCGTGCGCGCCGACACGCTGCGGAAGACGCGGCGGGACTCGGCGAGCACCTCGTCGGCGGCGTCGAGCTCGCCGCGGTGGATGCGCAGCTCGCCGATGTTGCAGCCGATCTGGGCCGCGAGCACGACGTCACCGGCCTGGTTGGCGATACGCCGGCCCTCCGCCCACCGTTCGAGCGCGTCGTCCCACCGGCCGGCGAAGAAGGCGAAGGCGCCGAGGTTGTTGGCCGCGGACACTGCCCGGGACAGGCGGCCGTTGGACAGCGCGGACTGGAACGCCTCCTCGACGTTCGGGCCGATGCTCGTGTCGCCGAGCTGCAGGCCGGACGCGTCGGCGACGAGCAGGGCGCGCTCGAGGCCCTCCGCCTCGCCGAGCGCCCGCGCCTCCGCGATCACGCGCTGCGCGGCCTTGTTGGCCTGCGCCTGGCGCTGCGACTCCTGGTACACGCTGGACCGCATCGCGCGGATGCGGATGCGCAGGCGCTGGGCGTCGACCGAGGCGTCGCCCTCCACGAGCTTCTCCGCCTTGGTGAGGTCGCGCAGCGCGCTGACGTAGGCGTCGGCGTTGGACCGCGTGACGGCGCGCGAGTAGAGGATCTCCGCCATCCGGCGGGAGTCGTCCTTCATGAACCGCAGGGCGGAGTTCCAGGCATCGATGGCGAGCGGGTAGAGGCCGGCGAGGTCGCGCACCTCGGCGAGCTGCGAGCAGACCTGCGACTTCTCGAACGGAGGCACGACGGGGAGGTCGCGCGCGGCGTCGAGGGCGCGCTGGTACTGCACCGCGGCGTCGACGTTGGCGTAGGCGTGGGCCGCTCGGTCGCCCGCCATGCGGGCGTAGCGCCACGTCTTGGGCGCATCGCCGCCGCGCCAGAAGTGCAGTGCCAGGGTGTCGGCGTCGGCCTCGAGATCGGTCGAGAGCGTCTCGACGGCACGGCCGGCCGCGGCGTGCAGCCGGGTGCGCAGCCGGTAGGCCAGCCCCTCGTAGGCGGCGTCGCGGATCATGCCGGTGCGGAAGCGCAGGCGCCCCGGGCCGTCGGGCTCGAGGAAGTTGGCCAGCCGCTCGACGGTCGCCTCGTCGACGATGAGGTCGTCGCCGCGCAGCGTCTGGTCGAGGACCTCGCGCCGGAACGAGCGGCCCAGGACCGACGCGTAGCGCAGGACTCGCCGCGAGTGCGGGTCGAGGGCGTCGATCTGGGCGTCGAGAGCGGCGTGCAGGCTCTCGGGCATCTCCTCCAGCGACCCGACGTCGCGGAAGAGCCGGATCAGCTCCTCGGCGTAGAGCGGGTTGCCCCCGGACCGGGCCACGATGCCCTCGATCTCGTGGTCGAGCAGCGGCGCCGACTCGGTCGCGAGGATCACGATGCGGGTCATGACGTCGTCGGGCAGCGGTTCGAGGAGCAGGTGCGTGCCCTCCTCGGGGGCGAAGCCCTCCCCCTCGTCGCGCCGGGCGACCACGAGCGCCCACGGGTGGCCCTCGGTCGCCTGGGCGACGCGCTGCAGCACCGTCGTCGACGCGCCGTCGGCCCAGTGCGCCTCCTCGACGTGGATCACGAGCGGCCCGCGGACAGCGACCTCGAGCAGGCGCAGCACGATGTCGGCGATGCGGTCGGGCCGGTAGCGCGGCTCGATCGCGGCCGACTCGGGCGTCGGCGGCAGCGGCACGTTGACGACGTCGGCCAGCAGCGGCGCGAGCGGCAGCAGGTCGGGCATCAGCCGCTCGAACCGCGCGAGCAGCGTCTCCGCCATCTCCTCGGGGTCGCCGCGGTCGACGCCGAAGGCCTGCCGCACGGGATCGCGCAGCATCCGGTACGGCGAGGTCATGCCGTAGGGCTCGGCCCGCACCGGCACGACGGTCGCCTCGATGCCGCGCATCGCCTCGGAGATCAGCCGGCTCTTCCCGAGCCCGGTGCGCGCGGACACGGTGACGACGCCGCCCTCGCCCCCCAGCGCACGGGCGAAGGCGTCGCGCAGGAGGGCCAGCTCGTCGTCACGACCGACGAGCTCGAGCTCGGTGCGCGCCTGCGCCTCGCGGGTGCCGATCTCCTCGCCGACGGCGTGGACGAGGACGGGAACGGCCTTGCCCTTCATCGGGAACGGCCCGGCCGGCTCGGTCGAGAAGAGCGTGCGCGACTGCGCCAGCACGCTCGGGTGCGCGAACAGCACACCGTCGGGCGCCTTGGACATGATGCGGGCCGCGGTGTTGGTGGTGTCGCCCATCGCGGAGTACGCCGCGCGCTCGGGAGCGCCGACCTCGGCGGCGAAGACGTGGCCGCGGTTGATGCCGATCTGCACCGGGAGCGGCGTACCGGTGTCGAGCACCTGGCGCATCGCCCGCAGCATGCGGCCCTCGTCGTCCTCGCTGGAGAACGGCACGCCCGAGCCCATGAACAGCTTGCCGCCGTCGCTGTCGATGTCGGTCGCCAGCAGCGTGCCGCCCTCGGCGATGAGCGCCTCCTCGAAGACGCTGATCGTGCGGTGCAGCGCGTCGGCCACGGCGTCGTGCCCCGCCTCGGCGAGCATCGTGTCGGTGCCCGAGAAACGGCCGAAGGCGATGGTCGCGACCTTGTGCTCGGGGTCCGGGACGCGCTCGTCGAGGTAGTCGCCGAGGGCGTGCGGGAACAGGGTGCGCAGCCGCTCGTGCGGCACGTCCGGCAGCGCCGGCGCGCCACCCTCGGGCGGGTAGGTGAACCGCCACTTGAGCCGGTGCAGACCGTCGGGCCGCTCGGTCGTCGAGCCGGCCGGGAGCTCGACGGCCGTGCCCGCGGTCACGAGGATCTCGCCGGCCACCGCCGCGTGCTCGGCCTCCGCGGTCGCGGTGGCGGCGCCGCCCAGGATGAGCAGCTCGCGGGTCGGGGCTCCGACCAGGAAGAAGTCGACCGGCCCGGTGTGGATGCCCACCGACATCGACAGCTTGAGCTTGCCGACCGACGTCGGGATCTTCGCCGCCTCGCGCAGGGCGGCGCGCATGTCGACGGCCGAGCGGCAGGCCCGGAAGGCGTGGTCGTCGCCGCGGAACACGAACAGCAGGGCATCGCCGCCGAACTTCAGCAGCTCTCCCCCGCGGATCGCGGCCTGCTCGAGCATGCCGCCGAAGATGCGGTTGAGCGTCTCGATGAGCTCCTCGGCGCCGATGCGCCCGCGCCGCGCGAGCTTCTCCGTGAGCGCCGTGAAGCCGGAGATGTCGGCGAAGACCATGGTGGCGTCGACCTGCTGCCATGCCCGTCCCGGGGCGTCGTCGTCCCACTCGAGGGCGATCCTCGGGATGTGCCGGCGGAGGTCGTGGACGACCCGGACGTCCGGCCGCGGGTCGTCGACGATCACGACCTCCGGTCGGCTGGTCTCCTGCACGGACATGGGCGGCTCAGCGTTCTACCCCGCGTCGGCGCGAGGCTCCTCGTCGGCGCGCAGCCGTGCGGCCAGGACCCTCAGCATCGGGACGGCGATCTCGGGGTGCTTCTCGAGCAGGTCGTCGAAGGTCCACTTCGAGAGCGCGAGGGTCTGCAGGCCCTCGTCGCCGGCGACGACGTCGGCGGAGCGGGGGCGGCCGTCGATGAGCGAGATCTCGCCGAAGTAGGTGCCGGGACCGAGGGTGGTGTGGGTCTCGCCATGGACGTCGATGCGCGCGCTGCCCCCCAGGACGACGTGCATCTCGACCCCTCCGGGCGAGAACGCCTTGAAGCCCTCGACGGAGTCGCCCTGGACGATGACCTTGGTTCCGGGGGCGTAGTCGGCCTGGTGGCCGTGATCGGCGATCTGGCCGAGGACCTTCGGCGAGAGGCCCCGGAACAGGTCGACGCCGCCCAGCACAGAGACCAGGTCCCCACCCGCCATGATCACGCCTTTCGTTCGATCGGACGTGGCTCTGACTGTAATGGAGATGACACGGCGGCGGGACCCGATTCCGCTGCCCTGGACCCCCCTCGAGCGACCGATCGTGGCCCGCGGGACCCGTTGGCCCGCAAGGCGTCCGCTCTGTGGACCGCACCCCGGGCAGATGCCCGGGGCGACCTCGATGCCCCGGCCGGTCAGCCGGCGGCGTCGGCGGTCAGCGGCCCGCCCTTGGCCTGAGGGAAGTAGTCCTGGCCGATGCCCGTACTGCGCTGGGGCACCATGACGGAGCGTTTCCACGACACGATGACGTCGCCGTCCTGGTTCAGCCCGCGGGTGACCATCGTGATGATGCCCATCCCCGGCCGCGAGGAGCTCTCGCGCTTGTCGATGCAGACGCTCTCGGCGTAGATCGTGTCGCCGATGTAGACGGGGTGGGTGAGCTTGATGTCGGTCCAGCCCAGGTTCGCGACGGCGTTCTGGCTCATGTCGATGACCGACAGTCCGAGGACCAGCGCCACCGTGAGCCCGCTGTTGACGATGATCCGGCCCTCGGTGATCGGGTTGGACTGCGCCAGGTGGGCGTTGAAGTGGTTCTGGTTGGTGTTGCAGGTGAGCTGGGTGAACCAGGTCGAGTCGGCCTCGGAGATCGTGCGGCCGAAGGGGTGCTGGTAGACGTCGCCGACCACGAAGTCGTCGAAGAACCGGCCGAGCTCCGCCGGGTGCACGGTCATGTCCGCCTCCTCATCGCGCGGGCACCGCGCGCCGGCGCACCGTTGCGTTCGAGCCTAGCCAGGGGCGCGCGGCGACGCCGGTCAGGCTCCCGGGGCGGGCGGCCGCGCGCGAGCGCCCCTAGGGTCGGCCCGTGGCCACGTCCGAGCTGTTCGCCCTCGAGCACGTCCGGATGCTGTTCGGCGATCGGGTCGTCCTCGACGACGTCGACGAGCACCTGCACGCGCACACCGCCACGGCCGTGGCCGGGCCGAGCGGCTCGGGCAAGTCCACGCTGCTGCGCCTGCTCAACCGCCTCGAGGAGCCGACGTCGGGCCGCGTGCTCCTCGACGGCGTCGACGTCCGTGAGCTCGACGTCCTCGAGCTGCGGCGCCGTGCCGTGCTCGTGCCCCAGCGCGCGGTGCCGCTCACCGACGGAGTGCGATCGGAGGTGCGCCTCGCCGCACCCCGGCTCTCCGACGACGACGTCGACGAGCTGCTCGAGCGGGTCGCGCTCGCGCCCTCGGTGGTCGTCGGGCGCGACCCGCGCAGCCTGTCCGGCGGCGAGCTGCAGCGGCTCTGCCTGGCGCGCGCGCTCGCGGTCGGCCCCGAGGTGCTGCTGCTCGACGAGCCGACCTCCGCCCTCGACCCGCGCTCGGCCGACGCCGTCGACGCCGTCATCCGCTCGCTCGTGGCCGACGGGCTCTCCGTCGTCCTCGTGAGCCACGACGTACGCCGTGCCGCCGCCGTCTCGCAGGACGTGCTCGTCCTGCACGCGGGGCGGGTGACGGCGCGCGGACCCGTGTCGGCGCTGGATCTCGAGCACGAGCTGATGTACCCGCCCGACGACGGCCACGAGCACAGCGACGACGATCCGCGGGTGCACGGCTCGCCCCACGAACCGCATGAGCACCAAGGCATCTCGACCGACACCGATCTCTGGGAGGGCCCGTGACCACCATCCCGAGCTGGGGGGCCGTCGCCGTCTCCGGCCTGCTCGTCGTCGTCGCCGTGGCGATCGCGGGGTGGCAGAAGCTGGGCATCTCGCGCGACATCGTCATCGCCGCCGTCCGAGCGCTCGTGCAGCTGGTCGCCGTGGGTGCGGTGCTCGCGTGGATCTTCGCGCACGCGGGCGTCGCCGGTGCCCTGCTCTGGATCGCCGTCATGGCGGTGATCGCCGCCAACGAGTCGCGCCGTCGCGGAGCGGGACTCCCCCGGGCCTACGTGTCAGCGCTCGTCGGCATCGGCGTCGGCACGCTGTCGACGCTCGGCGTCCTGCTGGTCGGCGGCGTCATCTCCACCGAGCCGCAGGTGCTCGTGCCGATCGGGGGCATGGTCGTGAGCGGCGCGATGCAGGCGTCGTCGCTCACCCTGACCTCGCTGCGCCGGTCGGCCCGGGAGAACCGCCCCGCCGTCGAGGCCGCGCTGAGCCTGGGCCTCCCCGCCGATCAGGCGTTCGCCCGGGAGATGCGGACCGCCGTGCGCACGGCTCTGGTCCCCACGGTCGACCAGACGCGCGTCGTCGGACTCATCTCCCTGCCCGGCACCATGACCGGTCTGATCATCGCGGGGGTCGACCCGCTGCAGGCGATCCGCTACCAGATCATCGTGATGTACATGCTGCTCGCGGCCTGGGCGGTCTCCGCGCTGGTCACCGGCCGGGTGGCGCAGGGCGCCATGTTCGACGAGGCGCAGCGCCTCGTGGTGGTGCCGGCCTGACCTCGCCGCGGGGCTGCGCCGGGGAACCGTCCGGTCCTCTCGAGCGTGAACCGGAGGGGGCCGGCGCGCGTCAGAGCAGGGAGGACCCGGCGTACCGGGCCCGGAATCGGTCGCGGGAATCGGCCGGGGACGGTGCGGAACGCGGGCGCTCGGGTGACAATCGGGGCACACGGGGCGAGGGGAGAACGAGGACATGAGCGACCAGAACGGCCGTTCCGGCACCCAGCACGCCGCCACGCCCGACGAGGTCGCCGACCTCGTGCACGCCGCGGCCCGGATCCGGGAGTCCGTCGAGACGGTCATCGAGGGCAAGTCCGAGGTCATCCGGGTCGCGCTCGTGGCGCTGCTGGCCGAGGGTCACCTGCTGATCGAGGACGTCCCCGGCGTCGGCAAGACGATGCTGGCCAAGACGCTGGCCCGCTCGCTGGACTGCACGGTCCGTCGGATCCAGTTCACGCCCGACCTGCTGCCCGGCGACGTCACCGGGGTCAGCGTGTTCAACCAGGAGTCGCGCGACTTCGAGTTCCGCCCGGGCGCCGTGTTCGCGAACATCGTCCTCGGCGACGAGATCAACCGCGCCTCGCCCAAGACGCAGTCCGCCCTCCTCGAGTGCATGGAGGAGCGCCAGGTCACCGTCGACGCCACGACCTACGAGCTCGCCTCGCCGTTCATGGTCATGGCGACTCAGAACCCGGTGGAGATGGAGGGCACCTACCCCCTCCCCGAGGCGCAGCGCGACCGCTTCATGGCGCGCGTGTCCATGGGCTACCCCGACCCGCGCTCCGAGATCGACATGCTCACCGAGCACGCCGCGGCCAACCCGCTCGACGCGATCACCCCGGTCGCCGACGCCGCGCTCATCTCGCGCCTGGTCGAGGTCGTCCGCACGATCCACGTCGCCGACTCCGTCCGGCAGTACGCCGTCGACATCGCCAACGCGACGCGCACGCACGGCGATGTCCGCCTGGGCGCCTCGCCGCGCGCCACCCTGCACCTGGTGCGCGCGGCCAAGGCCTCGGCCGCCCTCGACGACCGCGACCACGTCCTCCCCGACGACCTGCAGGCGCTCGCGCCGTCGGTGCTGGCGCACCGTCTCATCCTCACGGCCGACGCCCAGATCGCGGGCCGCACGACCGAGAGCGTCGTCGCCGACATCGTGGGCCGCGTCGCGGTTCCGGCGTCGGTCCGCGTCTAGGCACTCCCATGGCGACGCTGCTCGACCGACTCACCCGGCGCGGACGGGCCGTCCTCGCCCTCGGTGTCGGCGGCCTCGTCGTCGCCCTCGTCCTCGGGCAGCGCGACCTGCTGCGGGTGGGCGTCCTGCTCGTCGCGCTGCCGCTGCTCGCCGCGCTGCTCGTCTCGCGCACGCGCTACCGGCTCGCGTCGGCGCGCGGCCTGCGACCCACCCGGGTCAGCGTCGACCAGGCGGCCACCAGCGTGGTGCGGGTGCAGAACGTCTCGCGCCTGCCCAGCGGCCTGCTCCTCGTCGAGGACACCGTCCCGTGGCAGCTCGGGCGCCCGCAGCGCTTCGTGATCGACCGGCTCGAGTCCGGGGGACGTCGCGACGTCCGCTACGAGCTGCGCGGGGCCGTGCGCGGGCGCTACACCGTGGGTCCCGTGTCGGTGCAGCTGGTGGACCCGTTCGGCCTGTGCCGTGCGACGCGGCAGTTCACCACCACCGACACGCTCACCGTCGTACCGGCCACGGTCGCGCTGCCGGCCATCCCGGTGGGCGGCGACTGGTCCGGGCTCGGCGAGGCGCGCGCCCGCGCGGTCGCGTCGGCCGGCGAGGACGACGTCATCCCGCGCGAGTACCGCACCGGCGACGACCTGAGGCGCGTGCACTGGAAGTCGACCGCGCGCTCGGGCGAGCTCATGGTGCGCCGCGAGGAGCACCCCTGGCGCACCCGCGCGACCGTCTACCTCGACACCCGCAAGGGCGCGCACCGCGGCGAGGGACCGGCGTCGTCGTTCGAGTGGGCGGTGTCTGCGTCGGCGTCGATCGCCTGCCACCTCGCGGCCCGCGGGTACGGCGTACGCGTGGTCGACGCCGAGGGGGCCTTGCTGCGCGCGAGCGGCACCGCGGCGGAGACGCTGTCGGGCCCGGAGGCGCGCGGGCCCCTGCTCGACACGTTCGCGACCGTCGGCTTCACGACCTCGGAGAATCTCGGTCTGCGCGACCCGGCGACGCGGGCGCGGGTGCGCGACGGCCTCGTGGTCGCGGTGCTCGGCGACCTCGACCTCGAGGCGGCCGAGGACATCGCCTCCCTGCGGACCGGGCACGCCAGCGCACTCGCCCTGGTGCTCGACACCTCGGGCTGGGCCACCCGGTCGACGACCCCGGACGACGGCCGGTGCACGCGGGTCGCCGCGCTGCTGGCCGCCGCCGGCTGGCGCGTCGTCGTCTGCGGTGCGGAGACCGACCTCGTCAGCGCCTGGCAGAGCCTGGCCCGCGCGGGCGTGACTGCAGGAGGTGCGCGATGACGACGACCGTCTCGGCCCCGCCCACCGGCGGACGTGCCCCCGCGCCGGCCCCGGCGCCGCACGTCCCCGGGGTGCTGCTGCCCGCGGTCGCGACCGCGTCCGCGGTGCTCCTGGGCGCCCTCGCGCTCTCCCCCGTCTTCGCCTCGGGCGCCTGGTTCGGCGCCGTGCTCCTCACGGTCGTGGCCGTCGTGTCCGCCGGCGGCGTGGCGACCTGGCTGCGCGCCCCCGTCTTCCTCGTGCCGATCATCCAGGCCGTCGTGATGTTCGCGGCGCTCGTCTCCCGCTTCACCGTCGACACCGCGCCCCTCGGCTTCGTGCCCACCTCCGACGCGCTCGACCAGCTGCGCCTCGTGCTGGCCGACGGCCTCGACGACATCGACCAGTTCTCCCCGCCGGTCCCGGTGAGCGAGGGCGTCACGGCTGTCGCGGCCCTGGGCATCGGCTGCCTCGCGATCGTGATCTTCGTGCTGCAGGTCTCGCTGCGGATGCCGGTGGTCGCCGGAATCGCGCTCATCGCCATCTACGTCGTGCCCTCGCTCGTCCTCGACGAGGGTGCGCCCTGGTGGTCGTTCGCGATGGTGGCCATCGGCTTCATGGTGCTGCTCGTGAGCGACGAACGCGTCGGCCTGGCCTCGTGGGGCCGGATGCTGCGGCGCAGCGAGGGCAACGCCGGGTCGCCGCTGGCAGGTGTCTCCTCGGCGGCGCTGCGCCTCGGCGCCATCGCCGTCGCGGCCGCCGTCGCCCTCCCCATCCTCGTTCCGGCGCTCACCGACGCGGTCCTCGGCCGCCACGACACCGGCTTCGGCAACGGCGTCGACTCCGGCGCCGGCGGCACCTCGAGCACGATCGGGCTCGACCCGTTCGTCAGCCTGCGCAAGCAGCTGCTCGCGCAGCCGCAGACCATCGTGTTCACCTACAGCACCACCGCCGAGAAGCCGGACTACCTGCGCACCGTGGTGCTCACGTCGTACTCGGGCGAGACCTGGCGACCGGTGCAGTTCGACCCCGAGAACAACAGCACGAAGGTCGACGACGGCATCCCCGCCGACCCCAACCTGCCCGACTCGATCGTGTCGTCGGCCAAGACCTTCAGCACCAGGGTGCAGGACGCCGCCCTCTCCACCGGATACGTGCCCGTGCCGGCGAACCTCACCGGGCTCACCATCACCGGGGGCTCGTGGTTCCTCGACTCGTCGACGCGGACGGTGTTCGCGGAGAACAGCGGCACGAGCACCAAGGGCCTCGCCTGGTCGGCCACCGCCCTGGACGTGCAGCCCACGGCGGAGCAGATGCGCAATGCTGCGCCGTCGACGTCCGACACCGACTCCACCGACCGTCTGCGCCGCGCGCAGATCCCGCAGACCCTGCGCGAGCTCGCGCTCGAGCAGACCCGCGGGGCGGCGACCGACTACGACCGCGCCGCCGCGCTCGAGTCGTACTTCCGCAACAACTTCACCTACAGCCTCAAGGACCTGTCGGACACGAGCGCCAACGCTCCGACGTTCCTCGAGCAGTTCCTGACCTCGAAGACCGGCTACTGCCAGCAGTTCGCCGCGACCTTCGCGCTCATGGCGGAGTCGTTGGGCATCCAGAGCCGCGTGGTGGTCGGCTACACCGCGGGCACGCGCCAGCCCGACGGCACCTACATCGTGCGCGGCAGCGACGCGCACGCCTGGCCCGAGGTCTACTTCAGCGGCATCGGCTGGCAGCGCTTCGAGCCGACCCCGGCCTCGGGCGGCGCGAACATCCGGTCGGAGACGCAGCCCGACCCCGGGACGACGTCGTCGAGCACCGTCTCGTCGGGCGCCGGCGGTGCGAGCCCGAGCATCAAGAAGATCAAGGACGAGCGCGACCCCAGCGGCTCGTCAGTCGACGGCACCGACGCGAGCAGCGGCACGAGCGCCGACACCTGGCGGGTGCGCGGCCTGCTCGCGTTCCTCGTGGTGGCGGCCCTGCTCGCGCTGGTGCCGGCCG
>DASSQW010000034.1:0-10260 GCA_035702165.1 Candidatus Nanopelagicales bacterium
GGTCGCGCCGGTGTCGCACGGCACGCCCGCGGCGGTGTTCGAGAAGGTCAACGTCCTCAACGCGAGCCAGGAGGGCGGGGTATGACCGCGCCGCACGAGATCGTCGAGCGAGCGCTCGCGGCCTCCACCACGCGCGGGTGCGTCGTCCTGGTCCGCAGCGTCTCCGTCGCGAACATGCGCTGGGCGCGCACCACCCTCACGACCAACGGCGAGACCGAGGCGACATCGGTCACCGTCATCGCGCTGGCCGACGTCGAGGGCGGCGTCGCGGCCGGCTCGGTCACGGTCAACGCACCGGACGATGTCGTCCTCGTCGACGCCGTGCGCCGTGCCGAGGCGCGCGCCCACGACGCGGGACCGGCCGACGACGCCGCGGAGCTGGTCAGCGGTGTCGAGGCGTCGGCCGACTGGGCCGAGCTGCCCCGCGTCGCCACGAGCGAGTCGTTCGCGCACCTCGCGCCCGACCTCGGCGAGATCTTCGCCGCCGCGCGCGCCGACGGCATCGAGCACTTCGGCTACGCCGAGCAGACCGTCACGACGACCCACCTGGGCACGAGCAGCGGCGTACGGCTGCGGTTCACCGCACCCGAGGCCCGCCTCGAGCTCACGGCGAAGAGCCACGAACGCACGCGTTCCACGTGGATCGGGTCGAGCGGGCACTCCTTCGACGAGATCGACCTCGCCGAGATCGACGCCGAGCTGCGCGAGGCACTCGCGTGGCAGGCGCGACGCATCGAGGTCGAGCCCGGTCGCCACCCTGCCCTGCTGTCGCCGAGCTCCGTCGCAGACCTCATGCTCCACGTCTTCTACGGGTCCACCGGTCGCGACGCCGCAGAGGGCGGCAGCGTCTGGAGCGCGCCGTCGGGCGGCACGCGCGTGGGCGAGCTCGTGGCCGACCCGCGGGTCTCGATGTACAGCGACCCCGCCCTGCGCGGCATCGAGTGCGTGCCGTTCCTCGAGGTCGGTGCGTCGTCGGGCTACGCGAGCGTCTTCGACAACGGCATCGCGGCGCCGCACGTCGACTGGATCCGCGACGGCATCCTCACCAGCCTCATCACCTCGCGGGCCACGGCCGCGCAGACCGGGCTGCCATTCCGGCCGCCGGTGGAGAACCTGCGCTGCGAGGTCTCGGGCGGCACTGGATCCGTGCACGACCTGGTCGCGCGCACCGACGACGCCCTGATGGTCACGTGCACCTGGTACAACCGCACCGTCGACCCGCAGACGGCTCTCGTCACCGGCCTCACGCGTGACGGCGTCTACGTCGTGCGCGGCGGGGAGGTGATCGGCGCAGCGACGAACTTCCGGTGGAACGACAGCCCCGTGTCGATCCTCGGTCGCGTGGAGGACGCCGGCGACCCGCACCGGACGCTGGGACGCGAGATGGCCGACTACTTCACGCGCACAGACATGCCGCCGATGCTCGTGCGCGACTTCAACTTCTCGACCGTCAGCGCGGCGAGCTAGCTAGCGTGCGCCGGCCCACGGTCCCGGTGTCGGGGCCGTGATGTCGCGCAGCTCGACGTGCGACGCGACCGGCACCAGGCCGCGGGCCTCGTAGTTGGCCAGGGCGTGAGGACCGTCGAGCGAGCAGGTGTGGACCCAGACCCGTCGTACGCCGTCGAGCTCCCAGGCCCGCTCGAGCGCGCGGGTGAGCAGCCAGCCGCCGAGGCCGAGGCCGGCGAAGGCGGGCAGCAGCCCGAAGTAGGCGAGCTCGACCGCGTCGCCCTGCGGGTCGAGCTCGAAGTAGCCCGCCGGCGTGCCGTCGACCCAGCAGGTCCACAGCTCGCGGCCGGGTGCGCTGACCCACGCGAGCCACTCGTCGTAGGTCCACGGGATCCGGTCGACCCAGAACCAGTCGCCGCCGACCGCGCGGTAGAAGAAGCGGGCGAGCTCGGGGCTCGGCCGTCCGGCCCGCACGAGGGTCGCCTCGACATCGGGCTCGCGGCCGGGCCGCAGCTGCGCGGGGTCGGTCATCTCGAGGTCGGTGACGACGACCTCGACGACGCCGGGCCCGGGTGCGTCGGCCAGGGTCACGAGTCCTCGAGGCGGAAGCCGACCTTCATCCCGACCTGGAAGTGGTCGACCTGGCCCTCGCGGATGTGGCCGCGGATCTCGGTGACCTCGAACCAGTCGAGGTGGCGCAGCGACTGACCCGCGCGGTCGATGCCGTTGCGGATCGCGTTCTCGATGCCCTCGTTCGAGGTGCCGACGATCTCCGTGACGCGGTAGGTGCGGTTGGTCATGCCGACATCCTGGCCCATCGCCGCGTGGCGGGCGCAGCAGGTGCCGGAACCGGCAGGTGGACGTAGCGTGTGCGTGTGGCGACGCCCGATCCCTCGGTCCACCGCATCACCGATGCGGGGTCCGGCGCGCCCGAGGTCCACCGGATCACCGACGCGGGCATCCCGCTCTCCCAGGAGCAGGTGGGCCGCCAGCAGGCCTACCTCATCGCCATGACGATCCGCACCGCCTGCTTCCTGGGCGCGGTGTTCTCCCCGTCGCCGTGGCGATGGATCCTCGCGGTCGGCGCCGTGGTGCTCCCCTACTTCGCGGTCGTGCTGGCCAACGCCGGGCGCGAGCGCAGCGACCGGGAGGGCTTCAGCGTGCTGGGGATCCGCCCTCATCGGCGGGCGCTGGGCCGGGGCGACCGCCCGGCCTGAGCCGGCCGACGCCTACAGTCGTGGGGTGAGCGGTTACGGGTTCCTGCGCCAGCCCCGGTGGCTGGCGCTCGGCTTCCTCGTGATCGTCGTCGTGCCCTCGTTCATCCTGCTGGCCCGCTGGCAGCTGCACCGGCTCGACGACCGGCGCCATCAGAACGCCGTGGTCGTGGCCAACAGCGGCGCCACCCCCGTGGCGGTCTCGACCGTGATGACCCCGGGCGCCGCCGCGGACAGCGTCGGCGACCCGCAGGACTGGAAGCAGGTCACCGCGACCGGGCGCTACGACGTCGCCCACCAGGTCCTCGTGCGCAAACGCCCCATGGACGGCGCCAACGGGTTCTGGGTGGTGACCCCGCTGGTCACGGACTCCGGTGCCGTGCTCGCCGTCAACCGCG
This sequence comes from Candidatus Nanopelagicales bacterium, assembly GCA_035702165.1. Lineage (GTDB taxonomy): Bacteria > Actinomycetota > Actinomycetes > S36-B12 > CAIYMF01 > Longivirga. Next base: position 3,059 of record DASSQW010000034.1, read on the forward strand.
GCTGGCTCGAGGCCAAGCAGGGCGCGACGGCGGAGGTCGCCGACATCCCCGCGGCACCCTCGGGCGAGGTGACTGTGGTCGGTCGCGTGCGTCCGTCCGAGGAGGCCCCGCTGCCGCAGCCGACCGACCTGCCGGCCGGGCAGGTCACCGACCTCGACGTCCGGCTCGTGGCCGACGGCGCGCAGGTCTACCCCGGGTACGTCGACCTGGTCTCCAGCGACCCCGCGCAGGCGGACGGCCTCACCCCCATCCCGCTGCCCGATCTCACCGAGGGCCCCCATCTGTCCTACGCCATGCAGTGGGTGATGTTCGCCCTCGTCGCGGTCGTCGGCTTCGTGCTGCTGATCCGCCGCGAGCGCGACTACGCCGACGAGGTCACCCGTACGGACGTGGCGTAACCGCCCGGCAGCGCCCCGAGCAGGCAGAATCCCCCATATGGACCTCGGCCTGGCAGAACGTGTCTTCGTCGTCACTGGTGGTTCCCGCGGGCTCGGGCTCGCCGGCGCGCGAGCGCTCGTGGACGAGGGGGCCCACGTCGTCGTGGCGGCCCGCGACCAGCAGGCGCTCGACGAGGCGATCAACGGTCTCGGCAGCTCCAACGCGGTCGGCATCGCGGCCGATCTCGCCGACCCGGGGGCCGCCGAGCGCGTGATCGCCGCGGCGCTGGCCCGCTACGAGCGCCTCGACGGCGCCTTGATCAGCGTCGGCGGACCCGCCGCCGGCACGGCGATGACGACCGACGACGAGACCTGGCGGCTCGCGTTCGAGTCGGTCTTCCTCGGCCAGCTGCGCGTGGCGCGGGCCGCGGCGAACGCGATGACCGGCGACCCGGCCGATCTCTCGGGCACCCGCGGGTCGCTCGCCTTCGTGCTGTCGACGAGTTCGCGCGAGCTGCTCACCGGTCTCACGACGAGCAACGGCCTGCGTCCTGGTCTGGCCATGATCGTGAAGGACCTCGCCGACGAGCTCGGCCCGCGGGGCATCCGCGTCAACGGACTCCTGCCCGGCAGCTTCGCCACCGATCGGCGGTTCGCGATCGACGCGCGCTACGGCGCACCCGACGTCGTACGCCGGCGCAACGAGTCGACGATCCCGCTCGGGCGTTACGGCGAGCCGGACGAGTTCGGCCGCGCGGCCGCGTTCGTGCTCTCCCCCAGCGCCTCCTTCATCAGCGGGGCACTGATCCCCGTCGACGGCGGGGCGTCGCGCAGCATCTAGCCAGCCACCGGTCGCGACGTCGTCGCGGAGAGGGGACCACCATGACCACCGCACCGCCTCCGGGCTGGTACCCCGACCCCGCGTCGCCGGGCAGCCAGCGCTACTGGGACGGATCCGGCTGGACCGAGTCGGTCTCGCCGATGCCCGGTTACGTGGCGCCGGCGCCGCCGCCCGCAGCGCCGCCGGCACCGGCCGCGTACCCGCCGGCACCTCCGGGGTACGCGCCGCCCCCGGGATACGTCGGTGCCGCCCCGGCGTACAACCTGGCCGGCTACCAGCCGACTCCCCAGGTGACCTTCGCGCAGGCCATCCGGCTCGGCTTCCGCAAGTACGCCACCTTCGCCGGCCGCGCAACCCGCGCCGAGTACTGGTGGTGGGCGCTGTTCAACGGGCTCATCCTGCTGCCCTTCTACATCATCGTCGCCGCGGTGAGCGCGTCGATCACGCCGTCGTCGCGGGCAGGCACCACCACGGGCACGACCTCGGCCGGCAGTGCCGCGCTGCTCCTCGTCGTCGCTCTGGTCTTCCTGGTCGTCGCCGTGGCGCTGCTGATCCCGACGATCTCCGTCGCGGTCCGTCGTCTGCACGACACCGGGCGCTCGGGCTGGTGGTACTGGATCTCGCTGGTCCCCTGGGTCGGCGGGATCATCCTGCTCGTCTTCCTGGTGCTCGACTCGAACCAGGGACCGAACGCCTACGGCCCGCCGTCGCGAGGCGCTGCCGATCTGGCGTAGGGCAGCGCCCGCTCGAGGAAGAGCAGATGCGACGCGACGTCGGGCGGGTACTCGGCGTACGCCGCGATCTCGACGAAGCCGAGGTCGCGGTAGAGGGCGAGCGCCTCGTCGTTGCGGAGCCCGGTGTCCAGCCGCATCGCGCGGTAGCCGACGGCCCCGGCGAACGCCAGCAGCCGCTCGCACAGCAGCCGCCCTGCGCCGCTGCCCTGCGCCTCGCGTCGCACGTAGAGCCGCTTCATCTCGCAGGTGCCGTCGTGCAGGTCGCGCAACGCGACACCGCCGACCGTGCGACCGTCGATCTCCGCGAGCAGGACGGTGCCGCGCGGTGGCGCGTACTTCGCGGGGAGCGCCGCGAGCTCGGCGTCGAGGTCCTGATGCGCGCGGATGGTGGCGACGAGGTCGGTCTGCTCGGCATAGCGCTCCTGCAGCCAGGTCTCGTACTCCGCGATGAGCTCCCCGAACGCGACGTAGTCGTTGTCGGACACTGCCTCGCGGACGGTCGCCGTCACACCGTCGAGTCTGGCACGTGCCGCAGACCGGACTTCTCCGTCGCCGGTGCTGTCGGGCGGGACCGCTTGCACCCGGCGGTCTGTGGTGCGCGCTCCTCGGCCAGGGAGGGACGGTCAGGGCTGGATCGAACCTGACCTGGCCGGGCAGCCCAGGGCGCTCCGCGAGCAACCGCCGATGCGGAGGGCTAGCGTCGGACGGGAGGCGGTCCTGATGGCCGATCGAGAGCAGTCGCGCATTCCAGCAGTCGTGTGGTCCGTGTGGGTCGTGGCAGCTCTGGTGATGCTGCCGATCCTGGCTGAGTGGCAGTACACGCTCGTCGTCGCCGCGAGTGCTGTGCTGCTCGCGGCCTACCCGCCGCTGCGTCGCTCGCACTCCCACCGCGCGCACGACGGCCGCGAGCTGATGGTCATGGCGTTGCTCTACGTCGCAGTCGTCGCCCTCATGAGATGGGCCTTCGTCGGGTTCGGCACGGACCAGGTCGCCGGCCTGTTCCTCTGCTTCGCCGCGGCGCTCCTCATCGGAGTGCTCGGGCCCGTGTTCTACGAGACCTGGGTCGGCCACCGACCGCTGCGCGCTGTCGGGCTGCGGTGGGACAACTGGCGGCCGACCGTGGCCCTGGGTCTGCTGTTCGCTGTCGTGCAGTTCGCGCTCACGCTGTGGGGGTACGACCTGCCGGCGGTGGAGGACTGGGTGCCCCTGCTCGTCATGGCTCTCGTCGTCGGGATGTTCGAGTCCGTGTTCTTCCGTGGCTTCATCCAGAACCGGGTGTCCGACCGGTTCGGCCCTGTGATCGGCGTAGCGGTAGCGGCCCTCGCCTATGGTCTCTACCACGTCGGCTACGGCATGGGCCTGTCCGAGATCGTGTTCCTGACCGGCCTGGGCATCGTCTACTCCGTGGCGTTCGCCCTGGTGCGGAACATCCTCGTCCTCTGGCCGCTGCTGACCCCGATGGGCAGCTTCTTCGCCAACGTCCGGACGGGCGACATCGACCTGCCGTGGGCCTCGATCATGGGCTTCGCCGACGTCGCGATCCTCATGGGCTGCGGCATCTGGATCGCCTGGCGGCATCATCGCAAGGACGCGGGTCACACGGTGCCGCCGCGGAGGTTGACCACTGCCTGAGAGCCGCGGGCGCGAGCCGCGGCACGTGCACGTCGTGGAGAGCCTGTCCCTGCTACCGACGGATGCGCTCGGTGCGACGAGGGGTCACTCAGCGGTGACGGCGCTCCAGGCGCTCTCGATGTCGACCTCGTCGGAGGTCGTCGCGAACTGGGTGCGGTAGAGGTCGGCGTAGGTGCCGCCGCGCGCGAGCAGGTCGTCGTGGGTGCCCTGCTGGGCGATGCGGCCGTCCTCGACCACGAGGATCACGTCGGCCTCGCGGATGGTCGAGAGGCGGTGCGCGATGACGATGGAGGTGCGGCCCTCGAGCGCGGTCGCGAGGGCCTGCTGCACCTGGACCTCGGACTCGCTGTCGAGGTGCGCGGTGGCCTCGTCGAGGACCACGACGTCGGGAGCCTTGAGCAGCAGGCGTGCGATAGCCATCCGCTGCTTCTCGCCGCCGGAGAGCCGGTAGCCGCGGTCGCCGACGACGGTGTCGAGGCCGTCGGGCAGCGCCTCGACGAGCCCGAGCACCTGGGCGTCGGCGAGGGCTGCGTGCAGCTCCTCGTCGGTCGCACCGGGGCGCGCGTAGTGCAGGTTGGCGCGGATCGTGTCGTGGAACATGTGCGCGTCCTGCGTCACGACGCCCACGAGGTCGTGCAGCGACTGCTGGGTGAGGTCGCGGACGTCGGTGCCGTTGATGCGCACCGCTCCCCCGCTGACGTCGTACAGCCGCGACACGAGCGCGGTGATCGTCGTCTTCCCGGCGCCGGAGGGCCCGACGAGCGCGACCATCTGACCCGGCTGCGCGACGAACGAGACGTCCTTGAGGACCTCGTCGCGCACGGGCGCCGAGTCGGCCCGGGCGACAGACTCGAGCGAGGCGAGCGACACCTCGTCGGCCGAGGGGTACTTGAAGCGCACGTGGTCGAACTCGATGCGCGTGGGGCCGGCCTCGAGCGCGACGGCGTCCGCCTTGTCCTCGACCATCGGGCGCAGGTCGAGGATCTCGAAGACGCGCTCGAAGCTGACGAGCGCCGTCATCACGTCGACCCGTACGTTCGAGAGCGCCGTCAGCGGGCCGTACAGCCGGCCGAGCAGCGCGGTCAGCGCGAGCAGGGTGCCGACCGTGATCGCGCCGGTGATCGCCAGGTTGCCACCGACGCCGTAGACGAGCGCGGTCGCGAGCGCGGCCACGAGGGTGAGCGCGGTGAAGAAGATCCGGTTCGCCATGGCGATGCGTACGCCGGTGTCGCGGACGCGCGACGCCTTGCCGGAGAACTGCTCGGCCTCCTCGTCGGGGCGGCCGAACAGCTTGACGAGCAGCGCACCGGCGACGTTGAACCGTTCGGTCATCTGCGTCGACATCTCGGCGTTGAGCTGCATCTGCTCGCGCGTCATCGCCTGCAGCGTGCGGCCGAAGTAGCGCGCGGGGATGAGGAACAGCGGCAGCAGCACGAGGGAGGCGACCGTGATCTGCCAGGAGAGCGCCAGCATCGCGATGACGACGGCGACGAGGCTGATCGCGTTGCCGACGACGCCGGACAACGTCGAGGTGAACGCCTGCTGGGCCCCGATCACGTCGGAGTTCAGGCGCGACACGAGCGCGCCGGTCTGCGCGCGGGTGAAGAAGGCGACCGGCTGGCGCTGCACGTGGTCGTAGACCTCGGTGCGCAGGTCGTAGATGAGGCCCTCGCCGATCCGGGAGGAGTACCACCGGCCGAGCAGCGTGAGACCCGAGTCGAACACCGCGATCACGGCGATGAGGATGGCGGTGGTGGTCACGACCTGGGAGTTCCCGGGCGTGACGCCCTGGTCGATGATCCGGCGGAACAGCAAAGGCTGGGCCACCACGAGAGCAGCGTCGATGACCAGGGTGATGAGGAAGCCCACGACGAGCACGCGGTAGGGCGTGGCGTAGCCCAGGATGCGCCGGACGGTGCCCTGGGCCAGCTTGCGCCCCTTGACGTCGTCGTCGCGCCGGTAGGAGCGCAGCACCTGGTGCGGGTTCGTCATCGCCACGCGGGCAGCCTCCTGGGGATCGTCGTCGCCGCGAGTACAAGCCGCGGCGACCCCCCATTGTTCCCCGGGGGGTACGACGGCGCCGCTCGGCTAGAGGCCGACCTGGCGCGCCAGGCCGCGCAGGAGCGGGATCTGGGCCGCCCGCTCGGCCGCCCGCTGCTCGTCGGCGTCGTGGACGAGGGCGGCCCGCAGCAGGCCCTTCGTGGCCGCGGCGGTAGGCGCCTGAGGGGCGGTCACCGCCGCCACCAGCGTGGCGACCGCGTCGTCGAGCTCGTCGGCGGGGACCACCGAGGTCGCGAGCCCGAGGGAGAGCGCCTCGTCGGCCCCCACCCAGCGACCGGTGAGGCACAGCTCGAGGGCTCGCGAGTAGCCCACGGCGCGCACCAGCGGGTGGGTGCCGGTGAGGTCGGGCACCAGCCCGAGCGACGGCTCCTTCATCGCGAAGCGCGCGTCCGGCGTGCAGACCCGGAGGTCGCAGGCGAGGGCGAGCTGGAAGCCGGCGCCGACGGCTGCACCCTGGACCGCTGCGACCGTGACGACGTCGTCGCGGTCGTGCCACCACGAGAACCCGGCCTGGAAGGCGGCGATGAGGTCCGCGGCCGCGGCGTCGTGGACGGCGAGGAACTGCGCCAGCAACGACTCGCCATCGATGCCGTCGGGCGTGAACGACCGCAGATCGATCCCCGAGCTGAAGACCGGGCCCTCGCTGCGCAGGACGACGGCGCGCGTACCGCCGGGCAGTGCGTCGCCGACGGCGCGCAGCGCACGCCAGGTCGACGGGGTCTGCGCGTTGCGCGTGGCGGGCCGGTCGAGCGTGACGGTCACGACGGGCTCCCCCGCCGGTCCGTGCCACGCGACCCGCACGCCGCCGCGGTCCAGGGCGTCGTCGAGTGCGGTCACGCCTTCTTCTTACCGCGCGTCGCCCCTCCGCGCCCACGCAGGGCGACGCCGGACTCGCTGAGCACGCGGTGCACGAAGCCGTAGGAACGGCCGGTCTGCTCCGCGAGGTCACGGATGCTCGCGCCCGCCGTGTACTTCTTCTTGAGGTCGACAGCGAGCTTGTCCCGTTCGTTCCCCGAGACCCGTCGACCCTTGCCCAGCTCCGGCACCTCTGCCTCCTAGGGCCACCCACCGTGGGGCCGGACGGGCCCGACGCGACGGGGTCACCGTACCGATGGAGCGTTGCCGCGCAAGCGGTTCCGGGGAATCCGTGACGTTGGCGGCCACGGGGTGTCAGGCCAGGGCGACCAGGTCCGCGTAGTCGGGCGTCCACAGGTCCTCGACGCCGTCAGGGAGCAGCAGGATGCGCTCGGGCCCGAGGGCCTCGACCGCGCCCTCGTCGTGCGTGACCAGCACGATGGCCCCCTCGTAGGTGCGCAGCGCCCCGAGGACCTCCTCGCGGCTGGCCGGGTCGAGGTTGTTGGTGGGCTCGTCGAGCAGCAGCACATTGGCGCTGGAGACGACCAGGGTGGCCAGCGCGAGCCGGGTCTTCTCGCCACCGGAGAGCGTGCCGGCCGGCTGGTGCACGGCGTCACCGGTGAACAGAAACGCGCCGAGGATGCGGCGCAACTCCACCTCGGGCGTGTCGGGGGCGGCCGACGCCATGTTCTCCAGCACGGT
>DASSQW010000035.1:0-13226 GCA_035702165.1 Candidatus Nanopelagicales bacterium
CGTCACGTCCGATCTCCTTCGTCCGGGTCGTCGCCCGGTGTGCGGCTGCGCGAGGGTGTCGGCCCCGGGCCCGGCTCGGGCGGGGGGCACGTCACCGGCGCAGTCGCGTGCGGGCGGCGATGGGTGCCGCGCGGCGGGCGCTCACCCACCGGACGGCACGACCTTCACGGCGTCTGGCCTGGCTGCGTCGCGACGACGTTGTACGGCAGACCGTTGCCGCTGTCGGCCGCGTCGAGCCCATAGGCCTGCGGGTACGACGGGTACTGGTTCCACACGGCCGGACCGTTGCCGCCCAGCTTGCTGGCATAGCCGAAGGTGAACGTGATGGTGCCCTCCGCCCCCGGAGCCAGGTTGGACCGAACCTTGAGCTGGGTCGGCAGCGGCCAGCAGGCCGGCGGCGTCGCGGAGAACCCGCCGCAGCTGTCGGCGCCGTTGGGCGCAACGGTGCGTCCGTCGTTGAGGTTGACCGAGGTGAACACGACGCCGCTCGACGAGTCGCTGACCGTCACGGTGCCGTAGGTCCCGAGGTTGTTGAGGGCGTGGAGCGCCGAACGGTTCGGGAAGGCCAGCCACAGATCCTGGGTGCCGGTTCCGGTGCTCTTGTAGTCGATCTTGATGGACTGCGGCTCGCCGGGGCGCAGGTTGTCGAACGCGAAGTCGAGTCCGTCGCCGCCGTTGCCGCCGCCGACGTTGATCTTCACGTAGCCGACCGTGCCGGAGATCGTGCCGCTCTTGGTGTCGCTGAAGTACGCGCTCGTGACGCCCGAGGCACCGACGGCGAGGCCGACGGTGGCGACGAGAGTGATGCCGACGCCGACCATGCGGCGCGACGTACGTGACATGTGGAACCCCCTCCAGATCGAGCCGCGGCGCCTCGCAGGCGTCCTGTCCGGCCGATGCTCCGGACGCTAGACCGGCGGTACGACGGGATGCAGCGGGACTCCGAGGCGTGGCGGTGCGGCTACGCCGGGTGCCCGTGATCGGTCTCCTCCGGACACGTCCGGTTGGATGTCGGCATGGCGGACGGCGGCGGGGCGCGCGGTAACGCCGTCACGCGGCCGCCCACGACGGACGTGCTCCTGCTCCTCGTCGCGATGCTGGCGATCGGTACGTCGGGCCCGCTCATCGCGGCGACCACCGTCGGCGCGGTGGCGCTGGCGTTCTGGCGGAGCCTGCTGGGGTCCGGCCTGACCCTCCCGTTCTCGCTGCTGCGCCACCGCGGCGAGCTCGCGGGTCTGTCGCGGTCCGAGCTGCGCGGCACGGCGCTGGCGGGGGGCCTGCTCGGACTGCACTTCGCGACCTGGCTGCCCAGCCTCCGGTTCACCTCCGTGGCGTCGTCCACCGCCCTCGTCGCCCTGCAGCCGGTGTGGGCCGCGCTCATCGCTCGCTGGCGCGGCGAGCACGTGCCGCGGCAGGCGTGGGTCGGCATCGTCGTCGCGCTCGTCGGCGTCCTCGTCCTCACGGGCATCGACGTCAGCACAGACCCGCGGCACCTCGTCGGCGACCTGCTCGCGCTCGTGGGCGGCATGCTGTCGGCGGCGTACGTGACGGCGGGGGAGCGCGTGCGGCAGACGGTCTCCACGCCGACGTACACGTCGGTCGCGTACGCCGTGTCGGCCCTCGTCCTGCTGCCGCTGTGCGTGCTGCTGGGCCAGGACCTGGGGGGCTACTCGCCGGCGGGCTGGGGGACGGTCCTCGCGCTGACGTTCGGCGCGCAGCTGCTCGGCCACACGCTCATCAACCGCGTGGTGCTCACCAGCGGCGCGATGGTGACGAGCCTCGCGATCCTGCTCGAGATGCCGTTCTCCACGATCATCGCCGCGGTGTGGCTGCACCAGGTGCCGCCGCCGGCCGTGATACCCGCCGTCGTGCTCATCTTCGTGGGTCTCGTGGTCGTGATCCGCTCCGGCGACCGGCGTACCGAGCAGGAGACGCCCCCGGTGTGAACGGGTGCATGGACGTCCCTACAGTGGGATTCATGACCGAGCCGCGCACGCTCCGTTCCCGTCGTTCCTGCCTGGCGGTGCCGGGCTCGTCGCCGAAGATGCTGGAGAAGGCGAAGGGTCTTCCCGCGGACCAGCTGTTCATGGACATCGAGGACGCGGTCGCGCCGCTGGCCAAGCCCGAGGCGCGCAAGAACATCGTCGCCGCGCTCAACGAGGGCGGCTACGACGGCAAGGTGCGCACGGTCCGGGTGAACGACTGGACGACGCACTGGACCTACCGCGACGTCGTCGAGGTGGTCGAGAACGCGGGCCAGAACCTCGACTGCATCATGCTGCCGAAGGTGCAGACGCCCGAGCAGGTCGTGGCGCTGGACATGCTGCTCACCCAGATCGAGAAGACGATGGGCTTCGAGGTCGGCCGCATCGGCATCGAGGCGCAGATCGAGAACGCGCTCGGTCTCACCAACGTCAACGCGATCGCCGCGGCGTCGCCGCGCGTCGAGACGATCATCTTCGGGCCGGCCGACTTCATGGCCTCGATCAACATGAAGTCGCTCGTGGTCGGCGAGCAGCCGCAGGGCTACGACGTCGGCGACGCCTACCACCACATCCTCATGTCGATCCTCATGGCGGCCCGCGCCTACGACAAGCAGGCCATCGACGGCCCCTACCTGCAGATCAAGGACGTCGAGGGCTACACGCGGGTCGCCGGTCGCGCTGCTGCGCTGGGCTTCGACGGCAAGTGGGTGCTGCACCCCGGCCAGGTCGACGCCGCGAACGAGGTGTTCTCCCCGCGCCAGGAGGACTACGACCACGCCGAGCTCATCCTCGACGCCTACGACTACTACACCTCCGCCGAGGGCGGCGCCCGTGGGGCGGTCATGCTCGGAGACGAGATGATCGACGAGGCCAGCCGCAAGATGGCCCTGGTCATCTCCGCCAAAGGTCGAGCCGCCGGCATGCCCCGCACGCAGCAGTTCACGCCGCCTGAGGCGTGAACTGCGTGTGGGCCCCCGCTGCGGCGTCAGCCGCAGTAGGGGATTCACGCCGCCTGAGGCGTGAACTGCGTGTGGGCCCCCCGCTGCGGCGTCAGCCGCAGCAGGGGATTCACGCCGCCTGAGGCGTGACGGTCGCAGCGCGATCAGCGCAGCCTCGTGCGTCCACCCATCGCGCGTCGACGGGGTGCTCGGCGCGCGGCATGATCGAGGGGTGAGGGGTCGGGGGCCGCGGGCGGCCGCGGGTGCGGAGTGGCAGCGCGCCGCGGCGTACGTCGTCTGCTGCCTCGACGACCGGATCCTGCTCACCCACCTGAACCTGCCCGACCTCCCCGACCACGGCGCCTGGACGCTGCCCGGCGGGGGGCTGGAATGGGGCGAGCAGCCCCTCGACGCCGCGCACCGCGAGCTCGAGGAGGAGACCGGCCTCACCGCGACGATCGGCGGCATCCTCGGTGTCTGGTCGACCTGGCTCGACGCGTCCGAGACCGTCCGGGGCGCGCCGGGCCACGCGCTCGGCGTCCTCTTCGACGCGGTCGAGGTCGCCGGGGAGCTGCGCACCGAGTTCGACGAGGGCAGCACCGATGCGGCCGCGTGGTTCCCGCTCGACGAGGTACCGAGGCTCCGACGGGTCCCCATCGTCGACGCCGCCCTCGCGATGCTCGTCGCGCGCCACCAGCGACGTGACCCGTCCGTCGATGCGTGATGGACGGAGGCTCTAGCGTCCGCTGATCACGCGTCGACGGGGGCGTGCCGCGGCTGCGGGGCGGCGCAGGAGCGGGACGCGCGCGCATCGGCGACGTGGCAGGGTGCTGCCATGGCTTCGGTGGGCGCCCCGGCGTACGACGTCGTCGTGGTCGGTGCCGGGATCGTGGGCGCGTGCTGCGCGTTCGAGCTGGCGCGCGCCGGGCTGTCGGTGTGCGTGGTGGACCGCGGCGGCGTCGCGTCGGGCACCACGGGAGCGGGCGAGGGCAACATCCTGGTGTCGGACAAGGCGCCGGGGCCCGAGCTCGAGCTCGCGCTGCTGTCGCGGCGGCTGTGGTTCGAGCTCATCGACGAGCTGCCGGGCACGGTCGAGCTCGAGGCCAAGGGCGGCGTGATCGTGACGGGCACCGACGGCGGGCTGCGCAGCCTGGCCGCCCTCTCCGCCGGGCAGCGCGCCTCGGGGATCGAGGCGTACGACGTCGACTCCGACCGCCTTCGAGAGCTCGAGCCCCATCTCGCGCCCGATCTTCTCGTCGGCGTCCACTACCCGCAGGACATGCAGGTGCAGCCGATGCTCGCGACCGCGCACCTGCTGCGCCGGGCGCGCGACCTCGGCGCCGTGCTGCGGCTGCGCACCGAGGTGCTCGGCGTCGTGACGGGCAGCGGGGGAGCGGTGACCGCGATCGCCACGGACAGGGGCGAGATCGCCTGCCGCTGGGTCGTGAACGCGGCCGGAACCTGGGGCGGCGAGGTGTCGTCGCGACTGCGGGCGCCGGTGCCCGTGCTCCCGCGCCGCGGTTTCATCCTCGTCACCGAGCCGCTCGGCGACGTCGTGCGCCACAAGGTCTACGGCGCCGACTACGTCGACAACGTCGCGAGCAGTGCGGAGGGCCTCGAGACCTCCCCCGTCGTCGAGTCGACGCGCTCGGGCACCGTCCTCGTCGGCGCGAGCCGCGAGCGCGTCGGCTTCGACCCGACCGTCCGCTTCGACGTCCTCGGGCAGCTCGCGGCGCAGGCCCGCGCGCTGTTCCCGGTGCTCGCCACGGCGCGCGTGCAGCGCACGTACCGCGGCTTCCGCCCCTACTGCCCCGACCACCTGCCCGTCATCGGGCCGGACCCGCGCGTCGACGGCGTCGTGCACGCGTGCGGGCACGAGGGTGCGGGCATCGGGCTGGCGCCCGCGACGGGTCGCCTCGTGGCCCAGGCGCTGGCCGGCACGCCCACGTCGATGCCGCTGGATGCCTTCTCGCCGTTGCGTTTCGGGGCGGCGGCGTGAGCGGGTTCGACGTCGTCGTCGACGGGGCGGCGGTCGCGGCGCAGGACGGCGACAGCGTCGCGGCGGTGCTCGTGCGCGACGGTCGTGCGGCGTGGCGGCGTACCCGTCACGGCGACCGGCCGCGTGGCTTGTTCTGCGGCATGGGTGCGTGCCAGGACTGCCTCGTCGTGGTCGACGGCGTGGCGAGCGTCCGTGCCTGCGTCGCGCCCGCGACGCCGGGCATGGTCGTGACGACCTCGGAGTCCGACCGTGGCTGACTACGACGTCGTGGTGGTCGGCGCCGGTCCCTCGGGGATGGCGGCCGCAGCGCAGGCGGCCGCGGGCGGGCTGCGGGTGGCGCTGCTCGACCAGCAGTCGCGCACCGGCGGCGCGTACTGGCGGCATCGGCCCGCGGACGCCGAGGCCGAGGCGTCCGACGCGCACCACGACTGGGCCACGTTCCGGCGCATCACGGCGCGCCTCGAGGGTGTCGACCGGCTGATGCAGCACGCGGTCTGGGCCATCGAGCCCGTCGCCGACGGCTTCGTCGTCCGCGCCACCCGCGGCGAGGTCGCGCGCGAGCGGGTGCGCATCTCGGCCACGGCCGTGGTGGTCGCGACCGGGGCGCACGAGCGCGTCACCCCGTTCCGCGGCTGGACCCTGCCCGGCGTGATGACCGCAGGCGGTGGTCAGTCGCTGCTCAAGGGCGCGGGCGTGGTGCCTGGCCACCGGGTCGTCGTCGCTGGGTCCGGACCGCTGCTCCTCGTCGTCGCCGACGGCATGCTGCGCGCCGGGGTCGACGTCGTCGCCGTCGCCGAGGCGGGGCACCCCACCACCTACGGCCTCCGTCCCTCGTCGTGGTCGGGCCTCGTGTCGCGCACGGGCGAGGCGGCGGCGTACATCCGGAACCTCGCGAGCAACCGAGTCCCCGTCCACGCGGGCTACCGCGTCGTCGAGGCGCGTGGCACCGACCGGGTGGACCGGGTCGTGATCGCGTCGAACCGCGGTCGTCGTCGCGAGTACGACGTCGACGCGCTGCTGGTCTCGCACGGGTTCACCCCGCAGCTCGAGCTGCTCGTGACGGCCGGCGCCGGGACCCGCGTCGACTCCGACGGCTCGCTCGTCGCCGTCGTCGACGACCAGCAGCGCACGAACGTCCCTGGCCTCTTTGCCACCGGCGAGGTGACGGGTGTCGGCGGTGCGTCGCTCGCGATCCTCGAGGGGTACGTCGCCGGGCGGGCGGTGGCCGGCACCGATGTCACGCCGTCGCTGCACGAGCGCATCGCGGTGCACCGCCGCTTCGCGCGAGCGATGCACGCCGTGCACCGGGCGCCCTCGATCGCCGACCTGCCCGACGACGAGCTCGTGTGCCGGTGCGAGGAGGTCTCCGCCGGCGAGGTGCGCGCGGCGTGCCGCGAGCTGGGCGTCGACGACGCCCGCAGCGCGAAGCTCATGACCCGTGCGGGGATGGGGCTGTGCCAGGGCCGGATGTGCGGCCGCGCGGTGACCGATCTCGTCGCCGTGGCGAGCGGTCGCGCGCCCGACGAGGTGTCGGCCGAGCGGTGGGCCGTGCGCCTGCCCGCGCTCCCGGTCACCATGGACGAGCTCGCCGCGGAGACCCGCCCCTCCTCCGGAGCGTGATCGTCCCGACCGAGGCGTGAGCGCTTCCGTCGCGGGGTTCCCGACCGTGACGTGACGACGCGCGCTAGGTTGCGCCAGCAGACGGGAACGAGGAGGAGCAGACATGGCACGGCAGCCCTGGCACGGCGTCCTGGTGGCGACGGCCCTCCCCATGCGGGACGACCTCTCCGTCGACCTCGAGGCGTACGGCGAGCACGTCCGCTGGCTCGCGGAGAACGGCTGCCACGGTGTCGCGCCCAACGGCTCTCTCGGCGAGTACCAGACGCTGTCCGACGACGAGCGCGCCGCCGTCGTGCGCACGGCGATCGAGGCGGCGCCCGAGGGCTTCACGGTCATGCCGGGTGTGGCGGCGTACTCCGCCCACCAGTCGCGCCGCTGGGCGGAGCAGGCGGCCGAGGCCGGCGCGCAGGTCGTGATGCTGCTGCCGCCCAACGCCTATCGCGCCGACGAGCGGGCGGTGATCGACCACTACGCGACGGTGGCCGAGGTCGGCCTCCCGATCCTCGCCTACAACAACCCCATCGACACCAAGGTCGACCTGACGCCCTCGCTGCTCGCGCGGCTGTTCCACGAGGGCCTCATCATCGGCGTGAAGGAGTTCACCGGGGACCCGCGCCGCGCCTACGAGATCTCCGAGCTCGCCCCCGGTCTCGACATCCTCATCGGCTCCGACGACACGGTGCTCGAGGTCGGCCTCGCGGGTGCCGTCGGCTGGGTCGCCGGCTTCACGAACTCGCTGCCGCGCACCTGCGTCGAGCTCTACGAGGCCTCGATCGCCGGCGACGTCGCGAAGGCGGTGCCGCTCTACAAGGCGCTGCACCCGCTGATGCGATGGGACTCGCGCACCGAGTTCGTGCAGGCGATCAAGCTGTCGATGGACGTCGTCGGCCGCTACGGCGGACCCTGCCGACCGCCGCGGCTGCCGCTGCCGCCGGCCGCGGAGAGGTCCATCCGCGAGCTGACCGAGAAGGCGCTCGCGGACGGGATGGGCTGATGCGCACCGGTCGGGTGCTGCACGCCGTCGACTCGCACACCGAGGGCATGCCGACGCGCGTGATCACCGGAGGAGTCGGCGTCCTGCCGGGCGCGACGATGAACGAGCGCCGCCTCTACGTGATGAACGAGGCCGACGACCTGCGCACGATGCTCATGTACGAGCCGCGCGGTCACGCCTCGATGAGCGGTGCGATCCTGCAGCCGCCGACGCGGCCCGACTGCGACTGGGGCGTCGTCTACATCGAGGTGAGCGGATGCCTGCCGATGTGCGGCCACGGCACCATCGGTGTGGCGACCGTGCTGGTCGAGACGGGCATGGTCGAGGTCACCGAGCCCTGGACCACGATCCGCCTCGACGTGCCCGCCGGCGTCGTCGAGGCGAAGGTCCGGGTCGAGGACGGGCGCGCGAAGTCGGTCACGATCCGCAACGTGCCGTCGTACGTCGTCGGGCTGGACCGCACCGTGGACGTGCCCGGGGTCGGCGAGGTGACCTACGACCTGGCCTTCGGCGGCAACTTCTACGCCATCCTGCCGATCGAGCGGCTCGGGATCCCCTTCGACCGCAGCGAGAAGCAGCGGATGCTCGACGTCGCGCTGAGCATGATGGACGCCATCAACAGCACCGACCTGCCGGTGCACCCCGAGAACCCGGCGATCCGGGAGTGCCACCACGTCTACCTCGAGGCGCCCGGCTCGACCGCGCAGCACAGCAGGCATGCGATGGCGATCCACCCCGGGTGGTTCGACAGGTCGCCGTGCGGCACCGGCACCAGCGCGCGCATGGCGCAGCTGCACGCTCGCGGCGAGCTCGCGATGGACACCGACTTCGTCAACGAGTCGTTCATCGGCACGCAGTTCATCGGGCGCCTGGTCGAGCAGACGACGGTCGCAGGCATCCCCGCCGTCGTCCCGACCATCACCGGTCGCGCCTGGGTCACGGGCACCGCGCAGTACATGCTCGATCCCGACGACCCGTTCCCGGCGGGGTTCCTGCTCTGACCGTCGGGCGTGACGTCGGTCAGCGCTCCGCGCGGTCTGCGAGGACGGCCTGGCTCGCGAAGCGGCCGGGCGAGCCGATGACGCAGCCTCCCGGGTGGGTGCCGGAGCCGCACTGGTAGTAGCCCTCGAGCGGAGTGCGGTAGTCGCTGTAGCCCGGCGCCGGACGGAAGGCCCACATCTGCGGCAGCAGGAACTCGCCCGCGTAGATGTTGCCCTCGGACAGCCCGGTGGTGCGCTCGATGTCGAGCGGCGTCACGACCTCCCGGTGCAGCACCAGGTCGGAGAAACCCGGGAAGACCTCCTCGAGACGGCGCTGCACGGTGTCGCCGAGGTTCTCGCGCTCGGTGTCCCAGTGGCTGCCGCGCAGCTCGTACGGCGTGTACATCGTGAAGCACGAGAGCACGTGCTTGCCGGGCGGCGCCATGTCCGGATCGATGAAGGACTGGAAGCAGGCGTCGAGGTACGGCTTCTCGGAGTACCAGCCGTACTTCGCCGCGTCGAAGGCCCTCTCGAGGTACTCGATCGACGGGCCGATGCTCACGAATCCTCGGTACATGTCGGTGCGATCGCCGAGCGCCGGGTACTTCGGCGCGCCGTCGAGCGCGAAGTTGACCTTGGACGCCGTGCCCTGGAAGCGGAAGCGGCGCACGTCCTCGACGAGATCGCTCGGCAGCTCGCGCGGGTCGACGAGGTCGAGGAACGTGTGACGCGGGTCGAGCGAGCTCACGACCGTGTCGGCACGCAGCTCGACGCCGTCGTGCAGCATCACTCCGACGGCGCGGCCGTTCTCGACGATCACGTGGTCGACGACGGCGCCGTAGCGGATCTCGGCCCCGAACGACTGCGCCGCGCGCGCCATCACCTGGGTGAGACCGCCGTTGCCGCCCTTGTGGAACGACCACGAGCCCATGTCGCCGTCGTGCTCGCCCATGCCCATGTAGAGCATGACCAGACCCGACCCCTGCGACATCGGGCCGACCTTGGTGCCGATGATCCCTGAGCCCGCGAGGTGCGCCTTGATGATGTCGGACTCGAAGTAGTCGTCCAGGAAATCGGCGGCGCTGCCGGTGATGAGGCGCACGGCGTCGTGGATGACCTTCTTGTCCGCTGAGCCGAGATGACCGAGCAGCCAGGCGATCTCGTCCTTGTCGTCGGCACGGTCGGACCAGAAGTTCGGCGGACGGCGGTCGAAGATCGGCTTGACCAGCTGCTGCACCCGCGAGAAGTCGTGGTTGTAGCGCTCGTAGGCGTCGGCGTCGCGCACCGAGTGACGCGCGATCTCCTTCAGGTTCAGCTCGTGGTCGGCCGTCATGTACAGGTAGTCGCCGTTGTCCATGGGCGCGAACGTCGTCGGCATGAACAGCGGCATGAAGCCGTGCTTGACGAGCTCGAGCTCCTGGATCACCTCGTTGCGCAGCAGCGAGAGCCCGTACGAGAACGTCGTGAACGAGAAGCCCGGGTGCAGCGGCTCGGTGATCGCCGCTCCACCGATGAAGGACCGCTGCTCGAGGACGAGCGGCCGGAGCCCGCCCTTCGCGAGGTAGGCCGCGTGGACCAGCCCCTGGTGGCCCCCGCCGATGACGAGCGCGTCGTACTGGGTGTCCGCCATGTCAGGAGACCTTCCGCTCGGGCTTGAAGAACGGCAGCGCCGAGACGCGTGCCGGGATGTTGACGTAGCGGTGGTTGACCGACGTCTCGACGTGCACCGTCGTGCCCAGCGAGGCCAGCTCGGGACGTACGCGCGCGATGCCGATGTGCGCCTGCATCATCGGCGAGTACATGTAGCTCGTGGCGTATCCGGCGCGCTCGGCCTCGTCGTCGTAGAGCATCGTCTCCCAGCCCACGGGCTCGGAGTCCTTCGGCGGCACGAGACCGTTCGACTCGTACGTCTCGTGGTAGGCCCTCCAGTCGACGACGATCCCCACCGTCGCCCAGCGCGCCGAGCCCTCGGCTGCCTCGCGCTGCAGGGCCCGGCGTCCGATGAAGGGGCGCGAGTCGTCGTCGAGGTTCTTGACCAGCCACCCCATGCCGAGCTCCTGCGGCGTGAAGCGGTCGTGGTCGGTGAAGGCGTAGCGGGCCGACGTGAACTCCGGACCGTAGAGGGGAAGCCCGGCCTCGATGCGGGCCATGTTGAGCGCCACGTTCCCGAACGGCGCCATGCCGTAGGGCTTGCCTGCGGCGATGATCGCGTCGAGCACCACGAGTGCTGAGTCGGCGGGGATCACGAGCTCGAACCCGAGGTCGCCGGTGAAGCCGGTGCGGCTGATGGTGACCGGCACGCCCTCGACCTTGGCCGGCGTGAGCGCGAAGAACGCGAGGTCGAGCACCTCGGGCGCGAGCGTCGCGAGGATCTCGCGCGACTTCGGGCCCTGAAGGGCCAACGAGGCCCACTGCGTCGACACGTCGAGCACCTCGACGTCGAGCTTGCCGACCAGCGACGACAGGTAGCCGGCGTTGGGCTGCGCTGAGGTGAGCAGGAACTCGTCGGACGAGTGGCGGAACACCACGCCGTCCTCGAGGACGTGCCCGCGGTCGTCGCACCAGATCGTGTACTGCGCGCGTCCCGGCCTGCAGGTGCGGATGTCGCGCGCGAAGACACCGGAGAGGAACCGCTCGGCATCGCGCCCGCGGATCGAGTACTTGTGCAGCGGCGACGTGTCGAACCAGCCCGCCGCATTGCGCAGCACCGTGTACTCCTGGCGCGCGGAGAGGTCGTAGCGGTCGGCCGAGAGGTAGCCCGCCCAGTGCTGCCAGAGCTGCGACTCGTTGAGCTCGACGAGACGCGGATGCAACGGTGTCGTGAGAACCATCGGGTCGCCCTCTTCGCGGTGACGGGGTCCGGAGCAGTCGCCCGACCATATTCCGCTTGTCGGACGTCTGCGGGGGACTCGAGCGGGACGGCGCACCGCACCGACCGGGGCCACGACGTCGCCGTCCCAGGTGCTCGTGATGACGACGGACCTCCCCGCACCGGTCGTCGACGGCTGTGACCGGATCCTCCGAGGCGACAGATCCCACCGCGGCCGACCTTCGTCTTGACATGGAGAAAGTAACGATATAACGTTACCGCCATCGAGAACATCGATGGAAAGGAGGGCGCAAGATGAAGCGCCATCACCAGCACGGACCGCGACGCGGTCCCCAGCACCCCCAGCACCATCCCGACTTCCCGGGCCACGACCACCGCGGTCACGAGCACGAGGACGGCCCCCGCAGCCGCGGGCGCGGCCCGCACGGCGGCCCCGGCCGGCGCGGACGGGCGCCTCGCGGCGACGTCCGGGCGGCGATCCTGCTGCTCCTTGGAGACGAGCCGATGCACGGCTACCAGCTCATGCAGGCCATCGGCGAGCGCTCCGGCGGTCGTTGGACGCCGAGCCCCGGCGCGGTGTACCCCGCGATCAGCCAGCTCGAGGACGAGGGCCTGGTCACCGTGACCGCCGAGTCCGGCCGCAAGCTGGTCAGCCTCACCGAGTCCGGCCGTACGTCGGCAGCGGAGGCGGTCGACCCGTTCGCGGTCTTCGCCGGCGGCGAGGACCGCCCCGACCTGCGCGAGCTCCTCGGGCAGCTGCACGGTGCGACCCGCCAGGTCGGCATGAACGGCACCACGGCCCAGGTCGAGGCCGCGGCCACGATCCTGCGCGACGCCCGGCGGGCGATGTACCTGCTGCTCGCCGACGGGCCGGACGCCTGACATGGCCGACCCGCTCACCGCGCACGCGGCGGTCGCCACCGAGCGGCCCGAGCGCTACGCCAAGCAGCTCGTCTCGCACCTCGGCCGCAAGGCCGAGGTGCGGGAGGAGCCGACCGGGTCGCGGCTGGTCCTCGGCGACGGCTCGTGCCTCGTCGTGCCCGGCGACGGCGTCCTCGACCTGCGGGCCGAGGCGCCCGACCCCGAATCCCTGCAGCTCGTGCAGAACGTGATCGGCAGCCACCTCGTCCGCTTCGGCGACAAGGACGAGCTGGTCGTCGACTGGAGCTGACCGCACCGCCGAGGGGCGGCGAACCGGGGAAACCTCCCCGGGACGCCGCCCCTCGCCGTGTCCGACGTCACCGCCGACCCGGCTGCCGAGATGCATGGACGTCCAGGCATACTCGCGAGCGAGAGATCCCTGGAACGCCCGCAGCCCTCGTGCGCGGGACGACGTCCGAGAGGAACGGCAGAGACATGGGCCGCCTGGCGCAGACCGAGGGCTTGACCGAGATCCAGGGCGAGATCCTCGCCGCGGTCCACGAGTTCGTGGACAAGGAGATCATCCCGAACGCCCAGGAGCTCGAGCACGCCGACGAGTACCCGGCGGAGATCGTCGAGGGCATGAAGGAGATGGGGATCTTCGGCCTGATGATCCCCGAGGAGTACGGCGGTCTCGGCGAGAGCCTGCTGACCTACGCGCTGTCGGTCGAGGAGATCGCGCGCGGCTGGATGAGCGTCAGCGGCATCATCAACACCCACTTCATCGTGGCCTACATGCTGATCCAGCACGGCACCCAGGAGCAGAAGGACTACTTCCTGCCCAAGATGGCCGCCGGCGAGGTCCGCGGGTCGTTCTCGATGAGCGAGCCGCACTGCGGGTCCGACGTGTCGGCGATCCGCTCCAAGGCGGTCCGCGACGGAGACGACTTCGTCCTCAACGGCCAGAAGATGTGGCTCACCAACGGCGGCTCGTCCACGCTGACGGCGGTGCTGGTGCG
>DASSQW010000036.1:0-4332 GCA_035702165.1 Candidatus Nanopelagicales bacterium
CAGCTCGCCGCGGAAGGGCGAGAGCCGCTCGGAGCGCTCGACCCCCAGCGCGGCGAAGCCGATCACGGCGCCGTCCGCCTCCGCGACCAGGTACGTCGTCGTCGTACGCCGCGCGGCCTCGGCTGCCCAGGTCGCCACGACGTCCGGGTCGGCGAGCCCGCGCAGCTCCTCGTCGGCCACCTGCCCGGCGTACGCCGCCTGCCAGGTCAGCGCGCGCACGAGCGCCACCGCGGACAGGTCCTCGGCGCTGGCGGCCCGCACGACGACGTCGCTCACGCGGTCGATCCTCCCGCAGACGCGCGAGGACCCGGCGGAGGATTCCGCCGGGTCCTCGGGGAGGGGTCAGGACGCGAGGCGCGCCTGGACCTCCTTGATGCTCGGGTTCGTCGCGGCGCTGCCGTCCGGGAACAGCAGGGTCGGGACGGTCTGGTTCCCGCCGTTCACGCGCTCGACGAAGGCCGCGGCCTCGGGGTCGTGCTCGATGTCGACCTCGAGGAACTCGATCCCCTCGCGGGTCATCTGCGCCTTGAGGCGCTGGCAGTAGCCGCACCAGGTCGTGGTGTACATCGTGACGGCCATCGCGGACCGGCTCCTTCGTCTCGTTCGGGTCGCTACCTCAAGCGTCAACACCGACCAGTGTCGCGCGTGTTCCCGGACGGTCGCACGTCCGCTCGCTCGCCGGGCCGAGGGCTGTCGGGCAGGGCTGCGAGGATGGGCCGGTGAGCAGCGGGCGGAGGTCGTCGGGGCGCCCCGCCGTGCCCGGCCTCGGTGGTGCGACCGCGGCCGAGACGGTGCTCGAGGGCCTCGACCCCGAGCAGCGCGAGGTGGCGACCGCGGTCTCCGGCCCCGTCGTCGTGCTCGCAGGCGCCGGCACCGGCAAGACGCGTGCGATCACCCACCGGATCGCCTACGCCGCCCTCACCGGCCAGCACGACCCGCGCCGCACCCTCGCGGTCACCTTCACCTCGCGCGCGGCGGGCGAGATGCGCCACCGGCTCGCGGAGCTCGGGGTCGAGGGGGTCCAGGCGCGCACGTTCCACTCCGCTGCGCTCCGCCAGCTGCGCTACTTCTGGCCGCGCGTGGTCGGCGGCGCCGTACCGGACGTCCTGCCGAGCAAGGCCCGGGTGCTCGGCCCGGTGCTGCGCGCGGCCGGCTTCTCCGACCCCGGCGTCGCACGCGACGTCGCAGCGGAGATCGAGTGGGCCAAGAGCAGCCAGGTGGCCGCGGCGGACTACGTCTCTGCCGCCGCGCGTGCCCGCCGTGACCCGCCCGGGTCGCTGACGCGCGAGAACGTCGCCGAGGCCTATGCGGCGTACGACGACCGCAAGACAGGCGAGGGCCTCATCGACTTCGAGGACGTCCTGCTCCTCACCGTCGGCATGCTCGACACCCGGGTCGACGTCGCGGAGGAGGTGCGCCGCGCCTACACCTGGTTCACCGTCGACGAGTACCAGGACGTCAACCCGTTGCAGCAGCGCCTGCTCGACCTCTGGCTCGGCGACCGCGACCACCTCTGCGTGGTCGGCGACGCGAGCCAGACGATCTACACGTTCACCGGCGCGACGTCGTCGTACCTGCTCGGCTTCCGGGCGCGCTACCCGCACGCCACCGAGGTGCGGCTCGTGCGGTCCTACCGCTCGACCCCGCAGGTCGTCTCGCTCGCGAACCGCGTGCTGTCCTCCGCGCACGGCCCCGAGGCGGCCCTGCGCCTCGAGCTGCGGGCTCAGCGCGCCGACGGCCCGGAGCCCGTGGTCACGGCGTACGACGACGACCTCGCTGAAGCGGCCGGGGTCGCGTCCCGCGTGCGCCGGCTGCTCGACGACGGCGTGGCCGCGCGCGAGATCGCCGTGCTCTACCGCATCAACGCGCAGTCCGAGGCCTTCGAGGAAGCCCTCGGCGAGGCGGGGATCCCTTACGTCCTGCGCGGCGAGTCGGCGTTCTTCGAGCGCGGCGAGGTGCGCGAGGCGGTCACGCGGATCCGCGGCGCGGCGCGTGGCGGGACCGGCACCGGCGACCTCGCCGCCGACGTCCGCTCGGTGCTCTCGGCGATGGGCTGGTCGTCCGAGCCGCCGTCGGGCACGGGCGCGGTCCGTCAGCGCTGGGAGAACCTGCTGCGGGTCGTGTCGCTGTCCGACGATCTCGCTCGCGACAACGAGGACGCGACCCTCGCGGACCTCGTCGACGAGCTCGATCAGCGTGCGGCGACCCAGGCTGCGCCGGCCGCCGACGGCGTCACCCTCGCAACCGTGCACGCCGCGAAGGGCCTCGAGTGGGACGCCGTGCTCGTCGCCGGCCTCACCCAGGGCACCTTCCCGATCCAGTACGCCGACACCGCCGCTCGCCTCGAGGAGGAGCGCCGGCTGTTCTACGTCGCATGCACCCGGGCGCGCACGCACCTGCAGCTGTCGTGGGCGCGCAGCCGCACCGGCCGCCGACGCGACCGGTCGCCGTTCCTGGTCGCAGCCTTCGGCCCCGACCCCTCGACACCGGGCGAGGGCGGAGGGGTGCACCGCGGCGCCGGCACGCGCACCAGGTCGCGCCGGCGCACCAACGACACCTGCCGGGTGTGCGGCAAGGCCTTGGTCACCGGTCGCGAGATCGCGCTCGGCAGGTGCACGTCCTGCCCGGCGTCCTACGACGAGCAGCTCGTCGAGCGGCTCAAGGCCTGGCGCCTCGACGAAGCCGCGCGCCAGTCCGTGCCGGCGTTCGTCGTGCTGTCCGACGCCACGGTCGAGGGCATCGCGAGCACCCTGCCGGCCAGCCGCTCCGAGCTGCTGCGGGTGTCGGGCATCGGTGCCCGCAAGGCCGAGCTCTACGGCGAGGCGCTGCTCGCACTGGTGCGGGGCGAGGCGGTCGCGACGTCCGACGAGCCCGCCTGATCGAGGCCTCGGGCGGCGCCCGCGCGCCGTCGTCGGAGTGAACTTTCCGGTCACGATCAGGACTCGCCGTAAATCCTCGTTGACCCCTCCCGCGAGGTTTGCGTACCCTCACACCTACGCGCGAGGGTCGCGCTGACGACGCACCAACGTCGTTGCGAAGCACGAAGGAGGTGGACCGCAATGATCACGACCATCAACCACGCGGCTGCCTTCGTGCTGCCCGCGTTCGCCGCTGCCGCCGCCGGTATGGCGGCTGTCCGTGCGTTCGCCCTGCGCCAGAAGTCCGTCGCGGTCAAGGCCGTCGTCACGACCGATCGCACCTGGACCGGCAGCGGCCTCCGCACCTACGGCACGTCGTTCGACCCGCAGTCTCGAGGATCCTCGGGGTGACACCACACCCCAACGGCACCTCGAGGCCGCGGATCCCGACAGGGAACCGCGGCCTTTTTGTATCCCCGGCCACGGGGAGCGCGACCAGTTCGACCCGCACCGCCCGCCACCCCTCGGACGGTGCACGGCACGGCAGCACGACCCCTGCACCGCACGCATCGAGGACCGCGGAGACCCCGCGGCACGTGAAGGAGGTGACCGCACGATGAGCGTCCTGACGGACCTGACCCTGACCCTGGGCACCGGGAACACGCCGACCGACTGGATCGACACCGACACTCCGTGTCGGTCGTACGACCCGGAGCTGTGGTTCGCCGAGAGCCCCGAGGACGTCGCTACCGCTCAGGCCCTGTGCGGCGACTGCGCTCTGCGCGCAGCCTGCCTCGCCGGAGCCCTGGAGCGCCGCGAGCCCTGGGGCGTCTGGGGTGGAGAGCTCTTCGAGCGCGGATCGGTGGTGGCGCGCAAGCGTCGTCCCGGCCGCCCTCGCAAGGACGACCACCTCGACCGGCGCGCCGCCGAGGCAGCGCTCGAGGCTCGGCTGGCCGAGCTCGCCCACGGGATCGGCGACGCCGGTCTCGAGCGCGAGCTCGAGCCGGTCGTCCCGGCTCAGCGCGAAGGAGCAGCCGCGTGATCCGTCGTACCGAGAACGGTTCGCCGTTCTCCCTCCGGTCCGCACTCGCGGACCCCGTGATCCGGGTGCCGATGGCACCCACCTCGACCTTGGAGACAGACATGTACGCCATCCCCGAGCAGATCGCTCGCAACCACATCCACGAACGCCATCGCCAGGCGGAGGCCTGGCGCATCCGCAGCATCGCCAAGAAGGCGCGTCGCGCCCACGAGGCGGAGCAGCGGGCGCAGGAGGCTCAGCAGGCCGCGCAGCACGCGGCGCACGAGTACTCCATCGCCATCGCGCGGTAGGCGTGCAGGGAGACGACGGGCAGGCGGCCCACCTCGAGGGCTGCCTGCCCGTCACCATGTCCGCCCACGCTCGAGCGCTTCGATCTGCCGTCGATGCGTGATGAGCGGACCCGTGAGGATCCGCTCATGACGCCTCGACGGC
>DASSQW010000037.1:0-9582 GCA_035702165.1 Candidatus Nanopelagicales bacterium
AACAAGAACGCGATCCCCTACGACCCGCAGCCGCCGAGCATCGCCTCGGGCATCCGGGTCGGCAGCCCCGCCACGACGACGCAGGGGATGGACGAGGCCGACATGGCGCTCGTCGCCCGCCTCATCGGGCGCGCGGTCCGCGACGCCGACGGCACCGACGCGCCGGAGATCGCCGCCGAGGTGCACGCACTCGTCTCGAGCAAGCCGGCCTACGCCTCCTAGGACTCCGCCGTGCGCGAGTACCTCCTCTGCCTGTTCGTCGCGGCCTCGGTGACCTGGCTGGTCACCCCGGTCGCGCGACGCTTCGCCCTCTCCTGGGGGGCGATGGCCGAGGTGCGCGACCGCGACGTCCACGACGCGCCGACCCCGCGCCTCGGCGGTCTGGGCATGGCGGCGGGCCTGCTCGCGGCGATGCTGGTCGCGAGCGAGCTGCCGCTCATGAGCTCGGTGTTCGACGGCTCGACCGAGCCGCGCGCACTCCTCTCCGGTGCGCTCGTGCTCGTGCTGCTCGGCATGGTCGACGACCGCTACGGGCTCGACGCCCCCACGAAGTTCGCGGGCCAGGCCCTCGCGGGCGCGGTCATGGCGCTGCAGGGCATCGCGATCGTGTGGCTGCCGATCGACGGCACCTTGGTGCTCGACCCGCTCACCTCGGTGCTGCTCACCGTGCTGGTCGTCGTGGTCGCCGTGAACGCGATCAACTTCGTCGACGGGCTCGACGGACTTGCCGCGGGGATCGTGGGCATCGGGGCGCTCGCGTTCTTCGCCTACTCCTACCTGCTGTCCTACGAGTACGGCTTCACGCGGGCGACGCTCGCGGCGCTGGTCTCGGCGGTCCTGGCCGGCATGTGCGCGGGGTTCCTCCCGCACAACCTCAACCCGGCGCGCGTGTTCATGGGCGACACCGGCTCCATGCTCATCGGGCTGCTGCTCGCGTCGTCGGTGATCACGCTGGTCGGGCAGCTCGACCCCAACGTCGTGCCCGGTCCCACGTTCGTGCCCGCCCTGCTCCCGATCCTGCTGCCCGCGGCCGTGATGGCCGTGCCGCTGCTCGACATGCTGCTGGCCGTCGTACGCCGCACCCGCGCCGGACGGAGCCCCTTCGCGCCCGACAAGCAGCACCTGCACCACCGGCTGCTCGAGCTCGGCCACAGCCAGCGCCGCGCGGTGCTGCTCATGTACGGCTGGACCGGGCTGCTGGCCTTCACCGCCGTAGGTCTGGCCTTCGTGCCGGTCCAGGTGGCCCTGATCTGGTTTGCGGCGGGCGTCCTCGCCCTGTGGTTCGCGGTGCGCTGGCCCCGGATGCGCCACCGCACGCCTGCCTGAGAGGGGACGCAGACGGCTCGTGAGACCTAGGTCGCAGGTCCGCGGTTTGGGGCCCGAAGCCGTCTCCCCGTAGGCTTCGCTCGTGCCCGCCGCTCCCGACGGACCGACCCTCTCCGGCCCGCTGACCAGCGACCAGGCCGCCCGTGCGTCTCTTCGCCTCACGGTGCTGCCCACGGTCGTCGTCGGCGTCCTCGCGATCGTCATCAGCACGATCGCCGCGGGGTCCCTCGGAGCCCTCGGTGCCACTCTCGGGTTCGTCATCACGATCGTCTTCTTCGCCGGCGGCCAGTACGTCGTCGACAAGGTGCTGCGCAAGAGCCCCGAGACCGCGATGGGCACCGCGCTGCTGGTCTACATGACCCAGATCCTCGTGCTGTTCGTGCTCATCGCCGTCCTCAAGGATGCGACCTGGCTGAACGTGAAGGCCTTCGCCGGCACGATCATGGCCTGCACGCTGACCTGGCTCGGAGCCTCGGTCTGGGCGTGGAACCGCACCAAGGTCCTCTACGTCGAGCCGGTGCCCACGGTGTCTCCCGACGAGGAGTACGACCAGTGAGCGCCCCCGACCGCCAGGCCCAGCCCGGGCGCGCTACGGTCCCGCCCCCCGCCAACGGCCATCACGACGCCCAGTGGTACCGTCGCGTCGCGACGAAGGCGTCCGCGGAGAAGGATCTGGTGGCTGACAGCCGCCATTCCGACGACGCAGCCTGGGCCTCCGTCAGCCATCTGGCAGCGGGGATCATCGTCTACGGCGGGATCGGCTGGCTGCTGGGGCGCTGGCTGGGTCACCAGGAGTACTTCGTCGCCGCGGGCGTCCTCGTCGGAGTCGCTCTCGCGCTGTTCATGCTGTTCCGTCGGCTCGAGGTCTTCAAGCCCGAGCCCGAGACGCTGCGGCACGGCCGGCAGGCCGCGCCCACGGAGGACGTCGCACCGATGCCCGACCGCGCAGGCCAGACCTCGAAGGAGACCCGTCCGTGAGCACCGGTGTCCTCCTCGCGACCGCCACGACCGAGCCGCACCCGGAGAGCTGCCACCTCGTCCCCTGGGAGAGCGGCGGCGAGCAGTGCAGCTTCCCTGCTCCGGACTCGACGATCTTCGACTTCGACCCCGCCTTCACCCTGAGCCTGGGCAACCTCACGATCCACTTCACCAAGCCGATGATCATGCTCTGGCTCGGTGCGCTGATCGTGATCGTCGTCTTCGTCATGGCCTTCCGCAAGGCCACGATCGTGCCCCGCGGCCTGCAGAACGTCGCGGAGTACGGCTACCTCTTCGTGCGCGACGGCATCGCCCGCGACACGATCGGCAAGGAGGGCGACAAGTTCGTCCCGCTCCTCTTCTCGTTTTTCTTCTTCATCTGGGTGCTGAACTTCTTCAGCGTCGTCCCGTTCCTGCAGTTCCCGACCACCTCGAGATTCGCGATCCCGCTCGCGTTCGCGGTGCTGGTCTACCTGCTGTGGGTCCCGCTGGGCGTCAAGCGCCAGGGCCTCGCGTTCTTCAAGAACATGACGATGCCCAAGGACGTCCCGCCGGCGATGTACGTCCTGCTCATCCCGATCGAGATCCTCTCGAACTTCATCGTCCGGCCGTTCACGCACTCGGTGCGTCTGTTCGCGAACATGTTCGCCGGCCACATGCTGATCGTGACGTTCTCCGTCGCCACCTGGTACCTGCTCTCGCCCTCCATCATCGGCGTCCTCGGATCGGCCGCGTCGTTCACCGTCACGGTCGGTCTCACCGGTTTCGAGATGCTGATCCAGGCGCTGCAGGCCTACGTCTTCACCCTCCTCGCGGCCGTGTACATCAACGACGCCGTGAACGCGCACTGATCCGACCGCTCCGCACCGCACGACCTGCACGACCGCCAGACTCCGGCTCCACCACTGACCGGCGGACAGACCGCCGGCCGACACGAAGGAACACGCAATGGGTATCGAGCTCCTCTCCGAGGTCACCGGCTCGCTCGGCTCCATCGGCTACGGCCTCGCGGCGATCGGCCCCGGCATCGGCGTCGGCATCATCTTCGGTCAGGGCGTGCAGGCCATCGCGCGTCAGCCCGAGGCCTACGGCGTCATCCGCCAGAACATGATCCTCGGCTTCGCCCTCACCGAGGCGCTCGCGCTCATCGGCTTCGTCGCGCCGTTCGTCTTCGGTAAGTGACGACGGTCCTCCGTCACCCGTCCGTCGACCCGTCACCCACGAAGGACCGTGTGAGATGAACACACTCGCAGAGGGAGGCAGCGTCCTGCTGCCGCCGCTCGACGAGCTCATCCTCGGCATCGTCGCGTTCGTCATCGTCTTCTGGGCGCTGGCCAAGCTCGCGCTCCCCGGGATCCGCAAGGCGCTCGAGGAGCGCACCGCGGCGATCGAGGGCGGCATCGAGCGCGCCGAGCGTCGTGAGGCCGAGGCCCACGCGCTGTACGAGCAGTACCAGGCCCAGCTCGCCGAGGCCCGCACCGAGGCGGCGCAGATCCGCGCCCAGGCGCAGTCCGACAAGGCGGCGATGGTCGAGGAGGCCAGGCGCGAGGCGGCCGAGGCGGCGGCGGCGGTCACCGCACGTGCCGAGGCGGCCATCGAGGCCGACCGCGCATCGACCATGGCGTCGCTGCGTCGTGACGTCGGCTCGCTGGCCGTGACCCTCGCCGGCAAGGTCGTGGGGGAGTCCCTCGAGGACGACGCCCGCGCCCGGGCGACCGTCGACCGCTTCATCGCGGACCTCGAGGCCCAGGCATCGGTGGCAGGCCACTGATGCTGGGATCCTCGCGCGAGTCCCTCGCCGCGCTGCGCAGGTCGCTCGACGCGCGCAGCGGCGAGACCGGCTTCTCGCCGGTCTCGGGCGACCTGCTCGCCGTCGCGGCGGTGCTGGGCCGGGAGAAGTCCCTGCGCCAGATGCTCGCCGACTCCGGTCAGCAGGAGGCCTCGCGCGTCGGGATCGTGACGTCGCTGTTCGGGGGCCGCATCTCGCCGACGGCCACCGAGGTCCTCGTCGATGTCGTGCGGACCCGCTGGTCGAGCGGCGCCGACCTCGTCGACGCGCTCGAGATCCTCGGCGCGCAGGCCGCGTTCACCTCGGCTCGGCTCGACGGCGGCCTGGACCGGGTCGAGACCGAGCTCTTCACCTTCGCGCAGGCGGTCGACACCTCGCCCGAGCTGCAGATGGCCCTGACCGACCCGTCGGAGACCGCCGAGGGCAAGTCCGCCCTGGTCCGCGACCTGGTCGGTGCGACCGCCTCGCCCGTCACGACCAGCCTGCTCGTGCACCTCGCCGGCAATCTGCGGGGCCGGCGACCCGCCGCGGCCGTCGAGGAGCTCGCCCGGCTCGCCGCCGAGGAACGCCAGCGGCTGCTCGCCGAGGTGCGCACCGCCGTCACCCTCACGCCGGAGCAGGAGCAGCGGCTGGCCGCCGCGCTGTCCCGCATCCAGGGCCGCGACGTCCGCATCAACGTCATCCTCGACCCCGAGGTCGTCGGAGGGATCGTCGTCCGCGTGGGCGACGACGTCATCGACGGCAGCGTCGCCAGCAGGCTCGAGAACGCCCGCCGCACCGTCGGCGTCTAGATCGCAGAACGGCTCAGCACCACCCAGACCGCACAGCCAGCCTGGCGCCGTAACCGCCCCAGGGCACGGCGACGAGACGAGAGAGCAGGACACCATGACGGAGCTGACGATCCGGCCGGAGGACATCCGCGACGCGATCGCCCGGAACGTCGAGTCGTACGCGCCCGGGACGACCCGCGAGGAGGTCGGGCGCGTCGTCGAGACGGGCGACGGCATCGCGCGCGTCGAGGGCCTGCACTCGGCGATGACCAACGAGCTTCTCGAGTTCGAGGGCGGTCTGCTGGGCCTGGCGCTCAACCTCGACGTCCGCGAGATCGGCACCGTGCTCCTCGGCGACGGCTCGCGCATCGAGGAGGGCCAGGCGGTCAAGCGCACCGGCGAGATCCTCTCGGTGCCGGTCGGCGACGGCTTCCTGGGCCGCGTGGTCGACCCGCTGGGCAACCCGATCGACGGCCAGGGACCCATCGAGGCCGAGGCGCGCCGCGCGCTCGAGCTGC
Organism: Candidatus Nanopelagicales bacterium; assembly: GCA_035702165.1. Lineage (GTDB taxonomy): Bacteria > Actinomycetota > Actinomycetes > S36-B12 > CAIYMF01 > Longivirga. The sequence continues at coordinate 5,382 of DASSQW010000037.1, forward strand.
AGGCGCCCACGGTCGTCCAGCGCCAGCCGGTGAAGGAGCCGATGCTCACGGGCATCAAGGCGATCGACGCCATGACGGCCATCGGCCGCGGCCAGCGCCAGCTGATCATCGGCGACCGCCAGACCGGCAAGACCGCGGTGGCGATCGACACGATCATCAACCAGAAGGAGAACTGGGCGTCGGGCGACCCCAAGAAGCAGGTCAAGTGCATCTACGTCGCGATCGGCCAGAAGGGCTCGACCATCGCGGCGGTCAAGGGTGCGCTCGAGGAGTACGGCGCGATGGCCTACACCACCATCGTGGCGGCCCCGGCGTCCGACCCGGCCGGCTTCAAGTACCTCGCCCCGTACACCGGCTCCGCCATCGGGCAGCACTGGATGTACCAGGGCCAGCACGTCCTGATCATCTTCGACGACCTGTCCAAGCAGGCCGAGGCCTACCGCGCGGTCTCGCTGCTGCTGCGCCGCCCGCCGGGCCGCGAGGCCTACCCGGGTGACGTCTTCTACCTGCACTCGCGCCTGCTCGAGCGCTGCGCCAAGCTCTCCGACGAGCTCGGCGCCGGCTCGATGACCGGACTGCCGATCATCGAGACGAAGGCCAACGACGTGTCGGCGTACATCCCGACCAACGTCATCTCGATCACCGACGGCCAGTGCTTCCTGGAGTCCGACCTGTTCAACTCGGGCGTCCGCCCGGCGATCAACGTCGGCATCTCGGTCTCCCGCGTCGGCGGCTCGGCGCAGCCCAAGGCGATGAAGTCGGTCGCCGGCCGCCTGCGCCTGGACCTCGCCCAGTTCCGCGAGCTCGAGGCGTTCGCCGCCTTCGGCTCCGACCTCGACGCCGCGTCCAAGGCGCAGCTCGAGCGCGGCGCGCGCCTGGTCGAGCTGCTCAAGCAGCCGCAGTACCAGCCCTTCCCGATGCAGGAGGAGGTCGTCTCGGTGTGGGCCGGAACCACCGGCAAGCTCGACGACGTCCCGGTCGAGGACATCAAGCGCTTCGAGCGCGACTTCCTCGACCAGCTCAAGCGCGACAACCCGGCGGTCCTCGACACGATCGCGTCGACCGGCGCCCTGTCCGACGACACCGTGCGGCTGCTCGAGAACGCGATCGAGGCGTTCAAGCGCACCTTCACGACGTCGTCCGGCGCCCCGCTCGTCGTCAACGAGGCTGCGCCCGAGGCTCTCGACGAGGCCGAGGTCGAGCACGCCACCATCACCCGGGTCAAGGGCTGAGGGTCCCTCCCCGATGGGTGCTCAGCTGAGGGTCTACCGACGACGGATCCGCTCCGTCCAGGCGACCAAGAAGATCACGAAGGCGATGGAGCTCATCGCCTCGTCGCGGATCGTCAAGGCGCAGCAGCGCGTGGAGGCGGCCCTGCCGTACACGCGCGAGCTGGGTCGCGCGATCTCCGCGGCGGCGTCGCACACCGGCGGCGGCCATCCGCTGACCGAGACCGACCAGCGGCTGCGCGAGCGCGCGGCGGTGCTGGTGATCACGGCCGACCGCGGTCTTGCCGGTGCGTACTCGTCCGCAGCGATCAAGGAGGGCGAGCAGCTCACGGCGCTCCTCGGGGAGCAGGGCGTCCGCGTCGTCCCGTTCCTCGTGGGCCGCAAGGCGGTGGGCTACTACCGCTTCCGCGGGCGCGAGGTCGCTGCCAGCTGGACCGGTTTCACCGACCAGCCGACCTACGCCCACGCCAAGGAGATCGCCGCGGCCCTGCTCGAGTCGTTCCTGACCCGGACCGAGGACGGCGGCACCGACGAGATCCACATCGTCTACACGCACTTCGAGAGCATGGTCACCCAGCGGCCCACCGTGCGCCGGATCCTGCCGCTCGAGATCGTCGAGACGACCAAGGCGGAGGCCGCCGCTGCCGGCACCGTCTTCCCGCTCTACGAGTTCGAGCCGTCCGGCGCTGCCGTGCTCGACGCCCTGCTCCCGAAGTACGTCGAGAACCTCGTGTTCACCGCGCTGCTGCTGTCCGCCGCCTCGGAGCACGCCGCGCGCCGGCGTGCGATGAAGTCGGCGACCGACAACGCCGAGGAGCTCATCAAGACCCTGAGCCGCCAGGCCAACCAGGCCCGTCAGGCCGAGATCACCCAAGAGATCAGCGAGATCGTCGGCGGCGCCGACGCGCTCTCCGCATCCGCATAGGAGTCGAGGAAGACCATGACTGCAACGACTGAGACCACGACCGGCACCGGTCGCGTGGCACGGGTGACCGGCCCGGTCGTCGACGTGGAGTTCCCCGTCGAGGCGATGCCCGAGCTCTACAACGCGCTGCACGTCGAGGTGAGCATGGGCGACCAGGGCGAGGGTGAGGCGGCACGCCGCACGCTCACGCTCGAGGTGGCCCAGCACATCGGCGACAACATGGTGCGCACCATCTCCATGCAGCCGACCGACGGCCTCGTCCGCGGTGCGGCCGTGGTCGACACGGGAGATGCCATCACCGTGCCCGTCGGCGACGTGACGCTCGGCCACGTGTGGAACACCCTCGGCAAGCCGCTCGACGTCGAGGAGTCGTCGCTCCAGATCACCGAGCGCCGCGGCATCCACGCCCAGGCCCCCTCCTTCGACCAGCTCGAGTCGAAGACCGAGGTCTTCGTCACCGGCATCAAGGTCATCGACCTGCTCACCCCGTACGTCAAGGGCGGCAAGATCGGCCTGTTCGGCGGGGCGGGGGTCGGCAAGACGGTCCTCATCCAGGAGATGATCAACCGCGTCGCCGAGCAGTTCGGTGGCGTGTCGGTCTTCGCCGGCGTCGGCGAGCGCACCCGTGAGGGCAACGACCTCTTCGGCGAGATGACCGAGTCCGGCGTCATCAACAAGACGGCCCTCGTCTTCGGTCAGATGGACGAGCCGCCGGGCACGCGCCTGCGCGTCGCCCTGTCGGCGCTCACGATGGCGGAGTACTTCCGCGACGTGCAGAAGCAGGACGTGCTGCTGTTCATCGACAACATCTTCCGCTTCACCCAGGCGGGATCCGAGGTCTCGACGCTGCTCGGCCGCATGCCCTCCGCGGTGGGCTACCAGCCGACGCTCGCCGACGAGATGGGCCAGCTGCAGGAGCGCATCACCTCGACGCGCGGTCACTCGATCACCTCGCTGCAGGCGATCTACGTCCCCGCCGACGACCTCACCGACCCGGCGCCGGCGACGACGTTCGCGCACCTCGACGCGACGACCGTCCTGAGCCGGCCGATCTCCGAGCTCGGCATCTACCCCGCGGTGGACCCGCTCGACTCGACCTCGCGCATCCTCGACCCGCGCTACATCGGTGACGAGCACTACCGCGTCGCCGCGCGCGTCAAGGAGATCCTGCAGCGCTACAAGGACCTGCAGGACATCATCGCGATCCTCGGTATCGACGAGCTCTCCGAGGAGGACAAAATCCTCGTCGGCCGCGCCCGCCGTATCCAGCGCTTCCTCTCGCAGAACCTATTCGTCGCCGAGCAGTTCACCAGCCAGCCCGGCTCGTTCGTGCCGGTCGATGAGACAATCGCGTCGTTCAAGGCGCTGTGCGAGGGCGAGTACGACCACCTGCCCGAGCAGGCGTTCTTCCTCTGCGGCGGTGTCGAGGATGTCGAGAAGAACGCCGCGAAGCTGGCCGGCTGACCATGGGTGAGCTCAACGTCAGCCTCGTCGCCGTCGACCGCAAGATCTGGTCGGGCACGGCGTCGATGGTGGTCGCCAAGACCCTCGAGGGAGAGATCGGCATCCTGCCCCAGCACGAGCCCGTGCTGGCGCTGCTCGCCGACAGCCCCGTGCGGATCACGACGACCGAGGGCCGGGTCATCTCCGCGGCGGTCCACGGTGGGTTCTTCGCGGTCGACAGCGACAACGTCTCGATCCTCGCGGAGTCCGCGGAGCTCGGCGGCGAGATCGACGTCGTCCGCGCCCAGGAGGCGCTCGAGCGTGCCCGCGCCGCCGGTGCCGACACGCCCGACGAGCAGGCTGCGATCGAGCGGGCCGAGACCCGCCTGAAGGTCGCGCTCGCCGACCAGCACAAGACCCACGCCTCCGAGGCCGGTCACCGCGGCGAGTAGCCCGCACGCACGACGTACGACGAGGGCCCGGGTTCCATCACGGAACCCGGGCCCTCGAGCGCGTGCACCCGCCCGTCGGCCGGCTGCACGGCGTGCGCGACCGGCGCGGGTGCGCCGTCAGCAGCCCGCTGCCACCGGCGCGGAGCCGGGCG
>DASSQW010000038.1:0-3526 GCA_035702165.1 Candidatus Nanopelagicales bacterium
GGTCCGAGCGCCCACCGGTCCCTCCCCGACGTTCGCCGACCTGCGGGGGTGGTACTCGGGGCGCTTCATCCCGCCCGAGGTGCTCGCCGGTGCCGACCAGGTCGCGCTCGCCGCCCTGGATCAGCGGCCGCCGATGTCGGCGGCCGTCGCCTATGTCCGGCTCCTGCAAGGAGAGTCCGACGCCGCCCTGCTGTGGCGCAGCTACGCCTGGGACCACGCGCCGGGGTCGCTCATGCTGCACGAGGTCGGCGGCTCGGTGCGCCATCTCGACGGCGCGCGCTACCGCCCCGGCGTCGACGGCCGCGGCCTGCTCCTGGCCCGCGACGACCGCGCCTTCGACCCCGTCCGTCGAGCCCTGTTCGGCGACGCGACCGTCTGAGGGCGAGGTCGGGGCAGGGGTCTGCGGCCGATAGGATGCGGCGTACCGCCTTCCCCCGGTCGATCATCCACGACCCCCTGGAGCGCCCCGTGGCCCGCGTCGTCGTCGACGTCATGCTCAAGCCCGAGATCCTCGACCCGCAGGGCAAGGCCGTGGAGGGAGCTCTCGGGCGCCTCGGCCTCGCCGGCGTCGAGGGTGTGCGGCAGGGCAAGACCTTCACCCTCGACCTCGACGGCGACGTCGACGACCTGCGCCTCGCCCAGATCCACGAGCTCGCCGGGTCGCTGCTCTCCAACCCGGTGATCGAGGACTACGTCATCCGCGAGGTCTCCTCGTGAAGGTCGGCGTCGTCACCTTCCCCGGCTCGCTCGACGACCGCGACGCCGCCCGCGCGGTGCGCGTCGCCGGCGGCGAGGCGGTCGCGCTCTGGCACGGCGACCACGACCTGCGCGACGTCGACGCCGTGGTGCTCCCTGGCGGCTTCTCCTACGGCGACTACCTGCGCTGCGGCGCGATCGCCCGCTTCGCGCCGATCATGCAGGAGCTCGTGAAGGCGGCCGAGGGCGGTCTTCCCGTGCTCGGCATCTGCAACGGCTTCCAGATCCTCTGCGAGAGCCACCTGCTCCCCGGCGCCCTGGTCCGCAACGACAACCTGCACTTCGTCTGCCGCGACCAGCGGCTGCGCATCGAGAGCACCAGCACCATGTGGACGTCGGACTACGAGGTCGGCCAGGAGATCGTCGTACCGCTGAAGAACGGCGAGGGCGGCTACGTCGCCGACGAGGCCACCCTCGACCGGCTCGAGGGCGAGGGCCGCGTCGTGGCGCGCTACCTCGAGGTCAACCCGAACGGCAGCCGCCGCGACATCGCCGGCATCAGCAACGAGCGCGGCAACGTCGTCGGGCTCATGCCCCACCCCGAGCACGCGGTCGAGGCGCTGACCGGCCCGACCACCGACGGGCTCGGCTTCTTCACCTCGATCCTGAAGGGACTGGTGGAGGCGTGACGCGCCACCCCGACACCGTCGCCGACGCGATCGCGCACCCCGAGCGCGAGCAGCCCTACGAGCAGCTCGGCCTGAAGGCCAACGAGTACGCCGAGATCCGCGAGATCCTCGGCCGCCGCCCCACGAGCGGCGAGCTCGCGATGTACAGCGTCATGTGGTCCGAGCACTGCTCGTACAAGTCGAGCAAGGTGCACCTGCGCCAGTTCGGCGAGAAGAAGCCGGAGACCGACACGCTGCTTGTCGGCATCGGCGAGAACGCCGGCGTCGTCGACATCGGGCAGGGCTGGGCGGTCACCTTCAAGGTCGAGTCGCACAACCACCCGTCCTACGTCGAGCCCTACCAGGGCGCGGCCACCGGCATCGGCGGCATCGTGCGCGACATCATCTCGATGGGCGCGCGCCCGGTCGCGGTCATGGACCCGCTGCGCTTCGGCGCTGCCGACCATCCCGACACCCACCGCGTCCTCCCGGGCGTCGTCGCGGGCATCGGCGGCTACGGCAACTGCCTGGGCCTGCCCAACATCGGCGGCGAGGTCGTCTTCGACCCGTGCTACCAGGGCAACCCGCTCGTCAACGCGCTCTGCGTCGGCACGCTGCGGCACGAGGACATCCACCTCGCGAGCGCCAAGGGCGTCGGCAACCTCGTCGTGCTCTACGGCGCGAAGACCGGCGGCGACGGCATCGGCGGCGCGTCGATCCTCGCCTCGGAGACCTTCGAGGACGGCGGCCCGGCAAAGCGCCCCGCCGTGCAGGTCGGCGATCCGTTCATGGAGAAGCTGCTCATCGAGTGCACGCTCGAGGTGCTGCACGCCGGGCTCGTGGAAGGCATCCAGGACCTCGGCGCCGCGGGCATCTCGTGCGCCACCAGCGAGCTCGCGAGCAACGGCGACGGCGGCATGCACGTGGTGCTCGACAAGGTGCCGCTGCGCGACCACACGCTCACACCCGAAGAGATCCTGATGAGCGAGTCGCAGGAGCGCATGGCCGCGGTCGTGCGTCCGGACCGGATCGACGAGTTCCTCGCCATCTGCGCGAAGTGGGATGTCGACGCCGCGATCATCGGCGAGGTCACGGCCACCGGCCGCCTCGTGATCGAGTGGCAGGGCGAGGTCATCGTCGACGTGCCGCCGCGCACCGTCGCCCACGACGGCCCCGTCTACGAGCGCCCCTACGCCCGTCCGTCGTGGCAGGACGCGCTGCAGGCCGACGTGCCCGACTCGCTGCCGCGGCCGAAGACCGCCGACGAGCTGCGCGAGACCGTCCTTCGGCTCGCGGCGTCGCCGAACCTGGCGTCGAAGTCCTGGATCACCGCGCAGTACGACCGCTACGTCCTCGGCAACACCGTGCTCGCGCAGCCGGAGGACGCCGGCGTCGTCCGCGTGGACGAGGAGAGCGGGCTCGGCGTCGCCATCTCGACCGACTGCAACGGCCGCTTCGCCAAACTCGACCCGTACGCCGGTGCCCAGCTCGCGCTGGCCGAGGCCTACCGCAACGTCGCAGCCACCGGCGGCGACCCGCTCGCCGTCACGAACTGCCTGAACTTCGGGTCGCCCGAGGACCCCGACGTCATGTGGCAGTTCGAGCGGGCCGTGACCGGCCTCGCCGACGGCTGCCTGCAGCTGGGCATCCCCGTCACCGGCGGAAACGTCAGCTTCTACAACCAGACCGGCACCGCCGCGATCCACCCGACTCCCGTCGTCGGCGTCCTCGGTGTGGTCGACGACGTCGCGCAGCGCACGCAGATGGCCTTCCGCGAGATGGGCGACGTCGTCCTGCTGCTCGGCGAGACCCGTGATGAGCTCGCCGGCTCGGAGTGGGCCCATGTCGTGCACGGGCACCTCGGCGGCCTGCCGCCCCGGGTCGACCTCGAGGCCGAGCGCGCCCTGGCGACGGTGCTGGTCGCGGCGTCGCGCGGCGGCCTGGTCGGTGCGGCGCACGACCTCAGCGAGGGCGGCGTGGCGCAGGCCGTCGTGGAGATGGCGCTGCGCCACGGCGTCGGCGCCACGATCGACGCGCCGGCCGCCCTCGACCCCTTCGTCTTCCTGTTCTCCGAGTCGACCGCGCGAGCGATCGTGACGGCGGCTCCGGAGCAGGTGGAGCGCGTCACCGCGCTCGCTCGCGAGCACGGTGTGGCGGTGCAG
>DASSQW010000039.1:0-3289 GCA_035702165.1 Candidatus Nanopelagicales bacterium
CTACGGTGGCGAGGATCGCGGCACCCGCCGCGAACGCGTGCCAACCCTCGCGCAGCCCACCGAGGAACCCGGTCGTCTCGTGCTTCTTCGGCGGCGGCACGACGTGCTTGGTCAGGACCGGCGGGCTGACGAGGCTGAGGGTGATCGTGGCGGTCGCGGTCTGCGCCGACAGCGCGCGCTGCTGAGCCTGCAACGATTCGAGATCGCTCTCACGCGCGGACAGCTCGCTCTCGATCGTGATCACGTCGGCGACCTTGGTCGCCTGCCGGTACAGCAACCGCAACCGGTCGATCGCCTCCTGCGCGCTCGCGACGCGCGAGTTCACGTCGGCGACGGCCGACGTCACGTCCTTCGTGGCCAGGTGCCTCGTCTTCTCGATACCGAGCCTGGACAGGTCGGCCAGTGCGGGGACGAGCTGGTCCGGCGGCACCCGCAGCACCAGGGTTGCCTCGGCGTAGCGCCCGGAGCTGCGCTCGTCGGCATCGACCTCGCCGCCGGCGCGGGAGGCGATCGCCTCTGCCGCGTTGGCCTGAGCCGCGACCGAGACGCCGTGCCGGACCTGCACGGTCATGTCGACCGTCCTGATCTTCGACGTGCCGATGTCGGCCACGGTCAGCCCGATATCGGTCGACGTGCCGGATCCGCCGCCGGTCGAGCCTTTCACCGGCCCGCGCGGTGCGACCGCGGGGGCGCCGACGACGGCACCCGGCCCGGCGGTGCCGTCCCCACCGCTGGCGCGCCCGCTGACGCTGCTGCCGCTGGACCCCCCGCTGCCACCACCCCCCGACGTGAGCGCGCCGAGCCCGGCGACTGCGCCGACGACGGCGACGCCGCCCAGAGCGATGACGAGTATGCGGGTGCGACGAGGCATCGCGGTCCTCCCGGAGTAGGTGTGCCCTCTCCGACGAGGTGATCGGGTGCTGCGGTTCGTGCGCTCTCAGGTCGTCGGTACGCCGGCCGCCTCGCGGACGGCTGCGGCGACCGATGTCGGGACCGCCGGGTCGAACACCGACGGCACGATGTAGGTCGCGTTGAGCTGCTCGTCCGACACGCAGGCCGCGAGTGCGGCCGCCGCCGACAGCAGCATCGCGGTGGTCACCTCGCGGGCGCGGGCGTCGAGCAGGCCGCGGAACACACCGGGGAACGCCAGGACGTTGTTGATCTGGTTCGGGTAGTCCGAGCGGCCGGTGGCGAGCACCGCGGCGAAGTGCTGCGCGGCGTCGACGTCGGTCTCGGGGTCCGGGTTGGCGAGCGCGAACACGATCGGGCTCGGCGCCATGTCGGCGATCCACGGAGCCGGGAGCACTCCCGGTGCGGAGACGCCGATGAACACGTCCGCGTCGCGCAACGCGTCGTGCAGGTCGCCGGTGATGCCCTCGGGGTTCGTCAGCTCGGCGAGAGCCTTCTTCGCCGGCGAGAGGGACGCATCGTCGGGCGAGAGGATGCCCTCGCGATCCCAGACGAGCACGTGCTTGGCACCCGCGGCGCCGGCTCCCGACACCACGACGGTGACGTCGGCCAACGACTTGTCGACGACGCGCACCGCGTTGACCAGGGCCGCCAGGGCGACGATCGCCGTGCCGTGCTGGTCGTCGTGGAAGACCGGGATGTCGAGCCGCTCGCGCAGCCTCCGCTCGATCTCGAAGCAGCGCGGCGCCGAGATGTCCTCGAGGTTGATGCCGCCGTACGACGGCGCGATCCGGGCGATCGCCTCGACCAGCTCCTCGACGGTGCCGGTCTCCATCACCACCGGCACGGCGTCGATCCCGGCGAAGTGCTTGAAGAGCACCGCCTTGCCCTCCATCACCGGCATCGCGCCAAGCGGGCCGATGTCGCCGAGGCCCAGCACCGCGGTGCCGTCGCTGATGACGGCCACGGTGTTGCGCCGCGCGGTGTAGCGCATCGACAGGGCGGGGTCAGCGGCGATCGCGAGCGAGACCTCCGCGACGCCGGGGGTGTACAGCAGCGCCAGGTCCTCGCGGCCCTCCAGCGGCTTCGTCGCGTGTACCCCCAGCTTCCCACCCTCGTGAGCACGGAAGACCGGGCTCTCCGGGTCGAAGAAGGGGACGTGGGGCGACGCGGCCATGGGGCAGCTCCTCGGCAGTTCTGGCGTGGTGGCCCACCAGCGCGAGGCGGGGGCCGGGCAGTTCGCGAGGCTGAGGGGGGTGCTTCTCGGCCGTTCGCAGCGCGCGGGGGTGTCCGCGGGTGTGCATCATCGCACAGCGAGATAGTTACCGGGGTGTGACGCACGCGACGCAGCACGGTGGCAGGATCGGCCCCGTACACCGTACCGAGGCTGCCCCCGCCCCGGTGCCGCCCCGTGAAAGGACCCCCATGTTCCACACCCGTGCCCTGGCGATGGCCGCCATCGCCACGACCGCCCTCGCCCTGACCGCCTGCGGCTCCGACTCGCTCTCCTCGGGCAGCTCGAGCTCCGCATCGGCCACGACGTCGGCCAGCGCCGCCAAGGTCGACCCCGCCCTGGTCGCCAAGCTCCCGGCCTCGATCAAGAGCGCCGGCACCATCAAGATCGGCACCGACGCCACCTACCAGCCCAACGAGTACCTCGACGCCGACGGCAAGACCGTCATCGGCATGGACGTCGACCTGTTCGACGCCGTCATGGCCAAGTTCGGCGTCAAGACCGAGTGGGTCCCCTCCGCGTTCGACGCGATCATCCTGGGCGTCCAGAGCGGCAAGTACGACATCGGCGTCTCGAGCTTCACCGTGAACCCCGAGCGTGAGGCCCAGGCGACGATGGTCAGCTACTTCAAGGCCGGCACCCAGTGGGTCACCCAGAAGGGGAACCCGAAGGGGATCAACCCCGACGACGCCTGCGGCAAGAGCGTCGCCGTGCAGAAGGGCACCGTGCAGGCCGACGTCGACCTGCCTGCCCGCCAGAAGGCGTGCACCGACGCGGGCAAGCCCGAGATCAAGGTGCTCGTCGACGCCGACCAGGCCAAGGTCACCGCGGCCGTGCAGTCCGGTAAGGCCGACGCCATGCTGGTCGACCTGCCGCCGGCCATCGCCGCGGTCGACTCCACGGGCGGCAGTCTCGAGCTGCTCGGCGAGCAGTACGACTCGGCCCCCTACGGCTACGTGCTCCCGAAGGATGCCGCCGGAACCGCCTTCGGCGAGGCCATCGTCGAGGCCCTCAAGCAGCTCAAGGCCGACGGCACCTACGACCAGATCCTCACCAAGTGGAAGACCCAGGGTGGGGCCATCTCCGACTTCGCAGTGAACCCGACCGTCAGCTGACGCCATGACCGCGTCGAGGCAGGACCGGCCG
>DASSQW010000040.1:0-16694 GCA_035702165.1 Candidatus Nanopelagicales bacterium
CGCCACCTCGTCGTCCCACGACTCGACGAGCGCATCGATCCTCGGGCGCAGCGTGGCTGCGCCCGAGGTGGGCCGAGTGATGCGCGCCGGTGCGTCGAGCTGGCGCAGCAGCGCCGTCAGCGCGACGCGCGTGATGCGGTACGGGCCGGCATAACGGGCGTTCGCGAGGCCCACCACGCCGATCCCGCTCGCGGGGTGCCACACCATGTGCGAGCCGTAGCCCGGGTAGCCACCACCGTGGTGGACCAGGGTGCCGAAGCGAGGGTCCTCGGTAGCCATCAGGCCGAAGCCGTAGGCGTGCGCCTCGCCAGGGAGCCGGTCGTCGCCCGGTGCGCCGCGCACGACGCCGACGAAGCGGTGCGCCTGCTGCATCTCGCGCAGCGAGGACCGCACCGCGGGCACGCCGGGGTCGTCGTCGTCCCTCGGGGGGAACGCGCCGCACAGCGTCCCCACCCAGACCGCGAGGTCGTCGACCGTGCTGAACAGGCCGCCGAGCGCCGCGAACTCGCCCGTGGCCGACGTCGGCTCGACGTGCCAGGTGTCGTCGAGCCGGAAGTGGCCGTCCGCCAGGCGGTCTGCGGGTACGTCGTCCAGCGTGAAGCCGGTGCTCGCCAGCCGGAGCGGGCGCAGCACGCGCGCGGTCACGACCTCCTGGAACGGCGCACCCGCAACGTTGGTGACGACACGGCCGAGGATCGTCCAGCCGAGGTTGGAGTACTCGAAGCGTGTCCCCGGAGCGGCGTCGAACGTGAGCCCCCGCTGCAGGAGGGCGTCGAGCTCGGCCGGCGTCATCGACTCGTTGCGGTCGGCCCACGGGTCGTCGGTGACCCAGCCGCCGCTCATGGTCATCAGGTCGCGCACGGTCGGCGCAGGCGAGTCGAGCGTCGGCCCGCGCACGCCCTCGAGCTCGGGCACGTACGCCGACACCGGTGCCTCCAGCGAGAGCAGGCCCTCGTCCCGCAGCGACAGGACCGTCGCGCCGACGAAGCTCTTGGTCATGGACGCGATGCGGAACACCGTCGAGGAGTCGGGCGCAGTCCCGCCGAGGGTCGCGAGCCCGAGACCGCGCGCGTGCACGAGTCGGCCGTCAGCGACGACGCCGTACGCGAGCCCGGGTGCACCACCGAGAGCGAAGAACTCGTCCATCAAGCGGTCGACGGCGTCGAAGGAGGTCGGTTCCACGCGGGCAGCCTAGGCATCCCCCGAACCGCCGCGACCCGGATTCCGCCGCCGCCGGCCCACCCCTCCCCGCGTGATCTTGGTCGTACGCCGCTTTCCCGGGGGCTGGAGGCTCGGATAACCGGCGCAAGACCAAGATCACGCGGGTGGGGCTGTCGGGAGGGGGTGCCTGGAGGCGGGCAGGAGGGCCCAGGTGCGGAGGTGAGGGGACCCTAGGATCGGGACACCGCGGAGCAGGAGAGCGCTCTGCCGCTGCCGAGGAGAACCCCGAGATGGCCGACGAGAACCTGCGCGACCGCGTCCATGCGCTCATGCCGGAGCTGGTGTCCGAGCTCGAGACCCTCGTGCGCATCCCGTCCGTGTCCAAGGCGGGCTACCCCGACGAGACCCACGCCGGCCTCGCCGAGGCGCAGGCCGCCGTCACCCGGCTCTTCGCGGCGTCGGGGGTGGAGAGCTTCGACACGATCGACCTGCCGCAGACCGCGCCGATCGTGTTCGGCGAGATCCCTGCACCGCCGGGCGCGCCGACCGTGCTCGTGTACGGCCACTACGACGTGGTCCCCGCCGGCGACGAGAGCCTGTGGGAGACCGAGCCGTTCGTGCCGACCCACAAGGACGGCGCGATCCACGGCCGCGGCACCGCCGACACCAAGGGGAACATCGTGGCGCTCGCGGGCGCGCTGCGCGCCTGGGGCGGGCGGCCCCCGGTCGGTGTGAAGGTCGTCGTCGAGGGTCTCGAGGAGGTCGGTGGCGGCGCGTTCACGACCTACCCGCAGACCGACCCGGAGCGCTTCGCGTGCGACGTCATGGTGATCGCCGACATGGGCAACGTGCGCGCCGGCGTACCGACCCTCACGGTCGGGCTGCGCGGCATGGCCAACGTGATGGTCGAGGCACGCACCCTGGGCTCCGCGAAGCACAGCGGGCAGTACGGCGGCGCCGCGCCCGACGCCCTGCTCGCCCTCGTCCGCGCGCTGTCGACGCTGCACGACGAGGACGGCGACGTCGCGGTCGCGGGCCTGCGCCGCGAGGAGTGGACCGGCGGCGGCCCCGACGAGGCGGAGTTCCGCGACCTCGCGGAGATCGTGGGCGACCAGCCGCTCGTCGGCACCGGCACGCTCGGTTCGCGCGTCTGGTCCGGCCCCGCGATCACGGTGATCGGGGTGGACGCGCCGCCGGTCGAGAAGGCCCTCAACGCGGTGCAGCCCTACGCCCGCGCGAAGCTCAACGTGCGCGTGCATCCGGAGCAGGACCCGGCCGAGGCGCAGGCCGCCGTCGTCGAGCACCTGCGCGCTGCGATGCCCTACGGCATCGAGCTGGTCGTGACGCCGCTCGAGCTCGGTCATGGCTACGCCGCGGACGTCGACGGCGCGGTCTACGACATCGCCAAGGACGTGTGGTCGCAGGCGTGGGACGCCGACGTCGTGCTCGCGGGCGCCGGCGGGTCGATCCCGCTCGTGCGGTCGCTGCACGAGGCCTCTCCCGGCGCCGACATCCTGCTCGTCGGCGTGACCGACGGGTACGCGAACATCCACGGCCCCAACGAGCGCGTGCTCCTCGACGAGCTCGAGCGCACGACCGTCGCCGTCGCCGAGCTCTTCGGCCGCCTCGGATCGCGGACCGGCGCATGAGCGCCGCAGCGGTCGCCCCCGACGAGGCGCGCAAGCCCGGTGGGATGCAGCGGGTGCTCGACGGCATCGAACGTGCCGGCAACAAGGTGCCGCACCCGGCGATCCTGTTCCTCGCGCTGTGCATCGGCGTCATCGTGCTGTCGCAGCTGCTCGCCTGGGCCGGGGTCGGTGCGACGTACGAGGTCGTGAAGCCCGATCCGCAGTCGGTGAGCGCCGTCGACGTCGCCGGCTCGTCGCTGCCGGCCGAGGTCATGCCGGTGGGCCAGCCCGACGCGAGCACCTACCACGTCGTCACCGAGACGGTGAAGATCCAGGGCCTGCTCACCGTCGACGGCATCCGCTACCTGTTCACGTCGTTCGTCTCGAACTTCATGGGCTTCACCGCGATGGGCATCATCCTCATCGTGATGATCGGCGTCGGCGTGGCCGAGCGGTCAGGTCTCATCGCCGCGCTGATCCGCAAGCTCGTCGCGGTGTCGTCGCCCGCGGCGCTGACCTACATCATCGTGTTCCTCGGCATCATCTCGAGCATCGCGTCCGACGCCGGCTACCTCGTCCTGATCCCGCTCGGTGCTGCGGCGTTCCTCTCCATCGGGCGCCATCCGCTGGCCGGCATGGCGGCCGCGTTCGCCGGCGTCGCGGGCGGTTTCGGCGTCAACATCCTCATCACGCCGACCGACGCCGTGCTGACCGAGATCACCAACGAGTCGATCCACCTCGTCGATCCGGCGAAGTCGATCGGCATCACCGCCAACCTCTGGTTCGGCATCGCCTCCACGATCCTGCTGACGGCGCTCCTCGGGTTCATGACGTCGCGCGTCGAGAGGCGCCTCGGCGCCTACGACCCGTCGGTCGCGCCCGACGCCGACGCCAGCGACATCCAGAAGGCCGACGACGCGCCCCCGGTCGACGACGACGCCGAGAAGCGCGGGCTCCGCATGGCCGGCTGGTGGTTCCTGGGCGCGCTCGCGGTGATCCTGCTGTGCACGCTGCCGCCCGGCGCCCCGCTGCGCGACCCCGAGACCGGCGGCATCATCGGCACCTCGCCGTTCATGGACAGCCTCATCGTCATCATCTCGCTGCTGTTCCTCGCTGCGGGCATGGGCTACGGCCGTGGAGCCGGCACCATCCGCACCGCCACCGAGGCCATCGACGCGGTCACCAGGTCGTGGGCCGGCCTCGCGGGCCTGCTGCTGCTCTTCCTGCTCATCGCGCAGTTCATCGCGTACTTCAACTACACGAAGATGCCGCAGGTCGCGGCGGTGAAGCTGGGCGACCTCATCGAGAACGTCAACGTGCCGACCGTCGTGCTGCTGCTGGTGGCGATCGTGATCGTGTGGGTCGTGGGCATCATCATGCCGCAGGCGATCGCGAAGTGGGCGCTGCTGGCGCCCATCTTCATCCCGGTGTTCGTGCGCCTCGGAGTGGATCCGTCGGCGGTGCTGGCGGCCTACCGAGTGGGCGACTCGCCGCTCAACATCGTCAACCCGATCATGGCCTACTTCCCGCTGATCGTCGTGTTCGCGGCGCGCTACGACAAGCGCTCGGGCATCGGCACCGTGATCGCGCTGATGATGCCCTTCTTCCTCGTGCTCACCGGCGTATGGACGCTGTTCTTCCTGCTCTGGTACGCCGTCGGCCTCCCCTGGGGCATCTGACGGGGAGCACGCCAGCTCCTGCCCACCGTCTGGCCCTTTCCCGGGCCGTGCGGCCGCCGGAAAGGGCCCGAAGGTGGGCAGGAGCTGGTGGGGTCTCGGCATGCGGACGCGTGGGAGGGACCTCACGGTCACCCGTTCGGCCCAAGTGACGCACGGCGCTTAAACCTGGGGCTCCAGCGGTCGAAGCCCTATGCGTGACACGTCAGCGACACCTCCACCGGACCGCGATGATCGCGGCGGCCAGCGCCGTCGTCTTCGCCGCGACCGCCACGGGTTCCGCGCTGGCGTGGAACGGATCGATCCAGCCCGTCGACGCCACCACTCCCACGGTGGTGTCGGTGCCTGCTGCGAGCACCGGTGACGCACCCGCGACCCGCGCCACCGTCGCTCCCGCCGCCCGCCCCGCCGCCGCCGTCGTCGTCGTCGTCAAGGCCACCCCCCGGAGGGCCTCGGCGCCCGCGGCGAAGGCGACGGTCGCGAAGAAGACGGCGACCAAGCCGGCCCGCAAGGCCGCGGCTGCCCCGAAGACCATCACCAACTCGCGCTACGTCGACGCCCCCGGCTCCCAGGCCGCGATCGACAGGTGCAAGCTCGTCCTCTGGACCCACTCCCCGCTCTGGCTCGCCGGCCACAACTGGTGCGGCTACCAGTGGATGGC
Organism: Candidatus Nanopelagicales bacterium; assembly: GCA_035702165.1. Lineage (GTDB taxonomy): Bacteria > Actinomycetota > Actinomycetes > S36-B12 > CAIYMF01 > Longivirga. Next base: position 5,127 of record DASSQW010000040.1, read on the forward strand.
GTTCGTACGGACCGGCACCACCGTGCGGGTCACCAGCGGCGCCGCCCGGGGCACCTACGTCGTGACCGGACACGTGCGGCTCACCCGCCAGTCCGGCTCGCTGCCGCACCTCAACGCGGACCTGGTCCTGCAGACCTGCGTCGGGTCGGGCACCGGCCTGACCCTGCTCCGCCGGGTCTGATCCCGCGGCCCCGACCGGGCCGAATCGCTCTCAGCACCACCCGCTCTGTGCCACCCTGACCCTCGGCTGGCTCTGATCTGGGGGTGGACTGTGCGCGGCGTACCCGTGGTGCTCAAGAGGTACGACCGGTCGTGGCTCGGGACCGACCTCGTGGCGGGCGTGACGCTCGCCGCCGTCGCGATCCCCGAGGTGATGGGCTACACGTCGATCTCGCAGACGCCGATCGTCACCGGTCTCTACACCGTCATCTTCCCGACGCTGCTCTTCGCCCTCATCGGCTCGAGCCGGCTGCTCGTCGTCGGCGCGGACTCCGCCACCGCGGCCATCCTCGCCGCCGGCCTCGCGGGCCTTGGCGTCGCGGGGTTGACGCCGTACTCGAGCGAGTGGGTGGCGTGGTGCTCGCTCACGGCGCTCGTCGTCGGTGCGCTGCTGCTCCTCGCCCGGGTGCTCAAGCTCGGCTTCATCGGCGACTTCCTGTCGTCGTCGGTACTGATCGGCTTCCTCACCGGTGTCGGCGTTCAGGTGCTCTCCGGCCAGATCCCCGACCTGCTCGGCATCCCCAAGGGCACCGGCAACTGGTTCGAGCAGCAGTGGTCGTGGATCAGCAACCTCGGCCAGGCCAACCCCTGGACGGTCGCGTTCGGCGCCGCCACGATCCTGATCATCCTGGGCTTCAAGCGCTTCGCCCCCAAGATCCCCGGCGCGCTCGTCGCGGTGATCCTGCTCATCGCCCTGTCCTCGGCGACGAACGCCGCGAGCCACGGTGTCGCCGAGGTCGGGTCGGTGCAGGGCGGCTTCCCGCCGATCGGCCTGCCGCAGGGCGTGTCGTTCTCCGACGCCGTGCAGGTGCTGCCCACCGCGGTGAGCTGCCTGGTCCTGATCATCGCGCAGAGCGCCGCGACCGCCCGCTCGTTCGCGATGAAGCACGGCGACCGCGTCGACATCAACCGCGACCTCGTCGGCCTCACCGCGGCGAACGCGGCCGCGGGCCTGTCCGGCACCTTCGTCGTCAACGGCAGCCCCACCAAGACCGAGATCCTCAACGAGCAGGGCGGCCGCAGCCAGGTCGCGAACATGACGATGGCGCTCGTCGTCCTGATCGTGACGCTGTTCTTCACCGCGTTCCTCGCGCCGATGCCCAAGGCCGTCCTCGGCGGCATCGTGTTCCTCATCGGTGTCGGACTGGTCGACATCAAGGGCCTCAAGCACGTGAAGAAGCTCGCCCCGACGGAGTTCTGGATCGCGCTGCTCACGGCCGCGGTCGTCTGCGCCGTCGGAGTCGAGCAGGGCATCATCCTGGCGCTCGTGGTGTCGGTCCTGCTCATCATCGAGCGGTCCTACCGCGCGCACCGCTTCGTCGTCGGCGTCGACGCCGAGGGCAGCCCGACCTACCAGGCGGCGGAGCCGGGCACCCAGAGCCTCCCCGGCCTCATCGTGTTCCGCTACGACGCCCCGCTGTTCTACGCGAACGCCAACCGCTTCGCCGACGACGTCGAGGCGCTCATCCAGGCGGCGCCGGACCCGGTCACGTGGGTCGTGCTCGACTGCGACGCGCTCGTCGACGTCGACTACTCGGCGGGCGAGGCGCTCGACAACCTCGTGAGCTACGTCCACGCGCAGGGCGCGCACTTCGTGCTCGCCCGGCCCGACAGCCGGATGCTCGCGACACTCGGCGAGCTCGAGGTGACCGACCACATCGGCAAGCAGCACGTCTACGACACGCTCGAGGACGCGATCGCGGCGTTCCGCGCAGACCCGTCCGGACGGCCGGTCACCGCGATCACGCCCGCGACGTCGTTGCCCTCCGTCACGCCCCCGGAGTCTCCGACCGGGTGACGCCCGCCGTTCGGACGAGGCGGGCGGGCGCGCACCGACCTACCCTCGCGGCATGGGGCGGGAGTCCGGGTGAGCGAGGAGATCGCCACGCACGAGTCGCGCTGGCGCGACTCGACGGTGTACGACGTCCCGGCTCCCCCGCGCGACCCGTCGACGTCCGACGCGACCACGAGCTGGCCGATGGTGCTCGTCCTGCTCCTGCTCGTGCCCCCGCTGGGCTGGCTGCAGCTGCGCCACCGCACCGACGTCGAGCTCTCCGTCCGCATCGCCGTCGCCGTCGTGGCCGGCGTGCTCTGGACCGCGGCGTGGACCACCGCTCTGCGCCTGCAGCCCTGGGCCTGACCCGCCCCCTGCCGAGGAGCGCCCGCCGCCGGTAGCGTCGGAGCGTGACGACGGCTGCCCTGCGCTCCCCCGACTACCTGGACTACGCGAACGCGGTCGACGAGCTGCGCGAGTCCTACGCCGCAATCCCCCCGGGCGAGCCCGTGCGGCTCGCCAAGCGCACGTCGAACCTCTTCCGGCCGCGCAACCCCACGACGGCGCCCGGGCTCGACGTCTCGGCATTCTCCGGCGTTCTCGACGTCGACGTGGAGCGGCGCACTGCCGACGTGCTCGGGATGACGACGTACGAGGACCTCGTCGCAGCCACGCTCGCCCACGGGCTCGTGCCGCTGTGCGTGCCGCAGCTGCGGACGATCACCCTCGGCGGTGCGGTGACCGGGCTCGGCATCGAGAGCGGCAGCTGGCGCAACGGCTCTCCGCACGAGTCGGTGCTCGACATGGACATCCTCACCGGCGACGGCCGCGTGCTCACGGTGTCGCCCACCAACGGGCACCGCGACCTGTTCTTCGGGTTCCCGAACTCCTACGGCTCGTTGGGCTACGCGCTGCGCCTGCGCATCGAGCTCGAGCCGGTCACCCCGTACGTGCGGCTGCGGCACATCCCCTGCGGCGACGCCACGGCGCTCGCCGAGACGATCGAGGCCGTCGTGCGCAACGGCGCCTACGACGGCGAGCCGTTCGACTACGTCGACGGCACGGTGTTCTCGCGCACGGAGTCCTACCTCACGCTCGCGTCGTACTCCTCGACCGCCGACGAGCCGCCGAGCGACTACACCGGCGAGCAGATCTACTACCGCTCGATCCAGCAGCGGCGCACCGACGTGCTCACCGTGCACGACTACCTGTGGCGCTGGGACACCGACTGGTTCTGGTGCTCGCGCGCGTTCGGCGCGCAGAACCCGGTGGTCCGCAGGTTCTGGCCCAAGGACCGGCTGCGCTCGGACGTCTACTGGAGGCTCGTCGCCCTCGACCGGCGCACCGGACTCTCGTCGAAGCTCAACACCGTGCGCCGCCGGCCGCAGCGCGAACCGGTCGTGCAGGACATCGAGGTTCCGGTCGAGCGCCTGGCGGAGTTCCTCGACTTCTTCCACCGCGAGGTGGGGATCGAGCCGGTCTGGGTCTGCCCGCTGCGCGGGCGCGCCCCGTCCGTGACCTGGCCGCTCTACGAGCTCGACCCGGCGACGACGTACGTCAACGTGGGCTTCTGGTCGACCGTGCCGGTGCCTCCGGGCGTCGACCCCGGCGCAGGGCGGGTGAACCGTCGCATCGAGCAGGTGGTGACCGAACTCGGAGGTCGCAAGTCGCTCTACTCGACCGCGTTCTACGATCGGGACGAGTTCGCCCGCCTCTACGGCGGCGCGACCTACGAGGTGCTCCGATCCACGTACGACCGGCAGGGGCGGCTGCCGGACATGTGGACCAAGACGGTGGCACGCGGCTGAGGGAGGGTTCTTCGCATGGTCATGAAGCTGGCCGAGGTCGTCTCGCTGTTCGTCGGCCCGGACGCCGCCGACGTCGAGTTCACGGCGTACGACGGAAGCCGATGGGGTCGGCAGGGTTCCGACGTGCGTCTGGACGTGCGCTCTCCGCGCGCGGTGTCCTACCTGATGTCCTCGCCGGGGCAGCTCGGTCTCGCGCGGGCGTACGTCACCGGCGAGCTCCAGGTCTACGGCGACCTCTACACGGCGCTGGACCGTCTGGCGCGGCTCGGCATCCACCGCCCGACGGTCTCCGACCAGGCGCGGCTCTACCGTGCCCTGGCGCCGTTCGCACTGCACCGTCCGCCGGTCCCGGCGGAGGAGGTCCGCCTCGGCGGCCGGGTGCACACCAAGCGGCGCGACAGCGACGCCATCTCGCACCACTACGACGTGAGCAACACGTTCTACCGCTGGGTGCTCGGGCCGTCGATGGCCTACACCTGCGCGGTGTTCCCGAAGACCGATGCCACCCTCGAGGAGGCGCAGGAGGAGAAGTTCGACCTCGTCTGCCGCAAGCTCGGTCTCGAGCGCGGAATGCGTCTGCTCGACGTCGGCTGCGGCTGGGGCGGTCTCGCGATCCATGCCGCGAAGAACTACGGCGCCAAGGTGATCGCCGTGACACTGTCGGAGCAGCAGGCCGCGTGGGGCCAGGAGTCGGTACGCCGCGAGGGTCTCGACGACCTCGTGCAGATCCGCTACCAGGACTACCGCGACGTGCCGGAGACCGGCTTCGACCGGATCTCCTCGATCGGTCTCACCGAGCACATCGGCTACGCCAACTACCCCGCGTACTTCTCGTTCCTGAGGTCGCGGCTCAACCCGCAGGGCCGGCTGCTGAACCACTGCATCACGCGCACCGACACCAAGCAGCGCACGGCGTACAAGAGCGGCTTCATCAACCGCTACATCTTCCCCGACGGCGAGCTCGTGCCCGTGGGCAAGCTCGTGGCGCCGATGGAGGACGCCGGCTGGGAGGTGCGCCACGAGGAGAACCTCCGCGAGCACTACGCCCTCACGCTCATGCACTGGCTGCGCAACCTCGAGGAGCACTGGGACGAGGCGGTGGCCGAGGTCGGCGAGGGCAAGGCGCGCGTCTGGAAGCTCTACCTCGCGGCGTCGCGGCTGGGCTTCGAGCGCAACATGATCCAGCTGCACCAGGTCCTGCTCGCCAACCCCGACGAGCACGGCCACGCCGACATCCCGCTCCGCCTCGGCTTCGACACCGCCTGACCCTCACCCTCCTGCCGCGTGTTACTCGACTTGTTGGGGTGAAACCGCGTGTTTCACCCCAACAACGCCAGTGACATGCCGGGTGGGGTGGGTCAGGGGAGGATGCCGGGGCCGGCGACGTCGAGGCCGCCGTCGGCCGTGATCGTCGTCCCGGTGATGTAGTCGCCGGCCGGGCTCGCGCAGAACGCGATGAGCGCGGCGACCTCGTCGGCCGCCTGCATCCGTCGTACCGGCACGATCTGCGCCAGGACGTCGGGGTCGATGCCGTACCTCGCGATCGCCTCCGTGTGCACGAAGCCGGGAGCCACGGCGACCAGCCGTACGCCGCGGGGCCCCCACTCCGCGGCGAGGGTGCGCGTGAGCGACTCGACCGCGGCGCGGGCCGCGCTGGAGTGCGCCATCCCCGGCGTCCCGCGGTGAGGGGACATGGTGACGCTGACGACCTTGCCGTAGCCGTTCGGCAGCATCGAGCGCTCGGCGACGCGCGCGGTGAGGTACCACGTGGCGTCGAGGTTGAGCCGCGTGACCGCCCGGAACCCCTTGTGGTTCAACGACTCCGCGGGTGCCACGAACTGGCCGCCGGCGTTGTTCACGAGGATGTCGATGCGCTCGAAGTCGCCGAGGACCGAGTCGAGCATCGTGTCGACGAGCTCGGGCTCGCGGACGTCGCAGACGTAGCCCGACACCGAGTGGACGCCGCTGTTGATGGCGGCCATCTCGGCGGTGCCCTCGAGCGCGTCCTCGCGGCGGCCGACGACGGCGACGCGCGCACCCATCGAGGCAAGCAGCAGCGCTGTGGCGCGGCCGATTCCCGAGCCGCCGCCCGTGACGAGCGCGGTACGACCCGTGAGCGAGCCGGGTGCGAGCACGGCCAGGACGTCAGGTCGCGAGGGAACCGTCATGCGGCGAATCTAGCGGCGCCGCAGCCGGCCCGCCGCCGGCCGCAGGTCATGCCCCGCGCGCAGCAGGCGTTCGTGGGGTCTCCAGGCCCGGGAGACGCCAACGACGCCTCGCGCATCGGAGGAGCGACGGTCAGCGCAGGAGGTCCACGGGGCCCGGGGCGAAGGTGCGGCCGAGGACGGCGGCACCGACGTCGAGACCGGCGCGGATGCCGCCGTCCATCGCCACCGCGCCGACGAGCGCCTGCACCTCGTCGGCCACGGCACGGCGGTCGTCGGCGTCGCCCTGGCGCACGAGACCGAGGCCGTGCGCCCGCTCGGCGAGGACCGCGTTCGACGTCGCGACCCGGCGCTCCTCGCTCATCTGCGCCTCGGTGGCGAGGGGGTCGTCGACGTACTGCGCTGTCGCGCACGCAGCCTCGAGCACGGCGTTGCCGACGAGCGCGAGACGCCGGCGCTCGGGACCGCCCGCAGCTGCGGCGGCGTACCAGCCGAGCGCGTGCGGGTCGTGGCCGCAGAGACGGGCGGCGTCCTCGTAGCGCGCGTCGCCACCGGTCGCCGGGATGCCGTCGTGGTCGGGCAGGCGCGCGGTGCCGGGCGCGACGACGAGGCGGTGCGCCACCTGCTCGGCGGCGTCGATGCCGAGGTCGGCCCACGCCGCGCCGATCGACGCCTCGATGCGGTCGGCGAGACGGTGGCGCGAGGCGAGGAAGGTGCGTACGTCGGGGAGCCCGCGCCGGGCGGCCACCCGGCCGAGGGCGTGGTCGGACACGAGCGCCTGCTGCTCGCCGTTCACGAAGGCGAGCGACGGCTCGTCCCACGGCTGCGCGCGCACGAGCCGCATCACGAGCACCGCGTCGAGGAGGGCGTCGCCGACGTACTCGAGGCGTTGGAACAGGTGGCCGCGCGGGTCGATCAGCGCGTCGACGTAGGTGCGGTCAAGGAGGGCGAGGCCGAGCGCCTCATCGAGCCGGGCGACGTCGAGAGCCGTCTGCCCCTCGAGCCGCTCGCGCCACTGGTCCACGTCCGCAGCATGCCGGTCCGGGGTGCGCGGCGCAGCGCGACCCGCGAGAGGCCCGTCAGCAGTCCCGACATGACTCGTCCGCGGCGCCGAGGCGCACCGGCGTGCGCTGCTGCGATGCGACGTCGCAGGGGCGGTGCGGGGTCAGACGCGGACGCGACCCACGTAGTACGCCGAGGTCCAGATGCGCTCGAGCCTCACGTGCGACCCGGTGTGCGGCGAGTGCCAGACGTAGCCGTGGCCGGCGTAGATCGCGGCGTGGTAGACCCGGCCGCTGCTCGAGTGGAAGAAGATCAGGTCGCCGGGCACGGCCTGCGCCTTGGAGATGTGGCGGCTCCACGCGTACTGGTCGCGCGAGACGCGCGGGATCGTGATGCCCATCTGGGAGTAGACGTACTTGGTGTAGCCCGAGCAGTCGAAGCCGGTGCGCGGCGTGGTGCCGCCCGCGACGTACGGGATGCCGGCGTAGCGCCTGGCGATGAGGATCGCGACCCTGCCGCGCAGCACGGCGTTGGCGCGGACCGCGGCGCTGAGGTAGACGCGGCCGGTCGCGCCGACACGGGGCAGGACCGCGGTCGTGGCGGCCGGTGCCACCACGACCGTGCGCGAGGCGACGACGGGGGCCGAGAGCACAGGTGCGGTCGCGAGGTCCGGCGCCGGGGCGGCCGAGGCGGCAGCGACCGGCAGCAGGGTCGCCGCGAGGGCAAGACCGAGGGACGCGCCGAAGCGCGCGCGAGCAGACGCCATGGATCCTCCGCGACGCCTACGAGGTGAGCTGTCGGGTTCGGACCGGGAGTTGGCCCGGCCGGTCTGGGACCGGCTTCACCCCGAGGACTCGCCTGATACGGCGGGCCCGGAAGTGGGTCCCCCGCTCCTGCCACGGGTGTGCGGCCGCCAGGGGTGGCAGGACTCGGCGTCCTCCGGCGGTCCCCGCCGGCTGGCGGGTCGAGGAGGACCGTAGGGCACCGGATGCCCCGATGTCACGAAGACATCACGGCCGGGTTGTTCCGAACGGGGTCATATCCACCCAGATGCCGCAGCAGCGGTCACCCGGATGCCCCACCGGATAGCGCCGAGCGACCGTCCGTTTACCCTCCGTCGACCCCGCACGCGGCTGCGTCAGCCGCAGACGGTGTCGTCGGTGCCGAGGCGGGCGGGCTGCGGGCCCATGACGACGACACGGTTGCGGCCCTGCTCCTTGGCCCTGCGCAGGCCGCGGTCGGCGCGGTCCATCAGGTCCTCGAGGCTGTCGTTCGGGCTCAGGGTCGCGAGGCCGACCGACGCGGTGCGGTGCAGCGCCGTCGTGCCGGTGGCGTTCAGCGGCGTCGCAGCGACTGCGGCCCGCAGCCGCTCGGCGAAGGCGAGGCCGCCCGCGAGGTCGGTGTCGGGGAGCAGCAGCGCGAACTCGTCGCCGCCGACCCGGGCCACGAGGTCCTCCTCGCGCCGGTTCTCGCGCAGGATGTCGCCCAGCGTCCTGATGACCGACTCCCCGGCCAGGAAGCCCAGGGCCGTGTTGACGCTCTTGAGCCCGTCGAGGTCCATGAAGAGCATCACCAGGGGGCGGCCGTGGCGGCGGGCCCGGGCGAGCTCGGCACCCGCCTGCGGTCCGAACCCCTGCATGGACAGCAGCCCGGTCTTGTAGTCGCGGACCGACTCGTGCAGCTTCTCCTGGTCGCGCAGCGAGGCGGCCACGAGACCCGCCAGCGGTACGACGAGGAGCAGCATCACCGGTCCGACGGTGAGCAGGACGACGGACACGCAGCCGAGCGCTATCGAGGGCGCGTCGCGCAGCATGCCGGCCCGCATCATCCGCGAGGCGTCCTCAGCGAGGTCGTCGACCGCGCGCAGGTGGCGCCGGTAGAGCACCGCCTCGACCACCGCGATGGTGACGCCGGCGAGCACCAGCTCCGCGGCGTGCTGCACGTCGGACCGCACGCTCGTGACGGTCGCGAAGAGCGCGACGTAGGAGTGGAAGACGATCGCGGCAGCAGCGATCGCGGTCGTGCGCACGCAGGTGTTGAGAACGGTGCGCCAGCGCTCCGCGCGCAACGACGCCGCGAGCGCGACGAGCGGGAACCACTCGGGACGCAGCAGGACCGCGGCGCTCAGCAGCACCGCGCCCGTCGCGTCGAAGGTGATCGTGCGCTCGCCACGCCCGATGCCCAGGCGCGCGCGCGGCAGCGTCGCCGCGGCGGCGAGCAGCACGGCCACCGGCCCGAGCTCGAAGGGCACGTGCACGATCGGCATCGCCGACGCGTCGGCCGACCAGAGCGCCAGCCCCAGCAGCACCACCGCGCCGAGCACCAGTTCGATGTCGACGTGGGCGACCTTGTCTCGCCAGGCCACCCTCGTCGCCCACACCCGTGCCTCGTGCTCGTGGTACATCCGCGTGTCCCCGTTCGTCCAACCCCCAGAGCACGGACTCTGACGCGCGGCGCGGGAGCGCGCCACCGGCCGATGGTCCAGACGGATTACGCCGAACGGGGGATCACGAAGGACCACTTCTTCACGGACCGTAGCGACGGCTGAGATCCCCTGTGCCGCAAGCAATCTCACCGCTCGGTGAGCGCTACCACGGCGACATGCCGTCTCACGAACCGCGCAGGTCCGGCGCTCCGGATGCCGACGCCTCCCGGCTGAGCCCCGAAGGCCACGACAGTGCCACGGGCGGTTGATAGGTGTCCACGCGCCGGTCTACCGGCGCGTGGACACCTATCAACGGTCAGCCCTTGGCGACGAAGACGTGCGCAGCGGTGGCGGAGTCGAGCTCGGCGTACTCCCCGGCGCTGCCGACCAGCACGCCGCCGGGGGAACCGACCACCTTGACTGTCGAGCCCGGCGTGGCGCCCGCGCGGCGCAGCGACGCCATGAGGGCCCCGTCGGCCTGGATCGGCTCGCCGATGCGTACGACGGTGACGCGCGTCGAGTCGGCGCGCACGACCTTGTCGAGCGTGGTGAGGCCGGAGAGGCTGTTCTCCTCGGGCTCCTGGTCGAGCTCGTCGAGGCCGGGGATCGGGTTGCCGTACGGCGAGGTCGTCGGGTGGCCGAGGATCTCGAGCAGGCGACGCTCGACGCCCTCGCTCATCACGTGCTCCCACCGGCAGGCCTCGGCGTGCACGTCCTCCCAGGGGATCCCGATGACGTCGACGAGCAGGCACTCCGCGAGACGGTGCTTGCGCATCACCCGGGTGGCCATCGCGCGGCCGTCGTCGGAGAGCTCGAGGTGACGGTCGCCCTCGACCGAGACCAGGCCGTCGCGCTCCATGCGCGCCACGGTCTGCGAGACGGTGGGGCCGGACTGACCGAGCCGCTCGGCGATGCGCGCGCGCAGCGGGGTGATGCCCTCCTCCTCGAGCTCGAAGATCGTGCGGAGGTACATCTCCGTGGTGTCGATGAGATCGCTCACGGCGGCGGCGTCCTGTCTGGCGGTACGGGTCGGGCGGACAAGCCCATCCTGTCCTAAGCGGTGCCCGTTGGCGCGAGGAGTCGTGCTCTCGGAGTGCCGACCCCGTCACGTCGCCCTAGCGTGAGGCGGGTGCCGAGCCTGCTCTGGGTGCGCCGCGACCTCCGCCGCCACGACAACCCCGCCCTCGGCGCAGCCGCGGCTGACGGCCCGGTCCTCCCCCTCTTCGTGCTCGACCCGGTCCTCTGGGACGCCTCCGGCGACGTCCGCCGCACGTGGCTGCTCCGCTCCCTGACCGCGCTCGACCGCTCGTTCGACGGCGCGCTCGTCGTACGCCGCGGCGACCCGCGCACGGTGGTGCCGCGGCTCGCGGCCGAGCTCGGCGCGGGGGCCGTGCACGTGGCAGCGGACTTCGGGCCCTACGGCGCGGCCCGCGACCTCGAGATCGAGACGCTGCTCGCCGACGAAGGCCGCACCCTCGTGCGCACCGGGTCGCCGTACGCCGTCGCGCCCGGGCGCGTGCGCAAGGCCGACGGCACGGCGTACCGCGTCTACACCCCCTTCTCCAAGGCGTGGCTCGCGCACGGCTGGCGCGCCCCCGCGCCGGACCCCGACGTGAGCTGGGTCGACGGGTTCGCGAGCGACCCGCTGCCCGACGAGCCGGCACTGCTCGCCGAGCTGCCGCCGGTCGGCGAGGACGCGGCGCTGGAACGGTGGCACGCGTTCCGCACGCACGGGCTGTCGACGTACGACGACGACCGGAACCGGCCCGACCTCGACGGCACGTCGATGCTGTCCGCGCACCTGCGCTGGGGCGAGATCCACCCGCGCACGTTGCTCGCCGAGCTCGACGACTCGCCCGCGCACACCGTGTTCCGCAAGGAGCTCGCCTGGCGCGAGTTCTACGCCGACGTGCTGCACCACGCGCCGGAGTCCGCGCGCGGCTGGCTCGACCCGCGGTTCGCCGTGATGGAGTACGACGACGGGCCCGACGCCGACGAGCGGTTCGAGGCCTGGTGCGCGGGCCGCACCGGAGTCCCGGTCGTCGACGCCGGGATGCGCCAGCTGCTCGCCGAGGGCTGGATGCACAACCGGGTGCGGATGGTGGTGGCGTCGTTCCTCGTCAAGGACCTGCACCTGCCGTGGCAGCGCGGCGCGCGCTGGTTCATGCGCCTGCT